>JANNQN010000437.1:0-57171 GCA_031400775.1 Planctomycetia bacterium | reverse complement strand
CCCGCGGTGCCGGGTGGCCCTACAAATTCTGTTATTCCCACCCCCCCCCCGGTGCTCTCGGTGTGGTGTTTTTACAATTTTTTTATACTCGTGGGTAACCCACGACCACACGACGACACGGAGAAGTGCTGACTTAATCGGGACTCGTCTCGGCTCTCCGTGCCGTCGTGGTTCCAAATCCCTCTTCAAGACCGGCACACAATGCGACGCGTCAGCGGAGTTGATCGGCATCCCAGTACGTTTAGAATGATGGGAACGCCAAGCGATCCAGACTTGGCAAATCAGCAATCAGCTCGAACTCTTTCAGGATCCGCGCGCCGATGTATTGCCGATCACAAGTAACCGGATTGTGCCTGGCGTTGTTAATCAGTGGCATGGCCGCGGCGCAAGAGTGGACGCGCTTCCGCGGACCGAACGGCTCGGGCCAGAGCGACGCGACGACGATTCCCGTCAGTTGGGGCGAGAACGAGCATCTGTGGAAGGTCGAGTTGCCGGGCAACGGTCACTCGTCGCCCGTGTTGTGGGGCGAGCGAATTTTTCTGGCGAGTGCCGACCCGAACAATGGTACTCAGTTCGTGCTGTGCCTTTCGGCAACGGATGGCGCCAAGCAATGGGCCGAGGAATTTACCTCCAAGACCCATCAGATCCACACGCAGAACAGCCTGGCTTCGAGCACGCCCGCCGTCGATGAGCAGCACGTGTATTGCGCCTGGGCCACGCCCGAGGAGTTTTCGGTCGTGGCGCTGGCGCACGACGGCAAGCCGGTGTGGCGGGCGAATCTCGGTAAATTTGTCAGCCAGCACGGCTTCGGCACGTCGCCCATCGTGCATGGTGACCTGCTCATCATTACCAACGACCAGGATGCCGACAGCTTTTTGATCGCGCTCGATAAATCGTCCGGGCAGACGCGCTGGAAGATTCCGCGCAAGGTGCTCGACAAGCAAAGTACTTCCTACGCCGCGCCCTGCATCTATCAGCCGCCCGCCGGCCCGGCCGAGCTGATCGTCGCCAGTTGGGCTCATGGGCTCACGAGCATCGACCCGAAGTCGGGCAAAACGAATTGGGAGGCCGAAGTGTTGGAGCGCCGCCCGGTGGGCTCGCCGATCCTTGTCGACGGGTTGATCCTGGCCAACTGCGGCGAAGGGAGCGGCAACAATAGCGTTGTGGCGGTGCGACCGGGTAGCGCAGGCGGACGCGAAGCCGAGGTACTCTACAAGATCGATCGCACCAGCGCCCCTTATGTACCCACGATGATCGCTCACCGGACGCTCGTGTTTCTGTGGGGCGATCGTGGCGTGGTCACCTGCATCGACGCTCGCTCGGGCAAGCAGCATTGGCACGAGCGGGTGGGCGGCACCTTTTCCAGCTCACCGGTGCGGGTGGCCGACCGCATCTACGGCGTCAGCGCCGACGGCGAAGTCGTGACCCTGGCCGCGACCGATACATTTAAGGTGTTGGGACGCAGTTCGCTGGGCGAATCGACCCGCGCCACTCCGGCGGTCGCGGGCGGACGGATGTTCTTGCGGACCGAATCGCACATAGTTGCCGTGGGTAAGAACCCAGTGGCTGTTGGCAAGCAATAGATACACACCATGTCAACCATCGACGATGCCCTGGCGCGGGGCCTCGCCCATCACCGTGCCGGCGACCTGCGCGCGGCCGAGCAAATTTATCGTCAGGTGCTGGCGGCGCATCCGGCCAATGCCGAGGCTCTGCATCGCTTGGGAGCGCTGGCACTGCAAACGACCCATGCCGCCGAGGCGGTGCGCCTGCTCGAACAGGCCATCGCCATCGATCCGAACGTCGCAGAATATCACAACAATCTCGGCTCGGCCTATTTGACCGTGGGCCGCAACGACGAAGCCCGCCATCAATGCGACGAAGCGATCCGTCTCGACCCGGCGATGGCCGATGGGCATTACAATCTTGGCCTGGCGCTCTATGCGTTGGGGCAGCTTGACGAAGCCGCGGCCAGTTATCGCCGCAGCCTCGAGTTGCGGCCGGCATATCCTTTTGCCCACAACAATCTGGGCGACCTGCTGCGCGAGTTGGGCTCGCTGGACGAGGCGCTCGACCACTTGAACCAGGCTGTGGCGCTCGCGCCGCAATATGCCAAGGCCCATTACAACCGCTCGCTGGTCTGGCTCAGCCAAGGGCGGCTGGCCGAAGGCTGGGCCGAATACGAATGGCGTTTACAGTGTCCGGACGTCAAGGGGCGAAGATTTGCCGAACCCCAGTGGAACGGCGAGCCGCTCGGCGAGCGGCGGCTGCTGGTTCATGCCGAGCAAGGCCTGGGCGACACGTTTCAGTTCATTCGCTACCTGCCCCTGGTTCAGGAGCGCTGCCGCCATGTCACGGTCGAGGCGCCCGCGGCGCTCGTGCCGCTGCTCACCACCTCGGGCGTGAAGAATCTCGTTTCGCCGGGCGCTCCCCGGCCGCCGTTCGATGTGCAGTCCCCCTTGATGAGCCTGGCCAGTATCTTCAGCCCCACGTTGGAATCCATCCCCAGTAGTGTGCCGTATCTGTTCGCCAACGAGGCGCTCTGCGAGCATTGGCGCGGCGAGCTGTCGAAGTTCGCCGGCTATCGCGTGGGCATCTTCTGGCAGGGCCGCACCAGTTACCGCGAAGACCGTTACCGTTCAGTTGCCTTAAGCCAGTTCGCCCCGCTTGCCCAGGTGAGCGGAGTGCGGCTTTTCAGCCTGCAAAAAGGGCCCGGCAGCGAGCAGATTTCGTCGGTCCAGGGGCAGTTCCACGTCGTAGATTTAGGTAGCGCCGCCGATGAGCGCTCGGGCCCGTTCATGGACACCGCGGCGATCGTGAAGAACCTGGACCTGATCGTGACCACGGACACGGCCAGCGCGCATCTGGCCGGCGGGCTGGGCGTGCCGATATGGTGTGCTTTGCGCTCGTCGCCCGATTGGCGCTGGCTGGCGGACCGCGACGACAGCCCGTGGTATCCAACGATGCGGCTGTTTCGCCAGACATCGGCGGGGGACTGGCCCGGCGTCTTTCGAAGAATGGCGGCGGCGCTTTCACAGTTGGTTGGAAAAGCTTGAAAGGAAGTTGCGTGGCCACGATTGCCGAAGCAATGGCGATAGCCTTCGACTACCATCAGCGCGGCGATTTGGCTGAGGCTGAAAAGATTTATCGCCGGATCGTCGAGGCCGAGCCGGAGCATGCCGACGCTTGGCACTTATTGGGAGTCGCGGCGCAACAGACCGGACGCCCCGCCGAGGCCGCCGAATCCATCGCGCGGGCAGTCGCCATCAATGGCTCGAATCCGACCTACTACAATCACCTGGGCGCCGCCTACGCCTCCTCGGGCGCGCCGGAGAAGGCCGAGACCGCTTTGCGCCGCGCGCTTGCGCTCGACCCCAACAGCGCGCAAACGCACTACAATCTGGCCGCTCTCTAGAACCAGGTCGGCAAGCCGACCGAGGCCATCGCCAGCTATCGCCGGGCCGTGCAATTGTCGCCCGAGTTTGCCGAAGCCCATTTCAACCTGGGCAATGCCTATCGCGACACCGAGCAACTGGCCGAGGCGGAACCGTGTTACGCCGCCGCGCTGGCAGCCCGTCCCGGCTATTTCAAGGCCATCATGAGCCTGGCCAACGTGCAATTGAAGCGAGACAACCAGTCGGCCGCCGAGGCTTCGTTTCGCCAGGCCCTCGAAATCGATCCGGCGCATGCCGAAGCCCATTACTGGCTGGGCTCGCTGCTGCAATCGCAGGGGCGGCTGACCGAGGCCCTGACGGAGTTGCAGGCCGCCGTGTTTCACAACCCGCGGGCGTTTGAAGCCCAGAACAACCTGGGCTGCGTTTTTCGCGCCCTGGATCAACTGGACGCGGCCGAGCAGTGCTTTCGGTTGGCGCTGCTGGAGCGGCCCGAATCGGCCGAAGCGCTCAACAATCTGGGCTCGGTGCTGCACGACCGCAAAGAGTTCGACGCGGCCGCCGAGTGCTTTCAACTCGCCATCGAGCGCAGCGGCGAATTTGTCCAGGCGCACAATAATCTGGGCTCCGTGCGACAGGATCAGAAGCGCTACGACGAGGCACTCGCGCAATTTTTCCGGGCGGAAGAACTCGATCCCAACTCGGCCGATACATTAGCCAATATCGGCGGCGCGTTGCACATGCTGGGCAAGCCGGCCGAAGCGGTCGAATACCATCGCCGCGCGATCGCGATCGACTCGGACCACTCTCGGGCGCACTATAGCCTGGCCGCGGCACTGCACTCGCAGTATCTGGACGACGAGGCCGAGCTGAGCTATGGCGAAGCGATCCGGCTGAAGCCCCAATATCCAGAGGCCTATTACAATCGCTCGTTCGTGCGCTTGAGCCGGGGCGATTTTGCGGCCGGCTGGAAGGACTATGAATGGCGGTTCCAGTGCAAAGACTACAAGGGCCGCCGCTTCGACGTGCCGCGCTGGGATGGTTCGCCGCTGGCGGGCCGCAAGCTGCTGGTACACGCCGAGCAGGGGCTGGGCGACACCTTGCACTTTATCCGCTACCTGAGAATGCTCGACGAGCGCAGCGGCAACATTTTCGTGGAGGTCCAGCCGGCGCTGGTCCCGCTGCTGCGAGCCTCGGGCTTTACCAGTGTCCTGCCGGGCGGTTCGCCGCTGCCCCGGTTCGACGTACACGTCTCGATGCTGAGCTTGCCGGGTGTGCTAGGCACCACGCTCGAAACGATTCCGGCCCCGGTTCCCTACCTGGCGGCCGATCCTCGACTGCTCAAGAACTGGCGCAACCACTTGCGCACTTATCCGGGCTTCAAGGTCGGGCTGGTCTGGCAGGGAAACGCCGCCTATTCGTTCGATCACTTTCGCTCCATTCCGCTCGCGGCGTTCGCTCCGCTGGCCGAGGTGGAAGGCGTGCAACTGATCAGCCTGCAAAAGGCCGCGGGGGTCGAGCAACTTTCCGCGCTCGGGGGCCGGTTTACCGCCGTCGACCTGGGCAGTACCTTGGATACAGACGCGGGCGCCTTCATGGACACCGCCGCGGTGATGTGCAACCTCGACCTGATCGTCACGTCGGATACGGCCGCGGCGCATCTGGCCGGCGGCCTGGGAGTGCCGGTGTGGCTCGGCCTGGCGGCGGCGCCCGAGTGGCGCTGGATGCAAAACCGCGGCGACAGCCCCTGGTATCCGTCGATGCGGTTGTTCCGGCAATCGACGGCCGGCGACTGGTCCGATGTGTTTGCCGAGATGAAAACCGTGCTGCGTCAACTTGTCTCGAAGCGCTCACCAACCCGTTAGTTCGCAAACTTCACTCGGAGAATCAGCTTGGCCATTTTCGAAAACTACAATCGGCTGAAAGCGTGCCGTCACGGGCAGATGTTGTACAACATCCACGACATGTATATCGGCCGTTCGCTCGATCTGTACGGCGAGTACTCCGAAGGCGAAGTCGAGCTGTTTCGGCAGGTAGTGCAGCCGGGCAATGTGGTCGTCGAAGTCGGAGCCAACTTTGGAGCGCACACTGTCTTTTTGGCGCAACAGGTGGGAAACGCCGGCATTGTGCTGGCGCTTGAGCCGCAACGAATCGTCTATCAGACGCTTTGCGCCAATCTGGCGCTGAACAATCTTCCCAATGTCTTCGCGCTGCACCAGGCCGCCGGCGCCGAGAGCGGATCGATCAAAGTGCCGGCGCTCGACTATCGCCGCGAGAACAATTTCGGCGGACTAGCCCTGGGCAGCTTCGACGTCGGCGAGGATGTGCCGGTGGTGACCATCGACAGCTTCAACCTGCAGCGCTGCAGCTTCATCAAGGTCGACGTCGAGGGCATGGAGACCGACGTCTTGCGCGGAGCGGCCCGCACGATCGAGCGATTCAAGCCGGTCTTATACGTCGAAAACGACAAACGCGAAAAGGCCGAGGAACTGGTGCGTCACATCGATTCGATTGGCTACAACATGTACTGGCACCTGCCCTACTATTTCAGTCCGAACAACTTTTTCGGCAACGCGAACAACGTTTTTCCGAATACCGTCTCGATCAACATGATCTGCGTCCACAAGAGCGTTCCGCAGAACATGAACAACTTCGAGCAGGTCAAGGTCGATCAACCGCAGCCGGCCTTCATGCAGCTAGGGCCACCCCAACGGCCGCTCGGTTAGGTCCTCGCATGGCCTCCTGGGAATTCTGGATCGACGTCGGCGGAACGTTTACCGACAGCTTTGCTCGCCGTCCGGATGGCCACCTGCTGCACTATAAGGTGCTCAGCTCGGGCATCGTCAAAGGCGCCGTCGGCCCGGGATCGTCCGCCGGCCGCGTCGTCGATACGGCCCGCTCAGCCGATCCCGACGACATCTGGGCGGGCTACCGCTTCGTTCTCTTGAACGATCGGGGTGTCGCCGTTCACGAATCCACCGTGCGGACGTTCGATCGGTCCACCTCGACGCTCGCTCTGGCGCGGCCCTTGCCGGCAGAGCCCCCGCTCGGCAGCCGCTACGAGCTCTCCGCGGGAATCGAGGCGCCGATCGTGGCGATCCGCTATTTTTTGGGCCTGCCCCTTTCGTCGCCGATTCCGCGCGTGAGCGTGCGCCTGGGAACCACCCGCGGCACCAACGCCTTGATTACACGTCGCGGGGCCAAGACGGCCTTCATTACGACTCGCGGTTTCGCCGAAGTGTTACGCATCGGCTATCAGAATCGCCCCCGTCTCTTCGACTTGGATATCCGCAAGCCCCCGCCGCTGTTCGCCGCCGTGGTCGAAATCGACGAACGCGTGGCCGCCGACGGTCAGGTGCTGCTTGCGCCCGACGCGGACCAGGTTCGCCGGCAACTGACCGAACTCGGCGAGCAGGGAATCGAGTCGCTGGCGATTTGCCTGCTGCATGCCTTCGTCCGCCCCGATCACGAGCAAGTCGTCGAACAGATCGCCCGCGAGTTGGGCTTCGAGGAGATCAGCGTTTCGAGCCGGCTTGCGCCATTGATCAAGATCGTCTCGCGCGGCGACACGACCGTGATGGACGCCTATCTCAATCCGATCCTGCGCCGCTACGTGCGCACGCTCGGCGACGAGTTGCCCGGCAGTTCGCTGCGGTTGCTCACCTCGGCCGGAGGGCTGGTCGCGGCCGATCAGTTCGTGGGCAAGGACAGCATTCTCTCGGGTCCGGCCGGCGGCGTGGTCGGTTTCTCGCGCGTGGCCACGGCGGCCGGATTCGCCCGTTCGATCGGCTTCGACATGGGAGGAACCAGCACCGACGTTTCACGGTTCGACGGCCGCTACGAATTGGAATTCGAGACCGAGAAGGCCGGCGTGCGGGTCGTCGCGCCGATGCTGGCCATCGAAACGGTCGCCGCCGGCGGCGGATCGATTTGTCGCTTCGACGGCGTCAAGCTGGTCGTCGGCCCCGATAGCGCAGGCGCCAATCCGGGCCCGGCCTGTTACGGTCGGGGCGGACCCCTGGCGATCACCGACGTCAACTTGCTCTTGGGAAAAATCGAGCCCGAGCGTTTTCCGTTTCCGCTCGATCGCGCGGCCTCCGAGGCACGGCTGGCCGAAGTGATCGAAGAAATCGCCGCTGGCGGCGGCCCTCGCTACGAGCCACTGGAATTGAGCGAGGGATTCGCACGCATCGCGAATGCCAACATGGCCAAGGCGATCGGCTCGATCTCGGTGGCCAAGGGATGCGATCCGCGCGAATACGTGCTGGTGCCGTTTGGCGGCGCCGCCGGGCAGCACGCCTGCGCCGTGGCCCGCGAACTGGGCATTCGGCAGATCCTTCACCATCCGGACGCCGGCTTGCTAAGCGCTTATGGCATCGGACTGGCCGATGTCGAGCGTCACCGCATGGCGGGTGTCTACCTTCCATTGTCGTCGGCGACCATTGCCGAGCTCGAACCGTTGTTCGCGCGACTGGCCGACGAAGCGCTCGCAGGCGTGCTGGCCGAAGGAATCGCCCGCGAAAAGATCGCGATCACGCGCTGGCTGGAGCTTCGCTATCGTGGCGTCGAGGCGTCACTCACGGTTTCCTGCCCCGTTGGACAAACGGCCGCCATGTGTGCCGACGTGTTTGCCGACGAGCACCGCAAGTGTTACGGCTACATACACGAGGGTCGCGAGTTGGAGATCGTTGCCGCGCGGATCGAAGCCCGCGGGGGTTCGTCGCCGCTGGCCGCCTCGCAGCGAGTTGCATCACGGACGCCAACCGCTTCGCGGCAGACCTCGACCTACTTCGGTGGCCGATTGCTTGAGACGAACGTCTTTGAGCGCGGCCAGTTGCAGCCGGGCGATCGCTTCTCGGGCCCGGCGATCGTCTGCGAGAAGGCATCGACTGCCGTGATCGATCCCGATTGGGAGGCGGAAGTCTTGAGCGGCGGCGAGCTGCTGGTGACAGAGGCTGCCGCCCAACGCGCGAGCGCCATGTCGAGCGAGGTGTCGAGCGAAGATGACCCTGTGCTATTGGAGATTTTCAACAGTCAATTCGCGGCCATCGCCGAGCAGATGGGCATCACGCTGCGGAACACCTCGAGCAGCGTGAACGTGAAGGAGCGGCTCGATTTCAGTTGCGCGCTGTTTACTCCCCTGGGAGATCTGGTGGTCAACGCACCTCATATTCCCGTCCATCTGGGCGCGATGGCCGAGACCGTGCGGCGCATCATCCGCGACAATCCCGCGATTTGCCCGGGCGACGTGTTTGCGACGAACGACCCTTACCGCGGCGGCTCGCACTTGCCGGACGTGACCGTGGTCACTCCGGTACACCGTGAAAACGGAAGGATTTTGTTCTTCACCGCCAGCCGGGCGCATCATGCGGAGTTGGGCGGGATCCGCCCGGGCTCGATGCCACCGTTCTCGAGAAACCTGGCCGAGGAGGGCGTGCTGATTCGCAATTTCAAGCTGGTCGACGCCGGCACGGCCCGCTGGGACGAGTTGCGCTCGCTGCTGCTCGCCCCGCCCTATCCAACGCGCGACGTCGAAGCCAATCTGGCCGACATTGCGGCGCAGGTGGCCGCCAATCGGCGTGGCGCTCTCGACTTGCTGCGGCTGGTCGAGCGGTATTCATTGGAAGTGGTCGAATCGTTCATGCGACACATTCAGTCCGCCGCCGAGCGCAAAGTTCGCCGAGCGCTCGCCAAGCTCGCGGACGGCAGCTACCCGTTCGCCGATCGAATGGACGACGGCACGCCGATCGTTGTGACGATTACGATCCAGGGGGATTCGGCCACGGTCGATTTTACCGGCAGCGGCCCCGTGAGCGCCGGAAACTTGAACGCCAACCCGGCGATCGTCACAGCCGCCGTGATGTACGTCTTGCGGGCCCTGTTGGCCGAGGACATTCCGCTCAACCAGGGCGTGCTCGCGCCGGTCGAGATCATCATCCCTCCTGGACTGTTAAATCCGCCGGCCAGCCCTCGGGCCGAGGAGTCGCCGGCCGTGGTGGGCGGCAACGTCGAAACTTCGCAGCGCATCGTCGACGTTTTGCTGGGAGCGTTAGGTCTGGCCGCCGCCAGCCAGGGAACGATGAACAATCTGCTGTTTGGCGACGCCGCGTTCGGCTACTACGAGACGATTTGCGGCGGAGCCGGCGCCACACCGCAGGCCGACGGGGCCGATGCCGTCCACACGCATATGACCAATACCCGGCTCACCGATCCCGAAGTGATGGAGCGCCGCTACCCGGTCCGCGTGCAATCGTTTTCGATACGCCGCGGTTCGGGGGGCGACGGCAAACAGCGGGGTGGCGACGGCGTGGTGCGTCGACTGAAGTTTCTCCAACCGCTCGAGGTTTCGCTGCTCACCGAGCGCCGAGGGCCGGCAGCGCCCTACGGACTCGCGGGGGGCCAACCCGGCGCGCTGGGGCGCAATTCGCTCGAGAGAGTTGACGGCCCGGTTGAGCAACTCGGCGGCAAGGCCCAGTTCAGCGTCCAGCCCGGCGATGTCCTGACGATCGAAACGCCCGGCGGTGGCGGATACGGCGCGGCGAACGCAGATCGGGCTCACAAAAGCGGATCGGGCACAACGGCCGAGGGTTCGGACGCCGGATAGTCGCGGCCTCGGCGGCTGGCGACCACGATCAGCACCAGCCCAACGCCCATCAGACCCGCCGCCAGATAGAGCGGCAACTCGGCGGCCGTAGCGCCCACTCGCGCAGCCAAAGAATCGTTCTGACTCAGCGGCACTCCGATCATGGGGCCGACAATCCGGGCGAGCGACGAGATGCTCTGGCCGATTCCCAGAATTCCGCCCTGCTTCGTAGGATCGCTCCACCGAGATAGCAACGAATTGAGCGACGGCGTGATGAAGGCAAAGCCGCTGACCACAACTGCCAGTGCGACCAGCAGCAGCGTCAGTGAGTTGTGCGTCACGGCCGCGGCGAGCAGCAGAAAACCGCCGATCTCGACCAGTGCGCCGGAGGTCGCCATGATGCTTTCCGAAACTCGGCCCGAGATCCGGCGGACGATTCCGCCTTGCACGATGGTCAGCACCAGTCCGATGTAGGCAAACACCAGGGATACTTGCCACGGCTCAAACCGATAGCCGACTTCTTCGCTATTGAGCATCAGCGACAAGGTCGACTCAAAATTCGCGAACGACAGGATGCACACGAAGGTGGCCAGAATCAGCACGCCGACGGCCGGTCGGGAAAGGGCCGCGGCCAGCGCGGACCAATCCAGCCAATGCCGGGCCGCGGCCTCGTTGCCCGGCTTGAGACTTTCCGGCAGCTTGAAATAAGCCAAGAGCAGCGCCGCGGCCGAGAGGGCGGCGGCGGCATAGCCGGGCCCCGGACCCGGATTGCCACCTTCGTTGGCCAGCGCCAGCGAGCCGAACAACGGTCCGAACGTGAACCCCAGCCCGAACGCCGCGCCGATCAGCGCCATGCCCTTGGCGCGGTTTTGCAGACTCGTGGCATCGGCGATATAGGCCTGGGCCGTGGAGATCGTGGCGCCAGCAATGCCCGCTCCGATGCGCGAAACGAACAAGAGCGGCAAGCTGCGGTAGACCGTGGCGATGCCGAAGAGGAAATAAAACACCGTGGAACCGGCCAGGCCCACCATCAAAATCGGCCTGCGCCCGACGCGATCAGAAATACGACCCCACAAGGGGGCGAAGATGAACTGCATGAGCGAGAAGCTGGACATGAGCAAGCCGATCAGCAGACCGACTTGCGTGTGCCCTTCGCTCAAATTCAATTGCAGGGCAAAGTCCTTGGCGTAGATCGGCAACAGCGGCAACACCATGCCGAAACCGAGCAGGTCGATAAACACCGTCAAGAAAATGACCAGCAGCGAGGCTTTGCGAGGCGAGTCGGTCATCGGGCGGTGTTTTTCCCATCGTATTGAGTCGAAGACGCCGAGTGCGAAAGCGCACGGCCCGGCGTCCGCAGCATTCTAGCAACCCACGGGATCGCCGGGCCAGTTGAATAACTGCTGCCGAGTGCATGCTGGCCAGCTTGTGCGGCGGACTCTATCAACCCGTTGAAAAATGCCATCGTGGCATTTTTCAACCTCGCCAAGTGCGAAGCTAAGCTCCGCACGGCTTGCAAAGCAACGACTTGCGTCGCTGTTTTGTCATCGCATCCATGCGATGTGGCAGCCTGTTGAGTAGATCAACAGGCTGCTATGATTTGATGCATGATCACCACGACTTTCGACGAGCGACGCCGGCTGGAGGCATTGGATAGCGCCCAATTGGCGGCGCATCAATTGGGCAGACTGAACACGTTGCTCAAGGCGATCCTGCCCCAGAATCGTTTTTACGCCGACAAGCTCTCGCAGATTCCCGCCGCCGCGCTGCGCTCGGCAGACGGCCCCTTACAGGCCCTCGACGAGCTCAAGCAACTGCCGTTTACCTTCAAGGACGAGTTGCTCAACCCCCTGCACCCGGGCGATCTGGCCGCCAATCTGACGTTTCCCCAGGACCGCTACACGCGGTTTCATCAGACTTCGGGCACGCGCGGCCGGCCGCTGGTCGTGCTCGACACGGCCGACGATTGGGCCTGGTGGATGGATTGCTGGCAATTCGTGCTCGACGCGGCTGAAGTGTCGTCGGGCCAGTGCGTGTTCATGGCGTTTTCGTTCGGACCGTTCGTCGGCTTCTGGAGCGCTTTCGACGCGGCCTGCGCGCGGGGCTGCCTGGTCGTGCCCGGCGGCGGCTTGAGTACGTTGGCTCGGCTGGAGCTGTTGCGCCGCAGTCGGGCGACCGCCGTGTTTTGTACGCCCAGCTACGCCCTGCATCTGGTCGAAGTGGCTGTCGAAAACCAGATCACGATCGGCGATCTGGAAGTCACGAAGTTGATCCTAGCGGGCGAGGCCGGCGGGTCGGTGCCGGAGATTCGCAGCCGCATCGAGAATGCCTGGCAGGCCCGCGTGATTGACCACAGCGGCGCCACCGAGGTCGGACCCTGGGGCTACGGCGATCCGAATGGCGAAGGCTTGTACATCAACGAGAACGATTTCATCGCCGAATTCTTGTCGCTCGAAACCGGCGCCGCGGCCGGCGAAGGCGAGCTGGCCGAGCTGGTGCTGACGAACTTGGGACGCGTCGGCAGCCCTGTGATTCGCTACCGCACGGGCGACCTGGTGCGACCGAGTTGGCGGCGCGTGGGGCCGAATCGTTTCGTGTTCCTGCCGGGCGGCGTGCTCAGCCGGGCCGACGACATGATGGTCATCCGCGGCGTAAATGTGTTTCCCAGTTCGATCGAGCAGATCTTGCGCGGCTTTCCCGAAGTGATCGAATATCGGATGACGGCCCGCACCAACGGCGCGATGGATCAACTCGTGGTCGAGATCGAGGACCGTCTGAACGATCCCAACAGGGTAGCCCAGGAGTTGCAACTGCGGCTGGGTCTGAAGGTGGAAGTCCTCACCACGCCGCTGGGGAGCTTGCCCCGCGTGGAAGGCAAAGGCAAACGGTTTATCGACGAACGATGCAAACCGACCAATCACTAGCCGCCAAAACGTGGTCTCGTGCCACAGGGGCCGAGCTGCGCGCCGCGATCCGCGCGGGCGAACTGACCGGACCGACGGCCGGACTGGCCCGGGGCTTCGTGCAGGCGAATCTGGTGATTCTGTTGGCGGCCGACGCGGCCGAATTCTCCGAGTTCTGCCGGCTCAATCCTCGACCATGTCCGCTCTTGGAACAGACCGCTCCGGGCGATCCGGAGCCGCGCGGCTGCGCGGCCGGCGCGGACCTGCGCAGCGACGTGCCAAAGTATCGCGTCTTTCGGCACGGCGTGCCCGACGCCGACGAGCCGACCGACATTCGCCACCTGTGGCGCGATGATTTGGTGAGTTTTCTTTTGGGCTGTTCATTCACGTTCGAAAACGCACTGATCGACGAAGGCTTTGCGGTGCGGCATATCACGGAAGGCCGCAACGTGCCGATGTACCGCACCAGCGTCGAGTGCCAGCCCGCGGGGCGCTTTCGCGGCAACCTGGTGGTCAGCATGCGGCCTTATCCGCCGGCTGCCATCGAGCGCGTTACGGAAATCACGGGTCGCTACCCGACCATGCACGGTGCGCCCATGCACATTGGCGATCCACGAGTCCTGGGGATCGATGACTTGTCGCGACCAGACTTCGGCGAGGCGGTGACGATTGGCCAGGGCGAAGTGCCGATGTTTTGGGCTTGCGGAGTGACGCCGCAAGTGGCACTTTGCCAGGCGGGCTGCGAGCTGGCGATCACACACAGCCCCGGCGCGATGTTTGTCACCGATTGGCGCGACACGGACCGACAGATTGCGAAAACGATCGAATAACAAACGAATCCCAGCGGAGGACGATCGGTGGCAGTCGCCAGTGCGAAAACATTTCCCGTCGAGTGGTGTCGCCAACAGTTTCCGGCCCTGGCGCGAGAAGTCGGTGGCAAGCCTGCCGTGTACCTCGACGGTCCGGCCGGCAGCCAGACGCCCGAGCGCGTGATCCAGGCGATAAGTCGGTACTTGAGCGAGTCGAACGCCAATCATGGCGGGCGGTTTGTCACCAGCCGCGAGAGTGACGCTATGCTCGATCGGGCCCACGTCGCCGCGGCCGATCTGCTGGGTGTCGCATCGCCGCAAGCCACGGTCTTCGGCGCCAACATGACCACGCTCACGCTGGCCTTCAGCCGGGCGCTGGCCCGCACGTGGCGCCCTGGCGACGAGGTGATCGTCACCCGGCTGGATCACGACGCCAATGTCACCCCTTGGGTGTTGGCTGCCCGCGACGCAGGCGCCACGGTGCGCTATGTCGATTTCGATCCCCGCGATTGCACGCTCAAGCTCGGCGAGTTGCGCGCGGTGATTTCACCCCGCACGCGGCTGGCGGCCATCGGCTGCGCGTCGAACGCGGTCGGCTCGGTGAACCCGGTCCGCGAGATTTGCCGTTGGGTTCACGACGCGGGCGGGCAGGTTTATCTTGACGCGGTACACTACGCGCCGCATGCGCTAGTTTCCGCGGCCGACTGGGATTGCGATTACGTGGCCTGCTCGGCTTACAAGTTTTTCGGCCCGCACGTGGGAATTCTGTGGGGCCGGCCGGAGCTGATGGAGTCGCTGGCCGCCTACAAGGTGCGACCCGCGGGCGACTCGCTGCCCGACAAATGGATGACCGGCACACAAAACCACGAAGGAATCGCCGGCGTGCTGGAAGCCATCGAGTATCTGGCCGACTTGGGCCGCCGCTTTGCGCCCCAAGCGCCCGACCGGCGCGCGGCGCTCGTGGCGGCGTTTGCCGAGATTGCCGCCTATGAGCGGCAGCTATGCGGGCGGCTGATCGATGGGCTCGCGCGGTTGGCCGGGGTGCGCGTGTGGGGAATCACCGATCGCGAGCGGTTCGACGAACGCGTGCCGACCGTTTCTATCACGCATCGCAAGCTAGCGCCGCTGGAGCTGGCCGATCATCTCGCCGAGCGCGGCATCTTCGCCTGGCACGGCAACTTTTATGCGCTCGAGCTGAGCGAGTCGCTGGGACTGGAGCCGGCGGGCCTCGTGCGGCTGGGTCTGCTGCACTATAACACGAGCGACGAAGTGGACCGGTTGTTGGCGGCGCTCAACGAACTGGAATAGGTGGCAGGAGAAGCGATGGAATTGCGACCCCTGAAACTCGAGCTGCGCGGCCAGAATCGGCTGACCATCGAGTGGAGCGACGGCCAGAATCGCGAGATTACCGTATCGGCGCTGCGAAAGGCTTGTCCTTGCGCGACGTGTCGCGAGAAACGGGCCGCGCCACCAGCCCCGTCGACCGGTCTGCCGGTGCTCTCGCTGGCCGAAGCCCGACCGCTGGCGATCCTGGGCATGAAGCCGGTCGGCAACTATGCCTATTCGATCTCGTTTTCCGACGGCCACGACACGGGCATCTTCACGCTCGAATTCCTGCGCGAGCTGGGTGTCGAAGTTCCGGCGTGATGCGTAGGATTTCGCAGTCGTATATGGGAACCACAAAGTGATTAGCTGCCTTCGTATGACACGGGCAGACGCGCACTGAATTATTTGACTTCGAGACCCGGCGGCAGGTCGTTCAGTTCGCCGAGACCGCCGCTCTTGTCGGCGCCGGCTTCGTCCTTGGCGTCTTTCTTCTTGATGATGTCGGCGCGGCCGAGGTGGATCTTCTTGTAGACGTCGTCGGAGATGATGAAGTACCAATCGGCGAAGCGCTCGTTGAGCTCCGCGACCCGATCCTGGCCCTTCTTCACCGCGGCATCGTACTCATCTTGCTTGCGCTTGTTCTCGCGCTGGATGGCAATCTTCTTTTCCTCATCGGGCGTGACAGCCTTGTCGTCCTTCTTTTCGGCGGGCTTGGCATCGGCGGCGGGAGCGGCCTTGGCGTCTTCGTCCTGGGCGCCGGTCTTTTCCTCGGGCACCGCGCCGTCAGCCGGCTTCTTCCCGTCGTTTGCCTTTGTTTCGGCCGGCTTAGCAACATCGTCGGCCGGCTTCTTGTCGGCGGCGTCTGCTTCGCCAGGAACCGGTTCCAGGATCGGCTTGGCGATCTGGCTGGGATCGAACTGGGCCATCACGAACAAGTAGCGGTTCAAGGCCGGGTTGCTCTTGGCCTTATCCGGCGATTCCTTGTCGTCTTTGGGTTCCTCGCCCCCAGCGAGACGGCCGAAACGCAGGATGTACCGCACGCCCTCTTTGGTCGTGCAAGTGGCTTCGCCTTCGCTGGAATAGATTTCGCGGTTCTCGCCGACCGGGAAGAAACCCCGCTGCACCAGCGACAGGGCCGCTTCGTTGTCTTTGACTAGCTCGTCGCTGGCCTTCAATTCCTGGCTGAGCCCCTTGGGCTTGCGCTGCACGTCGACGATCTTCAAGTCATCCAGCGCAGTCTTGAGCGTGTTGAGCTTCTCGTTGTTGAGCTCTTCGTCTTCGCCAAGCTTGACCGGGATCGGCTCTCCCTTGTCGTCGAATTCGGTCATCTCGATCAAGTTCCAGCTCGATTTCGCGTCGTCGAATCCCAGGTCGATGCGGCTGCGCTTCTTGACCATCAGCGACACGCCGTCCACGGTCAGGTTGTCGGCGGTCGAATAGTCGTTGAGCTCGACCTGGCGAATGTCGAAGGCATTCAGCTTGAGCAGGTCTTTCTCGATCCAGTCTTCGAACTTGGTCGAGAACTTGTCGGTTTTGACTTTGACCGTATAGATCTGATCGCGCTCGGCGCGACGGACATAGCGCAGACCCGCCGGGCCGGCGTCCTTCACTTCCTTGCCGATGATCAGATCGGCCAGGCCCTTGTCCTTGTCTCCCTTGACGATCACGCGGGTGCCGACGCCCACCATGCCGGGGCGCAGCTTGGCCAGGTCGGGCGTGATCACGCCGTACAGTTCCTGGTCGCCCGCATTGTTGCTGGCCACGCCCAGGATTTCCAAATCCAGTAGCGCCGTGGCGGCCTGGGCCATGTGCTCGGCGGCGTCGGCCGGGTAGTCGCTGTGCGAGGGAATCGCCCACACGCCGTTGACCTGCGCAACCTTGAAATCGCGGAGCGTCGCGTCCACTTCGTTAAAAGTCACGACTTCCAGGCTCTTGGCGGCCAGCGGATCTTTGAAATCGGGGAAGAGTTTGGTGCCCACTTCCTCCGGCGGCGCGTCGGTCGAGACCGCCGGTCGCCAGGGTTCCCAAGCCACCAGAGCGGCCATCGCGGCCACCAGGACAAACGTGAGCGTCTTGTGATTCTCTTGCATGCGAGCTTCCTCACTAGCTGGACGGGTCGGTCGTCGGGGCGCTTGTGTTTATTCCAAACGCCGTTCGACACGCTGGCGGATTAAGTATTTATGGATTAACGAAGCCGGGACTTGTTGACTCCCTCTCGTTCGCTGGCGCGGCGATTGAAGAACACGATAAAGGCCACGATCAGCGGCGGAATCGGCGGCAACAGCACGGCCCACAGCTTGTAATCATCCTGCACCTTGCGGACGGCAAGTTCCAGGTTGGTCTGCGACGCCTTCATCGACTTGTCGCGCTTGTCCTTCAGGCCTTGCAGGGCCACGTCGAGCTTTTGCTGCCCTTGCATCTGCGCTTGTAGCTTGTCGATGGCAGCCTGCTGCCGGTTGACTCCCGTCCGCTTGGCCAACTCGGCCATCTGGTCGTCGAAATCCTTCTGGGCCTTCGAGCGCGCCGTGTCAAAATCCTTCAGGTACTTCTCGCGAGCGCGGTCGGCTTCCTTGCGGGCGCTCTCGGTGACTTCGTTGATCTTGGTCAATGTGCGGTGCGAAGGACGCCGCGTGCGGATGTCGACGAACCGCTTGTCGTCGGCCAGCACGTCGAGCACATTGAGCACGAAGGGCACGTTGTCGAAGTGAAAGCTGAATTCTTCGTCGGGGTCTTCGCCACGAGCTCGCAGGGCAAAGAACGCTCCATACAAGCAGTCGATATCGCTGACGAGGATGACGTTGATTTCCGGATCAGTCTTGACGGCCTCGGCTTCCGGTTTTTTCGCTTCGTCTTTTGCTTCTCCGGCTTTCTGCGCGTCGGCAGAAGCGTCGGCCGGCTCGTCGGCCGTTTTCTTCTCGGCCGGAGCCACAGCCGCATCGGCCGCTTCGTCGGACATGGGCTGGTTCTCGGACCTGAGCTTGCCGCGAATTTGGGCCGCCACGATGTAAGGTTCGCCGGTCGGCTTTTCCAACAGCGGAATCTCGGGGTTCATCTGCGGCTGGCCCATGAAATTGCGCTGCATCAACTGATCGTAGCGAATCGTCCCGGTGCGGTTTCCCGTGACGACCAGCGGCGTGAAGGTCAGCGACGAGGAGTTCAGCCCAGAGATCGATCCGGGAAACAGGAACAAGACTTGTTGCAGCTTGGAGGTGACGGGATTGTCGACGTTGAACGGCTCGCGGGCGCCGCTGTCGTGGTCGACGAAGACCCATTCGTGCGGGATCGCGCCCAGCTTGGGATAGGGGTTGTGCGCCTGCCAGACCACGTTGTCGCCGCTGAAGTCCACGCCCAGCATTTTCCAGAGCGGGCTGATATCGCCCTTGGGCTGCGGCGGCTGTCGTTGCATGAACGGATTGCCGCCGCCGGGAGGCATCTTGGGCGCCATCGTGCCCGGCACGTCGGGGCTGATCATGGAAAAGGGATCTTCGAAAATCGCGGTCGGCTGGCCGCTCTTCACCGCGTCGATGAAATGCTGCATCTGCTCCGGAGCCAGCGACGAAGGCTGCACGGCCAATAGCACGTCGTATTTTTCCGTGATCGGATTCGTGGGATCGACCTGCACGACGTCGTACTGCTTTTGCAGCTCCTCGATAATCTGCTCGTTGCGGCCGGGCGACATGGTCTGCATGTCAAACGTCGCGTACAGCTTGGCGTCGGTCGTCAGCACGCCGACCTTCTTACGCTTCTGCTGACTGACCGTGGCGATCGAGCGCACCAGCTCGTACTCCACCGGAATGCCGCGATCGACAAACGGCAGCACGACCTTATCGAGTCCGCAGGTGAAGGCCAGACCCATGAAGATCTCGTCGCGCGTCCGCGCTCCGCGGGTTCGCCACTCGACGGGCACGGGGCGGATCCCGAATTGCTGCTCCGCCCGCTGGGCTTCCTCGCTGAACGGCTCCACGTCGTGGCGGATGAGCTTGATTTTGTCGCCACCGATGGCCTGGAACTCGCGAAGCGTGTTGAGCAGATTCAACCGGGTCTGCACGTAGCTTTCGGGCACGTTGGGGCTGACGAAATACTCGATCACGACCGGCCGCTTGGTGTCGAGATTCTCGATCAACTCGCGCGATTGCGGCGCGAGCGAGTTCAAGTTCTCGCTGGTTACGTCCGCCCGCAGACGGTCGTGCCGCGTCAAGAAGAAGTTCAACGAAACCACCACGGCAATCAGCGCCAGAATGCGCAGGGCGTAGTGGCCGGCCATCGAGCTGCCGTTGACGCCGCCGCGCCAATGACGCCGCCCGATGAGCACCACGCTCAAGTACAGCGTGAGCGCCGTGATGGCCAGAAAGTAGCCCACGCTGGAAAAGGTGATCACGCCGCGGGAGAAATCGTGGAACTGTTCGGTGATGCTCAGCCCTTTTAGAAACGAGAGCTTGTCGGAGACGGCGCCGGCAAATGCCAAGGGCGCATTGAACAGCGCGCCCAGGATGAACCCGACGGTCAAGTTGCCGGTCAGGAACGAGGCGACCATGCCGATGCCGATCATGGCCAGGCCCACGACCCAGTAGCCGAAGTACGTTCCCAGCAGCAGCCCCAGGTCGGGATCGCCCAGGTTCAACAGCACGATGTAGTTCGAGACCAGCGAGAACAACAGCGAGACCGTGTAAATCGCTACGGCAGCCAGGTATTTTCCGAAGACGACGTCAAAATCGGCCGCCGGAATCGTCAACAACAACTCGTCGGTCCCTTGCCGCCGCTCGTCGGCCCAAATGCTCATCGTGATCGCCGGGATAAACACCAGCAGGATGTACGGGAGATACTTGTTCAACTGATCCAAGTTGGCCAGGTTCGAGTTGAAGAAGTCGTTGGGCCAGAAAGCCGCGAAGGAGCTGAGCAACACGAATACGCAGATGAATACGTAACCGGTTGGGTTGCTGAAATAACTGACGAAGTTGCGTTTGAAGATCGCACGAATAACGTGGACGTTCATGGCTTCAACCTGTGTTGCGTTCGATTAATTCGTAAACTCTTGGTATGTCGTTTGGCTGGCGGATCGGAGGAGGGTTCGCGTGTCGTCTCTAGGCGCCCTCGGTCGTCAACTCGTGGAAGCGGGTATCCAGATCGTGCCCGCCGGAAGCGAATCCCTTCACGGTGCCGTCGTAGACCAGGCGGCCTTCGTTGATGAACAGCACGCGATCGGCTATCGCCTCGACTTCCTGCAAAATGTGCGTCGACAGCAAAATGGTTTTGTTCTTGCCCAGGTTGCGGATCGTGCCCCGCACGTCGCGAATCTGGTTGGGATCCAGGCCGGCTGTCGGCTCGTCGAGAATCAGCACGTCGGGCTCGTGCAGCAGCACTTGCGCCATGCCGACGCGCTGCCGAAAACCCTTGGACAGCTTGCCGATGGCTTTGCCGATCACGCTCTTGAGCGCGCACAACTCGACCACGTCCTCGATCCGCTGCCGCTTGCGCGCCGCCGACAGGCCCCGCGCGTCGGCAAAGAAATTGAGTAGCATCCGCGGCGTCATGTCCGGATAGAGCGGGCCGTTTTCCGGCAAGTAGCCCAGTCGGGCGGAACCGGCCAGGCGATCGGCGGCCATGTCGTGGCCGGCGATGCGGGCGATGCCCCGCGACGGGGCCAGGTAGCCGGTCAGCAGCTTCATGGTCGTGCTCTTGCCGGCCCCGTTGGGACCGAGGAAAGCCACGATCTGTCCCTGCGGAATGCTGAAGGAGACGTCCTCGACGGCGGCAAAATCGCCGTAGTATTTGGACAGCCCCACGGCCTCGATCATGGCAGGACCCGGCTGTTCGCTCATCGGTAAAGGACTCCTGAATGAAGTGACGCCATGGCAACGACCGCCCTGGTAAAAACTCCAGGGGGAATGCCCATGTGCGGTCAATCAAAAATGCTTCGCGGCCGAAGCGCGGCTGTGCGAGCCGCCGTTGGTCCGCCACGGGGGGCAAATCGCCCTATCAAGCGACCTAGAAGTTA
This sequence comes from Planctomycetia bacterium, assembly GCA_031400775.1. Lineage (GTDB taxonomy): Bacteria > Planctomycetota > Planctomycetia > Pirellulales > PALSA-1355 > PALSA-1355. The sequence goes on along the minus strand of JANNQN010000437.1, from coordinate 36,163 downwards.
CTACGAACATAGCGTCCCTGTCCAGACTTACGCAAGGTCACGCCAGATGGATCGCCCCGTGCCAAATAAATGCACAGGTCCCTGTCCGGCTGAGAGTTATCGCAGGGAATTGCCCGTATTTGAGGTCGCCCAAGCGCGATCGCAAGATGCCCCCCGGCGGTAGCTCGGTCGGGAGCCGTTCAGGCATCGCGGCGAAAAGAAATGCGGCGTTTCCACCGCGCGTCGTCCGCCGTCGGAAAGTCAGTGCGCAGGTGTACGCCCCGGGTTTCCTCGCGCGCCAGCGCCGCTTCGATCACCAGCCGGGCCACGGTCAGCATGTTCTGCAATTCCCAGCCGTCGGCGTCGGAAAACTGCCGCGCCAGCACGTAGCCGCACCAGCGATCGATGCTCTCGGCCGCCTCCAACAGGTGCTCGCGGTCGCGGCGCACGCCGGCGCTGCGCCACATCGCGCTTTTGAGCGAGTTGCGAATGTCGCCCAGATCCAACGATTCGACTCCTTCTTCCAATGGCGGATTCACGAGTGGCACGGCGCGAAAGTCATCTTCGATCGTGGCGGCCACGCGAGCGGCGGCAGCCCCGGCGTGCGCGCCGAAGACCAAACCTTCCAGCAGGCTGTTGGAAGCCAGCCGATTGGCGCCGTGCAAGCCGCTCGAGGTGCACTCGCCCGCCGCCCACAGGCCGTCGAGCGTGGTGCGCCCTTCGATATCGACCGTCACGCCGCCGATCATGTAGTGTGCCCCGGGCCGCACCGGGATCCAGTCGCGGGCGATATCCAAACCAAATTCGGCACACGTGCTGGCGATGCCGGGAAACCTGGCCCGCACGGTGGCGGCGTCCAAGTGCGACAGATCCAGATACACGTTTGGATGCCGCGTGCGCTCCATCTGCGTGACGATTGCCCGGCTCACCACGTCGCGCGGCGCAAGCTCGCCGCGCGGATCGTACTCGTCCATGAAGCGCTCGCCGTTGCGATCGACAAGTTTCGCGCCCTCGCCGCGCATGGCTTCGGTGATCAGGCTGCGGCTGCTGCCCGCGATGTACAACACCGTGGGATGGAATTGCATGAACTCCATGTCGCGCAGTTCCGCGCCGGCGCGAAACGCGATCGCCAGCCCGTCGCCGGTGGCGACTTCGGGATTCGTGGTCTCGCGGTAAATCTGGCCCGTGCCGCCGGTGCATAGAATCGTCTGCTTGGCCCAGACCAGGGCCATGCCGTGCTCGGCACTCCAAACGAGCGCTCCGCGGCAGCGGTTTTCGTGGGTCAGCAGGTCGAGCGTAAAGGCATTTTCCCAGGTCTCGACGTTCTCGAGCGCGCAGGTGCGATCGATCACGGCCCGCATCACTTCCTTGCCGGTGGCATCGCCCAGGGCATGCACAATTCGATGGTGGCTGTGTCCGCCTTCGCGTCCCAGGGCCAGGCCGCCGGACTCCTGATCGAAATTGGTCCCCCAATCAATCAGCTCGTGGATCCGGGCCGGGGCTTCGCGGACCACCATCTCGACCACGGCCGTGTCGCACAACCCGCCGCCGGCCGACAAGGTATCGGCGATGTGATCTTCGAACCGGTCCTCGGGATCGATCACGCCGGCAATGCCCCCTTGGGCATAGCTGCTGTTCGATTGCCGCAAGCTGCTCTTGGTGATCACCAGCACCGACTGATCGCTGGGCACGGCCAGCGCCGCGCGCAACCCGGCCAGCCCTCCGCCGATGACCAGCACGTCGGCGAAGCGATGCGGCACGCGCTTGGGATGAAACGGCACAAGATAACGCGGGATGCGATCGAGCATGCGCGGGTGGCTGAAAGAAGGAAGGAACCACTTTCGCGCGGCAATCCGCCGCGCCGAACGTTCCATGGTAGCCTGCTACCGCGTCGCACGCTGCTGCGAGGGACTATTTTCCGCCTTTTGCGGTCCCTTGCGTGTAGGCCTTGTACTGCTCGGCATATTCCGGCGGCGGGCTGGTGCGGCGCGATTCTTTATAGCCTTGCGATTTGTCGTCCCGCCCGGCGTTTCCTTGCATGCTCGTGGCGCGGGGCCGCAAGCCCAGGCTCCGTAAGGCCTCGTCCAGCTCGTGCTGGGCCGGTGCGCCGCTCTCGCCATTGGTCCGGGCCGGGCCGCGCAGTTGCTCCCAGCGCTTGACGAATTTTTCCAGGTCGCCGCGGGTCCATCCTAAACGATTCAACAACTCGGGATCGGGCCGATCCTTGGCCAACTCGTCCTTGAGATGCGATAGCGCCAAATCCGTCGCCTTGCGGGCATAGTCGAGATTGGCTTTTTCGGCTGCGTCGGTCGTTGGAGTCCAGGGGCGATCCGGCGATTGGTTCGCGCCGGGCTTGCCGCCGCCAGGTTGGTTCGAGGCGCCCGATTCAGACGGGCCCTGAGGATTTTGCGCCGGCGACTGGCCCGCTTCGCCACCGCCGCCGGGCGGTTTGTCGGCTGCAGCTTGCGGTTCGTTGCCGCCACTGGGGGCCTTGGTCGTGCCCGCGCCGGGCTTCGATCCGCTCTGGCCGGTCTTGTCGGCGCTTGGCTCTTTGCCGGGCGCCTGATCGGAGGTTTCGCCCTGGCCCGGATCTTCGGAGCGGCCCGCGCCTTCATCGGACGGTGTGTTCTGCCCGGCTCCACCGGTGCCCGATTTATTGGCTTTCTGTCCGCCCCCTTTTTTGCCTCCGCCCGATCGATCGCCGTCGTCCTGGCCTTCGGAGTCGGACTCGCGATGACTTTGGCTGGGCGACTGGGGCGAGTCTTTCGGCTGTCCTTTCTGGTCTTCGGACGATTGCCGCGGCGCTTTGTCGCGCGGTTGATTCGCGCCCTGGGGACTGGGCGAGCCTTTGTCACCTTCGTTGCGCTGGCCAGCGCCCGAGTTGCCCTTGTCTTTTTCGCCGTCGCCGCCGTTGGCATCCGAACTCTTCTCATCGCCGGGCGCCTGCTGGTCCGGTTTCGCGCCCGGCTCGCCCCGCGACTTGTCGCCCTGCCCCGACTTGCCGGGGTCGGCGTCTTTGCCGGAGGTGGGTTGGTCTTGTTGATCCTTCGCGGCGCCGCTCTTGGAGTTGCTATTCTTGGGATCACCGGAAGATTTCTTGCCAGCGCCTTTTTGGTCGGAGGTATCAGCCGGCTGACCCTGCTCGCCCTGCGTGTCCTGCGGCTCTCCCGCGGCCGGTTTTGCGCCCGGCGGCTTGGGGCCGGTTTTGGTATCGCCGCGCGACTTGCCTTGAGCGGCGTCATCGCCCGGCTGCGCATCGCTCGCGTCGTCCTTGTCCGACTTTGCGTCGCTCGGGCGCCCCTGTTTACCGGCTTCAGTGGCGGATGGATCGGCCGACTGCTCGCCGGAATCTTGCGGATCGGCGCTGGGGCGGTTTCCCTTGCCCGAAGATTTTCCCGACTTGTCACCCTGTTGTTTCTGAGCTTCTGCCCCGTCGTCGCCTGATTCTCCTTCGCCGCTTTCGCCGGCCCCTTGTGGACCTTGTTGTTTCTGTTGGCCTGGCTTCTGTTGACCTTTCTTCCCCTGTTGATCGGGCTGGTCGGATTCGTCCTGTTGGCCGGCGGATTGCTCGCGATCGCCGGATGGCTGCGGCGGCGTTTTGTTGGCCGGGTCCTGCCGTGCTGATTTCTTGCCGGCGTCCTGGCCGGGCTTGGACTGCTTCTGCTTGCCTGAATCTGGCTGCTGCTGCGATGGCTCCTTGTCCGCGTCGGATGAGCCGCCCGCTCCTTTGTTCTGTTCCTCGCGATGCTTCAGGATCCGCTCGATCGCATCGCTGTCGTTCGAGCCGTCGTTAGCGGCACTGGGTTCGGCGCCTTCGTCGGCGCCCTTTTCACCGGCCCCCTTTTCGCCGCCGTTCTTTTCTCCGGCGCCTGCCGATTGCTTGTCAGATCCCTCCGCGGCGCCCTCCTGGCCAGTATCGCCCTGTTTGTCACCTTGTTGAGCGGCGTCTTGTTTGCCGCCCTTCTCGCCCGCAGCGTCATCCTTCGCAGTATCGTCGCCCGGCTGCTGTTCGTCGGCGGGATCGCCTGGTTCCGCGTCCGGCTTGTTGGCCGCCACCGGGTCGCGTTTGCCGGGCCCTTTCTCGGGCTCGCCCTCGCCAGCGCGCGGGTGCTCGTCGTCGCCGCCCCCTTGGCCCTTGTCTTGCGGCTGGCCCTTTTGTCCATCGGCCGCGTCGTCCTTGGCGACCTGGTCTCGCGGCGCTTGCGAGCCGCTCGGAGAAATCAAGCGGATGCGCCGCTGGGGAGTCTCGGTGCGATTAGGCAGCGGATCCTTGTTGTCCTCGGCCACGGCCGAATAGACGACCACGTCGCCCGCTTTCAATCCCAGCTTGCCGGGCGTGAAGCGAATCTTGCGAACGAACTGCCCGCGACGAACCTCGTCCAACAGCGTGACATCCTTGAGGGGTCCCTTGCCGCTGGCCGTCGAGAGCTTGATCCGCCGCAAGGCGAAGTCGGGGTCGTTGGCCACGACTTCCAAATCCACGGCGCCGTTGAGCGGCAGATCGATCTCGTCCTTCTTGGGCAGGACGAACTGGATCTCGGGCGCGAGGTCGCGCGTCACCTCGATCTGGTGCCGCACCGGCTGAAGGTTCTGCTGGCCGGCCTCGTTCTTGAAGACGAGTTGATAACTGTGGTGTGCCGCTTGCGTCCGGTCGGGCTGTAGTGCCGCCGTGAACGTCGCTTGCGCGTTCACGCCGTCAACTTGCATCCGCTGATCGAGCGTCGCGTCGCCATCGAAGTCGATATACGCCGACTCGATCGGCTCGTTAGCCAAGGCATGGATCGTGACTTGTGTGCCCTCGATCGCCTTGACGTCTCCCTGCTGCTCGACGCGCTGTGCCAGCAAGCCCGTATAGGCCGGATATTTGTACTCGACGCTGTTTACCGCGATCGTCGGAGCGGCGACCACGTCGAGCGCATACTGCCGGGTGACGGCGTCTCCGGCCTCGATGCGATACGAGAGCGGCTGTTGCAGCGTGGCGTCGCCGGCCGGCAGCACCGCGGCGTATTTGTAGCCGTCGACCGGCAGCGTCAGCTCGATGGCCCGATCGACCGTTTGTCCGTCGGCCGTGGTGTATAGCAGCGTGACTTTGCCGTCGCTCGGCAGGCCTTCGATGCGGGCCTTGACCGTGACTTGCTGGCCGCGAAAGGCCTGCGAGTCGCCGGGTTCCAGTTCGGCAATAAGGGTGCGAGTCGGCGCCTGCAAGTCGGCCCAGGGCATGACGACCCGGCTGGCCGACTTGAACAGATCCTTTGGCGAGAACAGCGTATAGGCCGCGCAGGCCAGAATAATCCCGACCAACACGTAACCGATCTGGATCAGCTTCGAGCGGTCGACCGCAGCCTCGACGTTTACCTTGGCCAGGTTGGTGGCGGCCTGCTCTTCGATCGCCTGATAGACGGCCTCGCTCATCCCGCCGGGGTTGGCGCGAAAGAACAGAAAGTTGAGCAGCCCGTTCTTGAGCGCGGGCCGGCTGCGCTCGATCGTGTATGCCGCGTAGAGCGGGTTGATCCGCAGCAGTAGCAGCGGCAGTACCTGCCGGGCCAGAAACACCGCGACCAGGGCCAGAAACACGAACAGCGCGGTCAGCCGGCCCCAGAAACCCAACCCGCCCGGCACGACCCAATGATCGACAAGGCCCGCCACGAAGAAATAACCGAGCGTTCCGGCGGCCAAGAGCATGAGCGCCCCGGCCAACTCCACGCTCCACACATGGCTGCGCGTTTTGCGAAGCTGGCTCTCGATGTACGCTTCGTACTCGACCAGCCTGCCGCCCGATGGAACCGCAACGGGCGGCGGCATCGGGGCCGGCATCATCGACGCACTGTCGCTGGGGATCGCCATGACTCGGCTCTGTGTTCCTGTCGCACGAGCGCCTAACTAGGGGCAGCCTCGCGTCACTATCAAGTATAGCTGCCGGGCAAGAGATTGGCGATTTCGCTGCGCCCGCGGGCACATGCGGACGAGAAAACCCTGATCCAGCAGGGAAACTCCACAAGGCAAGGACCTAGCGCTTTTGAATCGGCACGGGCCGCGGATTTACCGGCGAATCCAGGACCGCGCCCAACTGTTCGAGCGCGGCCAGCGCCGCTTGGCGGACCGTTTCGTCTTTGTCGCGAGCCGCGACCTTCAACGCGCCTTCGGCGCTGCGCGCCCCTTTGCCCAGATGGCCCAAGCCCTCGGCCGAACCACGGCGTACGGCGACGACGTTGTTCTTGAGCCCTTCGGTCAGCACGGGCAACACTTCGGAGGCCACCTGGCTGACATCGGACGAGATATGCACTAGCGCCCAGGCTGCCGCCACGCGGACCACCGGATCGGACGATCGGAGCTCCGTTCGCAATTTTGGAATCGAGCCTTTCGCGTCTTCGCCGATACTGCCCAGGGCATAGGCAGCGATGGCACGCACCGGCATCTCGGGATCGTCAAGAGCTTTCGTGATCGCGGCTAGGGCGGGCACCGCCTCGGGGCCCATCGACGCCAAGGCAAACAGGGCCTCGCGACGGACTTCGGGATTCGGATCGCCGAGCGCCGCAGCCAGCGCCGGCGCCGCGACGCCGGCCTTGGGACCCAACTGGGCCAGTAGCGCCGTCGCGCGCAAGCACGCCTCGGGGCTCTTGAGCGCTTCGATCAGGGCTGGAGTCGCGGCGTCACCCATCGCGGCCACCGCCGCAAACGCGTCGTCCACCAGTTGCTTTTCGCCCTGGCACAACACGCCGGAAAGAACCGGCACCAGCTTGGCGGGATCCGGTTCCAATTCGATCAGTGCCTTGAGAGCCGCCGATTGCACGCGCGGATTTTCCGCCTGCAAAGCCGAGGTGAGCCGCTTGATGGCATCGGCCCGCAATTCCTTATTGTCGGGCTCGACGTGCGCAAGGGCCCAGGTGCTGACGGTGCGCATCAGTTCTTCTTCCGATCCCTCCTGGCCTTTACGCAAGGCAGCGGCAGCGCCGGCGGCCGCCGGGCCCATACGACCCAAGGCAAAGGCAGCGGCATGCGCGACCGCTTCGTCTTTGTCGTCCAGCAAGGGAATGATCGCCGGTACGGCCGATGCCGCATCGGGCCCGATGCGCGCAATCGCCACCAGTACCTCGCGGCGCGTGGCGGGTTGATCGTCTTTGAGCGCGGCGGTAAGCGCTGCGACCGCCGGCTTCGCTTTCTCGCCTAGTTCGCCGAGCGCTAGCGCCGCCCAATAGCGTAGCGCCGGTTTTTCGAGCGCCTTCGACAAGGTGGGCACCGCCGCGTCGCCGATCGACGTCAGCGCATCGAGGGCCGCCACGCGCACGGCCGGATCCGAGTCTTCCAACGCCTTGCTCAGCGCCGGAATCGCCAGCTTTCGATCGGCGCGCGTGTAGTAGAGAGCCATCACCGCCTCGCGGCGGACGGTCGGATCGGAATCGCCGGCGGCCTTTACCATTGCGCTGGCCGCTTCTGCCGCGGGCGGACCGATATGTTGCAAGGCATGCGCCGCATGGGCGCGAACCTTCGCCGAGCGATCGCCGAGAAGTTGCGCGAGACTATTGACCGCTCCCTTGGCATCGGGGCCTGCCTGTCCCAGAGCATCGATGGCCTGGATGCGCGATTTTTCGTCGCCGTCGCGAAGCGCCTTGGTCCACTTCGAGATTTCCGCCGGCGAAGCGCCCAGGCTGCACAACATCAAGACGAACAATGTCGCGCGGCCGAAGTTACTCGTCCACCCCCGCCGCCAAAGCTGTTGCAGATTGTCTCGCATGGCACGTGCTCTGGTGTCTCGTGACGGCGCCCCCTACAACGACGCCCAAATCGCCGGCTTCCTCTCTGTGCAAGTATTGTAGCCTTTCTCTCACGGATGTATACAATCTGAGTGGGTGCGCCGCACTAGCGCGAAGCGCCGGCGAGCAAGCGGATCGTCCGCGCCGTTGCGATTCGATCACGAGTTCACCGCGGAACGGGAGACATCGCCATGACACGCGCCCTGCCAAGACTCGGCTGGCTGTACTGCGCTGGACTCTTGGTTGCCTCGATTGGTATGGCCCAGGTCGTTGTTCAGTCTCCCGGCGGCTTTGGGGGCGGCGTCGGCGTCATGCCTTTCTACGGCGGATTCGACGGGGGCGGATGGGGCATCAACAACTGGGGCGCCGGCTCCACTCCCGCCGGAAGTTACTTGACGGGCATGGCCAACGCGATTCGCGCCGAGGGCGAATTCAATTTGAATTCATCGGCCGCGGCGATCAATCTTGCGGAGGCACGGAGGCGCGAAATCGAGAACCGGAAGTTGTGGACAAACACGTACTTCGAGATGCGGCGCATCAACCAGGCCTACACCAATCCCGCGCGGCCACCGCGCCCCCCCGAGACTTGGGCTCGATTGGCACAAAACGCGGCGCCCAATCGGCTGGACAACAACCTGCTCGATCCGGTCAACGGGCAAATCGTTTGGCCTAGCGCGTTACAGGGCACTGAGTTTGCTCCCGAGCGCGGAGTGCTCGAACAGATGTTTGCCCAGCGGGCGATGTCACATGGAGCCATCGGCGTCGAAGGTCACGCCACGATTCGCCGCACCGTCGATGCGGCGATGGCCAAGCTCAGGGATCGGATCCGCGAGATCGACACCCGCAGCTATCTCGAGGCCCGCAATTTTCTGCGCAGCCTGGGCTTTGAGGCGAGTTTCGCCTCGGCGGGGTGAATGGTAGTGGTCAGTGGCTAGTGGTCAGTGGTCAGTAGAGGAGTTAGGATGCGTGGGTCGGGATTATCCGTCTGACCCCTGACCACTATCTCATGTTTAACCCCGCGCCGATCGACGTCATTTATTTGCACGCGGCCGACAATGTGTGCGTCGCCGCGCGCGACCTGCCGGCCGGCGCGCGTATCTCGGCCGGCGGAGTTGCGGTTGAGCTTCCCGCAACGGTCAAGCTGGGACACAAGGTCGCGCTCGCGCCACTGGCCAAGGGCCAGCGAGTGGTGAAGTATGGACAGACGATCGGATTCGCCACCGAGAACATAGCCGTCGGCGGGTGGATTCATACCCACAATCTCACGGCCGGCCAATTCGACCGCGACTATGCGGCGGCCACGGAAATTCCACCCGAGCCGGCGCCGCTGGTCGGTCGAACCTTCGAGGGCTACAAGCGACCGGACCGCAGAGCGGGCACGCGCAACTATATCGCCGTGATCTCGACCGTGAACTGCTCGGCCTCGGTCAGCAAGTATGTGGCGGCCCGATTTAATGCCGACGCGCTCAAGGCTTATCCCAACATTGACGGGGTCGTCGCCTTCACGCACGGCGGCGGTTGCGGAATGCAGTTCGGCGGCGAGGGGCACGCCACGCTCAATCGCGTGATGGGCGGCATGGCCCGGCATCCGAATATCGGCGGCTATGTGTTGATCGGTCTGGGCTGCGAAACGGCCACGTTGGGCTACCTGCTCGACGATCAGAAGCTAGTGCAGATCGGCGGCCGTGGCGCCGGCGACGCGCGGCGTCCGCCCGTGTTGAGCATGCAAGACGTCGGTGGCACGACCAAGACGATCGAAGCCGCCTGCCAGTTGGTGGCCGAGATGTTGCCGCGAGCCAACGACACGCAGCGCGAGAGCGTGCCGCTGTCGGAATTGATCCTGGGCACCAACTGCGGCGGATCGGACGGCAACTCGGGCATCACGGCCAATCCCGCGCTGGGCGCGGCCAGCGACATGCTGGTGGCCGCCGGCGGCACCGTCATCCTGGGCGAGACCACCGAGATCTACGGCGCCGAACAATTGCTGACCCGGCGGGCCCGCACGCCAGAGGTCGCGCAAAAACTGATCGACCGCATCCACTGGTGGGAGTGGTACACGGGTCTGTTCGGTTGCACCCCGGACAACAATCCCTCGCCCGGCAATAAGGAGGGCGGCCTGACGACGATTTACGAAAAATCATTAGGCGCCATCGCCAAGGCCGGCAGCACGGCGATGAACGAAGTCTATCAATATGCCGAGCAAGTCACGGCCAAGGGTTTTGTCGTGATGGACACGCCCGGCTTGGACCCGGTGAGCGTGACTGGCATCGTGGCCGGCGGCGCGCAGATGATGGTCTTCACGACCGGCCGCGGCAGTTGCTTCGGCTGCAAGCCGACGCCGTCGATCAAGGTGGCCACGAACACGCCAATGTACGAGCGGATGATCGACGACATGGATCTGGACGCGGGAGGAGTGCTCTCCGGCCGCAGCGTCGCTGACGTAGGCCGCGATATTTTCGAAGAGGTGATCGCCGTGGCCAGCGGCAAGCACACCAAGAGCGAAAACCACGGCATCGGTCAGGAAGAATTCGTGCCGTGGAATATCGGCCCGACGTTGTGAGCGGCGAAGCTCGATCAATTTACCTTACTGGCCTCGAGCAGTAAGTCGAGGAACTTCGCATAAAATCGCCTCGTTTCACGGAGAACATTGGATGAGCGAACAGGCGGTAATCGTTTATCTCCCATTTTCCGAAAGCGCAAACGTGAGCGACTTTCAGGCCCTGGAAGACGAGATTGCAGAAGCAATCGACCGTGCTGGCGTCGGTGAGTTCGATGGCGATGAGTTTGGGGGTGGGAAATGTGTGTTGTTTATGTATGGACCGGACGCTGATCGCTTATTCGACGCAATCGCTGCCACACTGCGTTCTTCACTCCTCTCCGCAGGCGGATACGTTATCAAGCGATACGGTCCAGCCGAGGACCCGACAGCAAGAGAATCGCGGGTCGAGTTAGGAGCTACCTGACATTCTTACTAGCTAACTAGGTGGGGAATTTCAAATGGCCCCACTGCCGAGATTTGCACCGCGTTGACGCTCCGACGGCCTTGTGATAGCCTGACGTTCTTGCAAAAACCGCGGAAAAGCCCGCCTGAATACCTACCCTGTCGGAATTCCTTTCGAGCACCAGAATGGCACATGACGTTACGTTGATTACCGGCGACGGCACGGGCCCCGAACTAGCTCAGGCTGCCAAGCGCTGCGTCGATGCCACGGGCGTGAAGATCAATTGGGACGAGCAAGAGGCCGGCGTCGACGTCATGGAGCGGACCGGCACGCCGCTGCCCGATGCGGTCATCGAGAGCGTGCGCCGCACTAAGTGCGCGCTCAAGGCCCCCATCACCACGCCGATCGGGACCGGCTTTCGCAGCATCAACGTCCACCTGCGACAGGCCCTGGGCCTGTTCGCTTGCATCCGCCCCTGCAAGCAATATCCGGGCGTGCGGACGTTCTTCAACTCCGTGCCGGTCGACCTGGTGATCGTGCGCGAGAACACCGAAGATCTGTACGCGGGAATCGAATTCGAGCGCGGCAAGAAAGAAACCCTCGAACTGATCGAGTTCATCAACAAACTTTCTCCGGACAGACGCGTCAAGTCGGCCGCCAACGAGACCGGCATTTCGATCAAGCCGATCAGCGTGCACGGCACGCGGCAGATCGTGAAGTGCGCGTTTGACTACGCGGTGGACAATGGCCGCCGCAAAGTCACGTGCGTTCACAAGGCCAACATCATGAAGCACACCGACGGCCTGTGGCTGGAAGTGGCGCGCGAGGTGGCCAAAGGCTATCCGAACATCGAGTTCGAAGATCGCATCGTCGATAATATGTGCATGCAGTTGGTGCAGAAGCCCGAGTTGTACGACGTGCTCGTTCTGTCGAATTTATACGGCGACATTCTGAGCGACCTGGCGGCCGGCCTGGTCGGCGGGCTGGGCGTGGCCCCCGGCGCCAATATTGGCCCGGACGGCGCGGTGTTCGAGGCCACGCACGGCAGCGCTCCGAAATACAAGGGCCTGAACAAGGTCAATCCGACGGCCTTGATTCTCTCGGGCATGCTGATGCTCAAGTACCTGGGCGAAGAAAATGCTGCCAAGCGACTCGAAGCGGCCGTGGCGGCGGTCATCGTCGAGGGCAAGAGCGTGACCTACGATCTGAAGGCCGATCGCAACGACCCGACCGCGGTGGGAACCCGCGAAATGGCCGAGGCCATCTGCAAAAAGCTGTGAAGCGGACGCAAATCGTCGCCTTTACCAAATGGTCGTCGAATCTTGCCTGGTCCGTTTAATTTTCGCGAGCTGGTAAGCGGCCGCGCCCGCGGGCCGATGGCAATGCTGGCGCGAGGGTGCCTGCGACTGCTCGAATGGCCCTACACGGCGGCGGTCCGCGTGCGCAATTGGCGCTACGACACCGGCCGAGCGGCGATCAGCAAAGTCGGCGTGCCGGTTGTCAGCGTGGGCAATATCACGCTGGGCGGAACGGGCAAAACGCCGGCGGTCGAATGGCTGGTCCGGTGGTTCGCCGAGCGCGGACTGCGGGTAGCACTGGTCAGTCGCGGATACGGTGCGGCGGCCGGCGAAGCGAACGACGAGTCACTTGAACTGGCTCAGAAACTGCCGGGCGTGCCGCACGTGCTGGATGCCGATCGGGTGCGCGGCGCGCGGCGGGCCATCGCCGAGTTCGATTGCCAGTTGATCGTGCTCGACGATGCGTTTCAGCATCGCCGCATTCACCGCGACCTGGACATCGTGTTGATCGACGCGCTGGAGCCACTGGGTTTCGGCCATGTCTTTCCGCGCGGCACGCTGCGCGAACCGCTGGCCGGTTGGCAACGGGCCCAGGTGGCGATCCTCACGCGGAGCGATCTGGTTGACGCGAGCCAGCGGGCCGAAATTCGCAGCCATTTCGCGCGCTACGCGCCGGCGGCCACCTGGGTCGAGGCCACGTATCCGCCACGGGCGCTCGCCAGCGCCGATTGCCAAGAGCGAAACACTGCGGAACTGACCGGCCGGCGCGTGGCCGCCTTTTGCGGGATTGGCAATCCGGCCGCTTTTCGGCATTCGCTCGTGCAGTGCGGATACCATGTCGTGGCAATGCGCGAGTTGCCCGATCATTTCTCTTATCCGGCGGGCGAAGTGGCGGCGCTGGCAAAGTGGGTTGATTCCCTCGAAGTTTCCAGTGCCATTTGCACATCCAAAGACCTGGTGAAAATCGGCTCCCGCTGGCCGGGCAACACTCCCTTGCGCGCGCTGGAGAGCCGCTTGCAGATCGTAGCCGGCCAAGGCGAACTCGAGGCATGCTTGCAGCGCATGGTTGATCAGGCACGCGGCGGTTGAATGGTATTGGTCGAACCGGGCGGCGGCAGCTATCTTGCGACGCATGCGCCCGCCCGAGATTGCCTTGCTAATGTCCACCTACCAGCGACCCACGCACTTGCGCCGGGCGCTGGAGTCGATTGCCCTGCAGGAAGGCGTGGACGGTCGCATGCAGCTAGTGATTACCGACGACGGCTCGACCGACGAGACACCCCAGATCGTGCGGCAGTTCGCGGCTAGTGTGCCGTTTGAAGTCGGCTTCACGACCCACCCACATACCACGTTTCAACTGGCCCGCTGTCGCAACGAAGGCGTTCGGGCCAGCCGCGCGCCCTACATGCTGTTTCTCGACGGCGACTGCGTGCTGCCGCGCGACCACGTGCGGATCCACCTTGAGCGACGCAAGCCGGGCACCGTGATGGCCGGCGATTTCTGCCGGCTGGACGAGGAAACGTCGCGCCGCGTAACGCCCGAGGCCGTGCGGAGCGGAGAACTGGCCGCCTGGGCTCCGGCCAGCGAGCTAGCGCGGCTGCGAAAACTCGACCGTGCTTCGCGGTTCTATCGCTTCATCCGCCATCCGACCAAGCCGAAGTTGATCGGCAACAACGTCGGGATCTGGCGGTCGGACTTCGAACGGGTGAACGGCTACGACGAGAATTTTCAGGGCTGGGGTTGTGAAGACGACGACCTGCGCCGCCGCTTGCGCCGCGCGGGCATCGTCATCGAATCGATCCTGCGCTGGACGCACACCTATCACCTCTGGCACCCGGTCGACGTGACGGCGCCGGCCCAGTGGAAGCAAGGAGCGAACGTCGAATACTACCAGCGCAAGGGGCGACTAACGCGATGCCGCAACGGGCTGGCCAAGCGCGATTTGCAGGACCTTGCGATTCGCGTCGTGGGCAGCACGTCGCTACCCCGGCTGGCTTCGCAGTTCACGCAAGGCCGGTTCGGTTCAAGCCAAAACGCCAAGGCGGAAGTGGAGATCCTGTTTCTGCCGGGCAAGGGCCGCTTTAGTGGCCAGGCCGACTGCAACGTGCTGGTGGCCCTCGAGCCCCAGGCGGCGCACTCGCCGCTGGCGCGCCACGCGCACCTGATGATCGCCCCCCAAGCCGCCGCCAACTTCGATCGCCGCGCGCTCTTTGCCCTGGACGATTTCGATCAGGCCCTGGCGGCAGTGGCGTGAGGAGGCCGGAGGTGGGAGGCTGGAGACTGGAGGCAGGAGTGAAGACCAACAACTTCGGCTGCGATTTCTTGTCCCCAACCCCCAGCCCCCAGCCCCCACTCCCTCCGAATCCCTATTGCCGGTCACGGCTGGCTCGTCGATAATTCTCGCCGCTTGGGACTCTCGGCCCCCGCGCCGGTGCTGGAATCGGCTGGTTGGACCACGCCGAGCTCTCAAGGCGCGCCTGCTCGCTCAAACGGACATGGAAGTCTTATGAGTTCGAACGATCTCGTCGCCGTGCTGGAGCGCATTCGGCAGCCCAAGGTGCTGGTGCTGGGCGATCTGATTCTCGATCGTTACACCTGGGGCAACGCCGAGCGCATCAGCCAGGAAGCGCCGGTGATCGTCTTGCAGGCCGATCGCAGCGAAGCGCGACCGGGCGGAGCCGCGAACGTCGCCAACATGTTAGCGGCGCTGGAAGCGACGGTCTCATGCTGCGGAGTGGTGGGCGACGATGGCGCCGGCGAAGAGCTTCGGCAGTTGTTGCTGGCGGCCAAGGTGGACTGCGACGCAATCGTAAACGACCCGGATCGGCCCACGTCGCTCAAGGAGCGATTCATCGGCCGGGCCGGCAGCCGCCACCCGAATCAAATTCTGCGCGTCGATCGCGAAAGTTGCGAACCACTGAGCCCGGCGCTCGAGTCGCGATTGGCTGAACGTCTCGCGGCCCAGGTTCCGCGACACGACGCGCTGGTCATCTCCGACTACGGCAAAGGCGTCTGCACGCCGCGATTGCTGAAGGCCTCGATCGAGGCGGCCAATCGGGCGGGCGTGCCCGTGCTGGTTGATCCCAGTCGCACTGGCGCGCTTGAGCACTATCGCGGCGCGACGTTGATCAAGCCCAATCGCGTGGAAGCGGAACTGGCCACGCGCCGCAAGATCGTCAAACCGGCCGATGCGGTCGCCGCCGGTAGCGAACTGTGCCGCGATCTCGACGCCCGCATGGCCCTGATCACGCTGGACCGCGATGGCATGATCCTGGTCGCTCGCGACGGAACCGGCGAAGCCTTTCCGACCAACGCGCGGGCCGTGTACGACATTACCGGCGCTGGCGACATGGTGATCGCCATGATCGGCCTGTGCCTGGCCGGCGGCGCAAGCCCGTCGGACGCAGTGCGGCTGGCCAACGTCGCCGCGGGACTGGAAGTGGAACGGACCGGCGTGGCGGCCATCTATCGCGACGAAATCCGCAGCGAGCTGATGCTGAATCGCAACGCCCCGGTGCGCAAAATAGTCACGCTCGAGCACGCCGCCACCCTGGCGGCCGAATATCGGCGGCGAGGCGAGAAGGTGGTTTTCACAAACGGCTGCTTCGACCTGCTGCACGTGGGCCACGTGGCCTACTTGTGCGAAGCGGCCCGGCTGGGAGACGTGCTCGTGGTGGGCGTCAACAGCGACGCCAGCGTGCGAAAGCTCAAAGGAGCCGGCCGCCCCGCGATTACCGAAGCCGATCGCGCGGCCATGCTGGCGGCTCTGGCTTGCGTGCAACATGTCGTCATTTTCGATGAAGACACCCCGCACTCGCTGCTGCACGCCATTCGCCCCGACGTGCTGGTCAAAGGCGGAACCTACGCGCCCAGCGAGATCGTAGGCCACGAGATCGTCGAGAGCTACGGCGGCACCGTGTGCGTGACCTCGGTGGTCGAGGGAATCTCGACGACGAACATTCTGGCCTCGCTCGCCCGCGGCGAAACGACGGGCGTTGTGCAACGGTCCGACCAGGCGGCCCAATTCCGGCGAGCGAGTTGACTTCTTTCTCGACAAGGCCCCCAGGCAAGCCAGGCTCGATCGCCGTGAAACAAAAACTCACTGTCATCATCCCCTGCAAGAACGAGCGGAAGAACATCCGTCCTTGCATCGCCTCGGTCAAACTGGTGGCCGACGAGGTAATCGTTGCCGATTCAGGCTCGACCGACGGCACGCTGGATATCGTGCGCGAGATCGGCGGCTGTCGGATCATCGAGCGGGAGTACGTCAACTCCGGCAACTTCAAGAATTGGGCCATCCCGCAGGCCGCGCATTCCTGGGTGCTCATCGTCGATGCCGACGAACGGGTGTCCGTGCCGCTGGCGGTGGAGATCGGATCCCTCTTGAAAGAGGTGCCCCGCCACGATGGCTATCACATTTATCGGACCAACTATTTTTTGGGGCACCGCGTTCGCCACGGCGGCTGGGGTTCGGATAAGGTGCTGCGGTTGTTCCGTCGCGATTCGGGCAGCTACGTGGGCGAAAGCGATCATGCCGAGATCTGCGTCGCGCCGGGCAGCGCCGGACGGTTGCGGGCGCGGCTCGAGCACTTCACCTATTGGACCTACGACCAGTATTTTCAAAAATTGAAACGTTACACCGTTCAGAGCGCGGAAGCCAAGCACGCCGCCGGCCGGCGGGCGAGCTTTGTGCGGATGCTGCTCAGCCCGCCGCTGCGGTTCTTGCACTGCTACATCGTGCGGCTCGGCTTTCTCGACGGGCTGGTTGGCCTGCAGATCAGCGCGCTGACCGGAATGTCGTCGTTCGTCAAGGAAATACGATTGTGGGAGCTGGAGCACGCTCGGCCCCAACCCGACCCCGAGATTCGCGAACGCGGGCAGACTGAGCGGAAGGCCGCATAAGGCGCGAGAAAAACGCGGCCGACTGGCCGCCCACGACGCTTGCAAGAACAGAGGTTTTTTTGGCAAACAAGAACGACGACCTGCGGCGAATCTTGTTGGTGCGCAACGATCGCATTGGCGACCTGGTGCTGACGATGCCGGCCTTCGAAGCTGCGCGGCGGCACTGGCCGCAGGCGCACCTGGCGGCGCTGGTCAGCCCCTACGCCGCGCCGCTACTTGCAGCCGCTCGCGGCCTGGACGAGCTGCTGGTGGTCGATCGCAAGGAAAAGGCCCGTGCGCTAGCCGTCCGACTGAAGGCCATGCGGTTCGACGCCGCCCTGCTGTTCAGCACCAACACGCGGAATTGCCTGGCGGTTTGGCTGGCCCGCATTCCCCAGCGCGTGTGCTGGGCCTATAAGCCGATTGGTTTCCTGACGGGCAACCGGCGCGTGGCGGTGCGCCGCAGCCATCCGCCGATTCACGAATCGGACTTCGCCCTGGCTTTTGTCCGCCGCCTGGGCGGAAATACGGACATGAACGGCCTTCTGCCGAAGCTCGAAGTCGACGCCGCCACGCATGAGCGCGTCGCAACCCGCATCGAGCACGACCTGGGCAACCGCGGACCACTTTTTGGAGTGCATCCGGGCAACAACCACAGCGCCTATAACTGGCCCCCTTCGCACTACGCCCAGCTCGTTGCCCGCCTGGCGCAACATGGTCGCGTGATGGTCACCGGCAATCAGTCGGAGCGCACACTGTTGGATTGGATCCGTGGCCAGTTGCCGCAGCATGTGCGCAATCGCGTGGCGTTTTACAGCGACTTCGAACTACTCGAATTGGCGGCAGCACTGGCCCGGCAAACGGTGCTAACTGTTTCCAGCACGGGTCCGATGCACATGGCCGGCTTGTTGGGAACTCCGGTGGTGGCGCTGTTCAGTCCGCATCCGGCACACGTGCCGGCCAAGTGGCGCCCGCTGGGTGAGAATCACACGATCCTGGTGGCCCCCTACCTGAAGGGCGAGGACCCGCGCGTTCCGCCCCGTCGCGGCACGGCCGTGATGTCCAGAATTCGCATCGAGCAGGTGCTCGCCGCCAACCTGCAATACGCCCAAGGTGGCACGAGCGGACGGACCGCCACCGACAGTCTTAGTAAGCACCGACCGGAACAGGCAGCTTAGGGAACAAGCCGCTTAAAGGAGCGAACCGTCGATGAGCCGCTATCCGCTTTTCGATCGCCGACAGATCGCGCTTGCGGATCTGCGCGAGCGAGGACACGACCTGAAAGCATCCGATTGCAAGCCGCTTTCGGCCGGCTTCAAAAAATACGCGCATCCCGAGTTTTTTGACCTGGTCCAACACATGGTCGACGCCCGCCGGCGGCAGCGGCCGGTCGTATTGATGATGGGAGGACATGCCATCAAGCTGGGACTATCTCGATACCTGATCGATCTGATCGAGCGCGGAATCATTACGCACCTGGCGACCAACGGCGCGGGCATCATTCACGATTTCGAGCTGGCCCTGAGCGGCGGCACCAGCGAGAACGTCTCGAAGTGGATCCAGCGCGGCCAGTTCGGGTTGTGGCGCGAGACGAGCCGCTTGAACGACGTTATCTTCTCCGCCGCCAACCGCGGCGAGGGATTGGGCGAAGCGGTCGGCCGCGTCATTGAAACCCAGCAATTCGCGTTTCGGCATTTGAGCATCGCGGCGGCCGGCTGGCGGATGGGAGTGCCGGTCACGTCCCACGTCGGCATCGGCAGCGACATCATCCACGCGCACGCCAACTGCGACGGCGCGGCGCTGGGAGCGGCCAGCTATACCGATTTTTTGATCTTCGCCCACAGCATTGCCGGTCTGGAAGGCGGAGTGTTCCTCAACGTCGGCTCGGCGGTCACCGGTCCGGAGGTGTATCTGAAGGCGCTATCGATGGCCCGCAACGTCGCCGCCCAGCAAGGCACGACGATCCGCGATTTCACGACCGCCGTCTTCGACCTGGTGGAGCTGCCTGCCAACTTTCGCCAGGGACCGCCTTCAAAGGATCATCCCCAATATTATTATCGCCCCTGGAAAACGATTCTCGTGCGAACAGTCGCCGACGGCGGGCGAAGCTACTTCTTCTCGGGCGACCTGAGCTCTACGATCTCCAGCTTGTGGCACGAAGCACAGGCGCGTATGTGCGCGGTCGAGTCGCGAGCCGCGTAACCCTCTCCGTCCGGACCAGCATGTTGAGCTCGAACACGAACCATCGGCGCGGCGTGATTCTCGATCGCGATGGCACGCTCGTCGTCGACTCGGGGTTCGTGCATCGCGTGAAGGAACTGCGGCTGTTGGATGGCGTCGTGCCCGGGCTGCACCGCCTGGCGGCACTGGGATTTCGCCTCGTGATCGCGACCAATCAATCGGGCGTGGCCCGCGGGCTGTTCAGCGAAGCCGACATGCACACGTTCAACGACGCGTTGTGCCGGCGGTTGAGAGCCGAGGGAATCACGATCGCGGCAGTCTATTGCTCGACGGTGCATCCGACCGAGGGCATCGGTAAGTATCGGTGCGACTCGCCGCTGCGAAAACCACGGCCGGGAATGATCCTGCAGGCCGCCGCCGAGCACGATCTCGACCTGCCGGCCAGCTACGTCATCGGCGACAAGAAGTCGGATATTCTGGCCGGACAGGCGGCCGGCTGCCGCACCGTCTTGCTGGCAACCGGGGCCGGCGGACGCGGCGAGGAAGAACTGTCGGCCCAAGCCGACCACCTGGCGGCGGACATGGAGGCGGCGGCCGAATGGATTGAGTGCGATATCGGCATGCAACTGCGCATCCACGGGCAGGAAGATCTCACGCAAAGGCGCCAAGGCGCAAAGAAGTCTGTGACCAACGGGTAAGGAAAAGCAACTTGAAAATCGGCGTCTTTATTCCGAACTGGATCGGCGATGCGGTGATGTGCACGCCCACGCTGCGCGCGCTTCGGCGCAATTTTGGCCAAAGCGCCAAGCTGGTCGGAATCCTGCGCCCTTACGTGGCGGATTGCCTGGTTGGAACGTCCTGGCTCGACGACATGATTTACTTCGACCGCAGATCCGATGATCCGGCGATGTGGTCGGGCGCCGTGCGCCGCCGCATGCGCGAGCAGAAGCTCGACGCCACGATCCATCTTACGAATTCATTTCGCACGGCGCTGCTGGCCTGGATGAGCGGCGCCAAACAGCGGGTGGGATATGTGCGCAACGGTCGCGGACCGCTACTGACGCACAAGCTGTATAATCCCCGCCGCGGATTTCGCCGCTTGCCCATGTCAACCATCGATGAGTATCTGAGCCTTGCCTATGCGATGGGCTGCGAGCTGGAATCGCCGCGGCTGGAATTGGCCACGCTGCCGGCTGACGAAGCGGCCGCCGACGCCGTCTGGAACAAGCACAAACTCCCCAGTGGCGACCAGGTTGTCGTGCTCAACTCGGGCGGCGCTTACGGCGCGGCGAAACTTTGGCCCAGCGAGTACTTTGCCCGGTTGGCGCGTCGCATCGTCACCGAGCAAGGTCTGTCCGTGCTGGTGCTGTGCGGTCCGGCGGAACGGACCATGGCCCGCGAGATCATCACACTGGCCGATCATCCGCGTGTGACGGGGCTGGCGGATGAAGAGCTGTCGGTGGGCTTGAGCAAAGCCTGCGTCCGCCGCAGCCGGCTGTTGGTAACGACCGATAGCGGCCCGCGCTTCTTCGCCGTTGCGTTCGACGTGCCGGTCATATCGCTGTTCGGTCCCACGCCGATCGCCGCCACGCGCACCCATTACGACCGCGAAATCTGTCTGCACCACGCCGTGCCGTGCGGACCCTGCGGCAAGCGCACCTGTCCGCTTAAGCATCACGACTGCATGCGATTGCTCGACGTCGAGCGCGTGTATGGGACGGTGCTCGAGCAACTGAATCGGCAGCGGACGATTCGGGCCGCGTGAATCGCACGCCAAGCGCCGCCGGCAAAACGATGGGCGCAAAAAAAGTCCCGTCAGGAATGAACCGACGGGAATGGATTGTCCGAACGACGTGCCGCCAGCGAAGTAAACGCCACCGCCTAGCGCACGTGGATGGAATTGAGAACTTCCACGCCTTCGACCGCATGCCGGACGATTTCCTGGGCAAGCTGCTTGTGGTAGAAGCTCGAGACGATGCCCCGCAGCAGGAGCATCTCGCCGTCGTGCTCGACCTGTAGCTCGCGCAGCGCGTAGATTGGGCTGGCCGACAGGGCCAGCTGCGCGCGTGATTGGACATCTGTTGCCGTTACAAGTGGCATACGATGTTGCCTCCCTCCTTGGACAAAACGCTGATTGAGAAACCGCGTCGCTCTCTCTTCTGTCGGGCGGCTGAGCGCCGCGCCCGACCCGCTGCAACATCCAAGTTGCAGCGTGTGGAGCGATCGCACGTTCAATGTAATGCGCAAGCGCACGTTGTCAACTGCAAGGCCTTGCGGCGCGTCCGCGCGAGAGATGGCGTCCGGTGCGGCGCGGCCCTGTGCGGAAAGTGCTAGCAACTGGAGGGAACGAGGTCTCACCCCCCCACATGAGCGCGCGCCGACTTGCAATGCCGACCTAACGGATCTTGCCGGACCGCGTCAGGAAAGCGATGACTTCATCGGCAAGCGTCTCGGCATCCTTGGCGCCTGCATCCAGGACCAGTTCCGGCTTGGCGGGAGCTTCGTAAGGGTCGTCGATTCCGGTGAAGCCCTTCAACTCGCCGGCCCGGGCCTTCTTATATAGACCTTTGGGGTCGCGCTTCTCGCACACCTCTAACGGGGCATCGACAAAGATCTCGATGAAGTCGCCGTCCTTCATCGTCGCCCGCACTGCATCGCGATCGCGACGATAGGGGCTGATGAAGGCCGTCAACGTAACCAGGCCGGCGTCGCAGAACAGCTTGGCAACGGCGCCGATGCGTCGAATGTTCTCCTCGCGATCCTGAGCGGAAAACCCAAGCCCAAAACGCTTGGAAAACTCCTCGCCGTGCCGCTCCTTGAGCATGCCGGGGCCGGCATTCAAACCCATGCGAACGTTGTCGCCGTCGAGCACGAAGCTGTGCTGGCTGCGCTTGTGCAACATGTGGTCGACCAGGTTCGCGACCGTGCTCTTTCCGCAAGCGCTCAGACCCGTGAACCAAATCACGCAGCCCTTGTGTTTGTTGAGCTGTTCGCGTTCGTCGCGAGAGACGCTGTGTTCGTGCCAGGTCACATTGGTTTCGTTGGTCATGGGTTCGCCCGTGCTCCTTTTTTCCTAGACGCTTAAGTGTCAATAATCTCGAGAGGCTGTTTCGAAATCGCCGCATGGGCGACGACCGGATCGCACGAGGAATGCCGCACAAGGCACTCACTCTCCATGGCTTGGGGGACTGCGCGGAACCGATGGGCCGGTGTCCGACGATCCAGTCCTCGGCGATTGTGAAACCGCCTCTGGGTAAGACGCGAATCTTACCCCAGCCCGGTGACCGCGCAAAGGGGTGGCTCAACCGCCCCCCAGATACGCGCCGCGATGATGTGGCCCGGACGAAGTCGGTTAGTCCAGCCCGGCCAGCTCGCAAAGGTTGGCCGCCATGACCCCCTGCGGACAGCTCCAAACCAGAAAGAACAAGGCCTCGCGACACCACCGGCCGGCCGGATGACCGACCACATAGCCAGTTCCCTTTGCCGCCGCCAACGCCGCCTGAGTCGCCCGCAAAACAATGCTGTTGGCCCGGGCCCGCAGCTCGTCGTTGGTGCAGACGGTTTGGCCGTCGGCCAAAGCCAGCAGCGTCGCTTGCAGCTCGCCGTGCTCGCGGCGCAACTCGGCGGCGGGACCGCCCAGGTCGGGGCGTCTGATTGCTTCGGCCTCGAGAAAGTCGAGTGCGGCCGAGGCCAGCCCGATCGCCAGGGTCGAGGTTTGCAGCCCCCCCGTGCCGGCGCCGACGCCGATTTTCATGACATTCTCGACCGGCCCAGCCAGCAGCCACTCGCGCGACAGCCGCACTCCGCTTAAGTGTACTTCGCCGGTATGGCTGGCCGACAAGCCGACCAGGCGTGGCGGCGGCGGAACGGCGACCCCCGGCAGGTCGGTCGGCAAGGCAACCAGGATCTGCCGCCCGTCGTCCAACTCCGCCCCGGTGACGATGACCGACGCATGATCGGCGCCCGTGACCCAGGGCGAAAAACCATCCAGCACGAAACCGTCGTCGACCTCCCGTGCTCGCAGCACGGGCCGGCCGAGATGGCGGCGGCTGGTGGTCAGGTGCGAAATGCCGACCGTGGCGAACGAGGCGCCGGAGATCAAATCGGGCAGCAATCGCTGCTTGACCAGATCGTTGTCGCTGCCGGCGATCCGCTGATAGGCGCCGGTCCGCTGGGTGATGATGAAGGCCGTGTTCAGGCAAGCCGCCCCCAGGCGGAGATAGCCTCGCGTGATCTCGGCGTCAGTCCATTCCAGCCCGCCCCAGTGCCGCTCGGCAAACCAGGCAAACACTCCGGCCTCGCCGCACAGCCGCAGTTGCTCCTCGGGCCACGCCTCGCTGCGGTCGAGCTCCCCAGACAGACGGATTAATTGCTCGCAAAGCGCGTCGAGTGCGGGATCGGAGGGGGAGGCGATCGGGCGGTTTGTGTTCATATAAGGAGCAGCGCTGGGGACTTGCGGGGTGGCGGGTGGTCGACTTCGAGCCACTCGCCGCCGTATAATTTACGCAAGATCGCACCCAAGTTAAATGCACAGTGGTGGATTCGTTCGCGCTGTCGCGCCGCGTAGACGGCCCAGGGCGGCTAAATTGTGGGGTCGCTCCACTTTTGACGCCCCGTTATAATCCTTGGCTTTCCTGCCGTTGAAGAGGGGGACTGCATGAGCCAGACCGAAATCGTGCCGACGGAGAGCACGCAGAAACTGCCGCTCAGTGAGCTCTCCCCCCAGACGATCTACGACAAGTGCGTCGCGTTGGCCCGAAATCTGTGGTGGAGTTGGCACCCCGAAGTCATCAACCTGTTTCGCGATCTCGATCCGATTCGCTGGCGGCAACTGGACCATAATCCGATCGCGCTCTTGGCTGAGTTCACGCCCGAGCGGTTGGAAATGCGGGCCTCGGAACTGGTCCTCTACAGCCGCATCAACTACGCCTTCCGCCGGCTCAAAGAGTATATGAATAGCACCAAGACGTGGGGCCGCACCCACGCCGGCGTGCTGGGATCCAAGCCGGTAGCCTATTTTTCGGCCGAGTTCGGCATCCACGAGTCGGTCCCCATCTACTCGGGCGGTTTGGGAGTGCTCTCGGGCGATCACATCAAAAGCGCCAGCGGGCTGGGCATTCCGCTGGTCGCGATCGGCCTGTTCTACGATCAGGGCTATTTCAAGCAGCACCTGGACGTCGACGGTTACCAGCGCGAAGAGTATCTCGACACGAAGGTCGAAAACGTGCCGATGGAGCCGGCCCTGGGCGCCGATAAACGGCAGATCACGGTCAAGATCGACACCCGCACCGGGCACTTGCTGGCCAAGGTCTGGCTGATGCGCGTGGGCCGGGTGAACTTGTACCTGTTGGACTGCGACGTCGAGGGCAATAGCCCCGAGGATCGCGAATTGACCAGCCGGCTGTACGGCGGCGACCATCGCACGCGCGTGCGCCAGGAACTGGTGTTGGGCGTGGGCGGAGTCAAGGCGCTGGCGGCCCTGGGCATTACCCCCGGCGTGTACCACTTGAACGAAGGGCACAGCGTGTTCGCCACGCTCGAGGCCATTCGCGAGCGGATGCACAACGACGGGCAGAGTTTCGACAATGCCTTGCGCGAAGTCGCGCAGCACACCGTTTTCACCACCCACACGCCCGTGCCTGCCGGCCACGACCGTTTCGACGGCGGATTGATCGAAGAGCACTTGGGCCCGCTGCGCGACCAGTTGCGGATCAGCTACGAGCAGTTGATGGGGCTGGGACGCGTCGAGCCGCACAACGAGGGCGAGAGCTTTTGCATGACCGTGCTGGGGCTCAAGCTCTCTCGGCGGGCCAACGCTGTCAGTTGCCTGCACGGACATATCTCGCGGCGGATGTGGGCCCACCTGTGGCCCTGGCGCGTGGAGGAAGAAATCCCGATCGGCCACATCACCAACGGCGTACACGTGCCCAGTTGGTTGGCCGGGCAAATGCACCAGCTTTACGATCGCAACTTTCCAGTGGGCTGGCTGCACCGCATGGGCGAGCCCGATGCTTGGCAGAATATCCACCACGTGGATCCGGGCGAGTTGTGGGAAGTTCACTACGCGCTCAAGAACCTGCTGCTGGCATTTGTCCGCCGCCGCGTGAGCCGCCAATGTCGCCGCCGGGGCGAGAGCGACGCCGTGGTGGAAGCGGCGCGGAACCTGCTGGATCCCAACATCCTCACGATCGGTTTTGCGCGGCGGTTTGCCACGTACAAGCGCGCCGATCTGATCATGTCCGACGCCGATCGGCTGCACCACATGCTCAACGACGTCAATCGTCCGATCCAGATCATCTTTGCCGGCAAGGCGCATCCGGCCGACGAGCCGGGCAAGCAACTGATCAAGAAAATCGCCAACAGCCGCCACGACCAGCGCTACGGCAGCCGGATCGTCTTCATCGAGGACTACGACATCAACGTGTGCCGCCACATGATCCAGGGCGTCGATGTGTGGATGAACAATCCGCGGCGGCCGCTCGAGGCCTCGGGCACCAGCGGAGAAAAAGTGGTGCTCAACGGCGGACTGAACCTGTCGGTGCTCGACGGCTGGTGGGCGGAAGCCTACGACGGCACCAACGGATTTGCCATCGGCAAGGGCACGAGCCACGTCTCGGACCAGATCAGCGACATGCGCGACACCGAGGCGCTATACGAGACGCTGGAGAACGAAGTCATTCCCCTGTTCTACGAGCGGGACGTCGACGGTCTGCCGCGCGGCTGGATCCAGCGGATGATGAACTCGATCAGCTCGCTGGCCTGGCGCTTTAGCGCCCACCGCATGGTGATGGACTACACCAAGGCCGCGTACCTGCCGGCGGCGGGCGGCGCCAGTTGCGAGATGAGCATTCGGTAGATGGCCGATTACTCGGACTTGTCGGCTCACAGAACCATCACGGGGGCCCAATCGCAGTAAAGTTACGGCGATACCAAAGATGGTTCGCCCTGGAATCATCAAAGGCGGAGTAGATTCGCGAATGACCAGACCACTCCTCCCGATTACGCCGGAGCATGTTGCTGCCGCCGAAGCTCAGATTGTCGAGCAATCGAAGCGGATCGAATTCTATTTGACTGAGTATTCAGTTGAACTGCTCGCCACGAAAATGGAGAGCGGTGAATTAGAGATTCCAGGCTATCAGCGTGAGGACACCTGGGAACCAGAGCGGAAGTCTCGATTCTTGGAATCTTTAATTATGGGCCTGTCGATTCCTTTCCTCTTTTTTTGGGAGCGACCTGCCTCAGGCAAGCTAGAAATTGTTGATGGATCGCAACGGTTAAGAACGATTCAACAGTTTATTCTCGGTGATTTCCAGATCGGCCCGCTAGTGGAGTTGACGGAGCTTGAGGGGCTGAAGTTTCGCGACCTGCCGGAGTCAAGGCAGCGAAAAATTAAGAACCGATCTATCCGCGGCATCGTGCTCAACGAGCACGCTGACGAACAGGCTCGCTTCGACATCTTTGAACGAATTAATACTGGCAGTTTGGTCGCTAAAAAAGCGGAGGTTCGTCGCGGAGCACTGACTGGCCCCTTCCTTGATTTGGTAATTGAGCTTGCAGAAGAGCCAGGCTTTATTCAATTGGCGCCAGTTCCGGTAAGAAGCGTCAACATGCGCGAACGCGAGGAATTAGTGACCCGATTTTTTGCGTACGGCGATGGTCTTGAAGGGTATAAGGACCGGCCAGCCGTATTTTTGTTTGAGTACGCCAAGAAAATGAATCAACTCTTCACCAACTCCAGTCTTGATGTGGCCGCGTACCGGCGACGATTTATGGAAACAATGGCCTTCGTTAGGCGCGTTTTCCCATTTGGTTTCCGTCGCTCCGCAAACGCTACTGCCACCCCGCGCGTTCGATTCGAGGCGATATCAATCGGAAGTTACTTGGCGCTAACCCAGCGACCGGAATTGAGCGGCATGCCGGTTGACGTATCGCCATGGATTGACAGTCAGGAGTTCACAACTCTGATTCGCTCGGACAGCGCCAATCCCATCGCACGGCTGCGTGCGAGGCTTCACTTTGTGCGCGACAAGCTGATTGGAGCGTAGGTGTGGATGTCCTAACTCAGTTGTTCAACGATCGACTGCAAGAAATCGATGCATATTTGGATTTGCTCGATGCCTTAGAGCGGCAGGTTCAAGTTGGACCACCGAAGATCGGCGGGGCTGCAATCACCGCGCAGCAACAAAAGATCCTCTATTCCTCTGTATATTTGCAGCTCTATAATCTGGTCGAGGCGACTGCGACTTGGTGTGTCGATGCAGTCGCGACCGCGGCTGCCGAGGGTGAACGCTGGCGCCCTGGTGATCTCTCCGCTGGGTTGCGGCGGGAATGGGTCCGGACAACGGCCCGCACTCACACGGACCTCAATTATGACAACAGATTGGGATCGGCTTCTGCCTTGTGCGAGCGGCTGATTCACGCCCTTCCGGTCGATGCTTGGCAGGTTGAAAAGGGAGGGGGCGGCAATTGGGACGACAATGAAATTGAGATAATAACGAAGCGAATCGGCTGTAAATTGAGAATCAGTCCGACGGTCTATAGCAGAATAAAGCGGAAAATCCGCGATGACAAAAGCCCGCTCGCGTTGGTCAAGTATCTTCGCAACAGGCTCGCGCACGGGAGCCTGTCGTTCTCGGAATGCGGCGATGGAGTGACTGCAGTTGAGCTTCGAGAAATCAAAGAGCTGACAGAGATGTATCTGAGAGAGGTGGTGGGCGCCTTTAGGAGTTACATTGACGAGTATCATTTCCTGATTCCAGAAAAACGCCCCCCCGAGGGTGCATCGGAATGATCGCGGGCGTCGACATCTTCTGCGGCCTTGGTGGCTTAACCCACGGCCTAATTAGAGGTGGAGCGAGTGTTCTTGCTGGCGTCGACACTGATCCTCAGTGCCGCTTTCCCTACGAAGCCAACAACCCCTGTCGATTTATCGAAAAAGACGTCAGATTACTGACGGGGGCCGAACTCCGAAAATTATGGCGAACCCGGAAGGGCGAGCGAACTCTCTTGGCCGGATGCGCGCCATGCCAACCATTTTCGACATATAGCCGCAAGGGGCGAAAGACGAGAGCCGACGGCAAATGGGAACTAGTCATCGACTTTGCTCGCTTGATCGGAGAATCGAAGCCTGACTTGGTGACCATGGAGAACGTGCCGCAGCTACTTGATCATGCCGTATTTGGAGAGCTGACCGCGGCGCTAAAGGGCTACAAGGTTTGGCATAGCGTGGTGGAGTGTGCGAACTACGGAGTTCCACAGACGCGAAAACGTCTCGTTTTACTGGCTTCGCGCCTTGGGCCAATCACACTTTTGGCGCCTCTCATCAACGAGAAATACCGCCCAACAGTCAGAGAGGCGATTTCCCACCTTCCACCACTATCCGCAGGCGAGGCAGACCCAAGTGACTTGCTGCATTCGGCTTGCAAGCTAAGCAAGTTAAATCTGCGCCGGATCCGAGCCTCAAGACCCGGCGGCACATGGCGGGATTGGAACAGATCGCTAATTGCCGACTGCCATCGGAAAACGTCCGGGGAAACGTACCCGAGCGTCTATGGACGAATGGAATGGACCGCCCCTTCTCCTACGATCACCACTCAATGCTTCGGCTACGGAAACGGTCGCTTCGGCCATCCTGAACAGGATCGCGCAATCACGCTCCGCGAGGCCGCGATCCTCCAGACGTTTCCGGAGAACTACCGCTTTCTTCAAGATGGCGACCGCCCACGATTCAGTGTGATGGGGAGGTTGATCGGAAACGCGGTGCCAGTCCGCTTGGGAGAGGTCATCGCAAAGAGTCTCATTGCGCACGCGCGGCAGCACGCCAAGTAGCCGATTGCCGGCAACACACATTTAAGACGCTACCACGGGGCTCGGTGTCTTTCTCGCTTTGGCCCGATTGCCTAGAATAACTCGACCCGTTCGAATTCGCGTCAGTTTCCACCGCGTCAGATTTCAAGAGGACCCACGGCCATGGCGGACAAGAAAGAATTGCTCTCGCAGACCATCGAGCACATCGACATCAAGAAGCACAGTCCCGTGCCCCTGGTCGAAGCGATGCAGCACATGGCCTACTCGGCACGCGATCTGGCGCGGGCGGCCGACATTTACGACCGCATGCTCCGCGAGAACGAGTGCGGCGTGATCCTCTGCCTGGCCGGCTCGCTGGTGAGTGCCGGCTTGAAGCAGGTGTTTGTCGACATGGTCCGCAATCGCATGGTCGACGCGATCGTCAGCACCGGGGCCAACATCGTCGACCAGGACTTCTTCGAGGGCCTGGGCTTTCGGCACTACATGGCCTCCGAGCGGCTCAAGGCCGGACTGGACGATGACAAGCTGCGCGAACTGCACGTCGACCGGATCTACGACACGCTGATCGACGAGGACGAGCTGCGGATTTGCGACGACACGACCAAAGTGATCGCCGACAGCTTGCCGCCGCGGCCGCACTCTTCGCGCGAGTTCATTCGCGAGATGGGCGCCTACCTGGCCGAGCACGGCAAGACGCGCGACTCGATCGTGCTGGCCGCCTATGAGGAAGACGTGCCGATTTTCTGTCCGGCTTTTTCGGACTGTTCGGCCGGCTTCGGCCTGGTGGCCCATCAGCACGCCCGCGGCGATCAGCCCAAGGTGTCGATCGACAGCGTGAAGGATTTTTACGAGCTCACGCAACTCAAGATAGCCAATCCGACGACCGGCATTTTCATGCTGGGCGGCGGTGTGCCCAAGAACTTCACGCAAGACATCGTCGTGGCGGCCGAGATCCTGGGCGACGATCCCCCCATGCACAAGTATGCCGTGCAGGTGACCGTCGCCGACGTGCGCGACGGCGCACTGTCGAGCTCGACCTTGAAAGAGGCATCGAGCTGGGGCAAGGTCGACACGGTCTTCGAGCAGATGGTCTTCAGCGAAGCCACTTTGGCCGTGCCGCTGATCGTCGGCTATGCCTATCACAAGGGCGCCTGGAAGAAGCGCACGGCCAAGCGCTGGACCAAGGTGCTGGAAGGCGTTACTTCGCCGGCGCCGGCTTGAGCAGCAGGCCGCCGAACTGCATCAGGTTGCCTTTGACCGGGCCGGATGAGCGGAGCACGATCTGGCTCGCGCCGGCGGGCACTTCGATCTCGCCGCAGCGAATCTCCTCGTACCGATCGATGCTGCCGGTCGATTCCACCTTCCCAGAAAGGGTCTTGTCGCCGGCTTCGAGCAGCCACGTGTTGCCCGCACTCTTCTCCAGACTGGCGTAGTTGAGCAGCACGGAGTAGCGACCCGGCTTGGGAAGCTCGACGTTCCACACGGCCCGATCGTTTTCGCTCTCCCACTTGCCCAGATTCTTGTAAAGCTGCTCCATCACGATCGACGGTCCATAGATCTCGCAGTTAATGGGATAAAGCTGCAACGTGCCGTCGGTGGTCGGCTTGACCAGTTGCGGATTGTTGGCGCCGAACTTTTTGCGCGGGGCGCCCGAGCTTCGCAAATAGGCGATCACGTTGCACAGATCCTGCTGGTTGAGGTCTTTCTCCAGTCCCTCGGGCATCATGGACTTGCCCGTGGCCTTGAGCTCTTCCAACTCGTTTCGCAAGATCGTCTGCTGCTTGCCCTCCTGAGCCATCAGCGTAACGCTGTTGCCGGTCTCGTTCGCCAACATGCCTGTGAAGCTTAGCCCCGCGGTCGTGGCGGCCACGTAATCCAAAAATTTGGCTTCCACCGCGCGATTCGGATCCAGAATCGCGGTCAGTAGTGCCTGCGGCGAATAATCGGTCAGGGCGGCCAGATTGGGGCCGACATCGTGCCCGACGCCGCGCAGCCGGTGACACACGGCACAGCGCTTGACGAACGCCGCGGCGCCGGCTTGGGCATCGCCGGTCATCGTCAACACGGCATCGTGCCCGTCCATGACTTGCTGACGGTTCGACTCGATCGCTCCCGAGAGCAGGGCCGCGGCGCGCGACTTGATCTTTTCGTCGTTGAACCGCAACAGTCTTTGCCGCCGCGAAGCGTCGATGTCGCCGGCCGGCAGTTCCTTCTGCTCGATGGCCGCCAAAAGCTGATCGATCCAGCTCTCGCGGCCCAGCAAGGCGTCGAGAATTTCCGAGCGCAGGGCCGGTCCATGGCTTCTCCATCCTTCGATTAGCGCCTTAGGCACCTGATCGCTGTCGATACGAGCCAGTGCTTCGACGACGGCGGTTTGCAGCGCCCCGCTGGATTGCGGCACCAGCAGGGCCACGAGAGAGGCAATGTCGTCGTCGCGGCGGCCCTCGCCCCGGCCCAGCAGCCGCGCACAGAGCAAGCGTCGCTCCTCGGGCGCCTGTTCGTCGGCCACCTGCCGGCGGGCGAAGTCGAAAATCTTGGCCAGTTCGCGCGAGGCATCGTACTTTTCCCACGATGTGTTGCGACGCGCCAAAGCGTCGAGCAAACCCGCCAGCGCCGCCAACTGCCAATCGGCATACGTACCAGCGTCGGCGCGGCCGATGCGCGCGAGCGCCTCGCCCAGCGTGCGATCATCCTCGAATGCGCTGGCCAGCCCGACGAGTTGCTCCAGTAACGCCGAAGGGGGCTCTTGTTGCGATTTGGTGTCGAGCACCGTGGCCAGCACCTGCGGCAGATTCTGTGGCGTCACGGAACTGAGCACGGCGGCCGTGATGAATCGGTCGTCTCGAAAGCGAAGCGCCAATTCGCCCAGCGCCTGGCCGGCCCGCGGATCGCTCCACTGTCCCAGGGTATAGGCCCGTTGCAATTGCAGCGGCAGGTCCGAATCGTCGGCCAGCTTGAGGATGGCTTCGCCCAACTGCGGCGCCTCGGCCAGGTGCGACTCGCTGAGCCGGATGGCATGTTGACGAACCGCGGGTTGCGGATCGGCCAGAGCGCGGGCGATTTGCGCCGACTCCAGCCCGCCCAATAGTTCCAAGGTCCAAAGGGCCTGCACCCGCGCGGCCTGGCGAGTCGAATCGGCGGCCAGCTTTCGCAAAGGCTCGATCGCCGCGGCGTCGGGCTTCCACACCAGAAGCTGCTGGACCATGTCGCGCTGCCAGCCGCTGGGGCTATCCAGGGCCGCGACCAACTCAGCGGTCGACATCTTGTCCAGCCGTGGCATTTTCCGGGGTGGTTTGCCCACTGGAAAAACGCGATAGATCCGCCCCATGGCGGAGCCGGCGCGGAGGTCGATCTGTTTTTGAATTTCGATCGGAATCCATTCCGGATGCTCGATCGTCTGGCGATACATGTCGGCCACCCACAACGCTCCGTCGGGACCCGTGGCCAGCATGGCCGGGCGGAACCAGTTGTCGGCCGAGGCCAGGAACTCGGAGTCCTTCTCGTCGTCGGCGCGGCGGCTGGAAAAAATCAACCCGTCGCGGCGCATGACTTCGCGATGCACCAGGTTGTGAACCGGCTCGCTGATGAACACATTGCCCTCGAACGCCGGACCGAACAGGTCGTCGCGATATACGATCGTGCTGTTGGCCGACGTGAAGCGATTGGCGGCGTACAGATCGTTGTAGCGGGCAATGGTGCGGCTCCGCGGAAACACCTCGGCCGCGCCGGCCTGTTCCGGCACGTCCAACTTGCCATTGGCCGCGGAGACGAACTTGTTGCGCCGCAGGTAGTGATCGGCCAGGACGAACTGGAACATCGGATCGCTGTTCGCGCAGCCGAACCAGTTGTCGAAATCGTCCCGGTTGCGTCCGTATTGCGTGGGACCGGACTGAGGATCGAGCTCGCCCGAGTCGGGACGAATGCGAAAATCGCGACCGTTGGCGTTGGCGAAGCCACCAGCCTTGACCAACTCAATGCGTCCGCCCACTCCGTCGCCGTGGGCGCAATACAGCCAGCCGTCGAGCCCCCACTTCAGTCCGTTCATGCGATGCTGGGGATTGCCCTCGGCGAAATTGCTGTACCAGACTTCGCGCTTGTCGGCTTTACCGTCGCCGTCGGTGTCTTCGGCGTAAATAAGTTCCGGCGCGCAAGTGATCAGAATGCCGTTGCGCCACGGAGCGACGCCGGTGGGAAAACCCAGATCGTCGAGAAACACGGTGCTCTTGTCGTAGCGGCCATCGCCGTCGACGTCTTCCAGAGAGCGAATCATGCCGCCGTGCCTGCCCTTGCCGTCCACGCCGCGCGGATAGTCCCCCATCTCGGCCACCCAAAGTTTGCCGTCGGGTCCAAAGGCCATCGCGATCGGGTCTTCCACCAGTGGCTCGGCCGCCGCCAGCTCGACCTGAAAACCGGGCCGGGCGTGCGTCACGGCCAACGACTGTTGGGGCGATTTCGGACCGGGGAACAACACGCCCTTCAGCAAGTTGTCGAGCGGCATGCGATCGACCAGGTCGGCCAGCTTGTCGGTATCCTCGTTCTGCACATACAGCGTGCGGTCGTGGAACCAGGCGCCGTTGTTGGTGCCGTTGCGAACGATCGGCGGAATCGCGCCGGCACTGCCCTGCTTGCCAGCGACAAGTTGCCGCGACCAGTTTTTCTCGCCTGGCACGTAGAGATGCGCGGAATAAATGGCTTCATTCGAGAAAGCCACGTCATCATGGCCATCCTGGTCGATTTCGACAAATCGCAGGCCAGCGTCGCGACCTTGTCCGTCAACGATCGCCGTCGCTTCGGGCAGCGCCGCCTCCGTTCTTTTCCAGCCCTGCTTCGGTTCATAGCGAAACACGGCCCGCTCGCTGGGATTGCCGACGATCAACTCGCAAATCCCGTCGGCATCGATATCGCGCAAACGGAGACCCTGATCGCGGCCCGCGCGACTAGCGAGAACCGGCTTTCCATTCAGTTCCAGTCCCGCTGCTGCCGTCGCGTCCGATTGCCACTCGTGCCCGTCGAATCGCCAGGCGGCGGCAACTTGCTCGTTTCGGACCATGACGGTGGGAAAACCGCTCGAATCGAGCACGCCAAAACGGGCGCCCCCATCCGCCACGAGCGAGGTTGGAAACGGGCCGACTGTCCACTTTGACTCTTTCGGCAACCAGAGCCGCGTCTGACGCACGCGCGCATTGCCGATCACGACGTCTTGAAATCCGTCGGCGTCGAGATCGACCAGCCGCACGCCATTGTCCGAGCCATCGGCTGCGCGCAGGGATTGCCCGCCCAGCAGGTTCTTGTTCAGCCTCTCTTGGGCTTCGCGGAAGTTGAGAAACTTGATTTTCTTGCCATGCTTCGCCACGGCGTGATCGACCAGCTCGACGATCTGCTGGCTGGTGATCCACTTGTGCGGGTGAAAGATCAGCGTGAACACCCCCTGCTTGACGACCGCCGCGTCGATGGCCCGTTTGAAGTCGGCCACGGTCTGTGGGTTGTCGGGCTTTTGCAGCTTCTGCGCGCTCCAGTCGCTGGGCACCACGCAGGGAAACTCCCAGCACAAGCCGCCAATCTGGTAAGGATAGGGATAGTCCTCGATCGTCGTGACGAACGACTTGAACGGGAGATACTTGCGGAAGATCTCCTGAGCCTTATTGTCCAATACCAGCTCGCGCGGCAGTTGCGGATCGTCGGCCGTGATGATGTTGCACACCGAGCTGTCGATCGAAAGGAAATTGCCCCCCGGCGTGCGACGGTTGAAGATCTCGGTGTAAAACCTTGGGCTGGGCGAATTGATCGAATCGCAACAGGGCATGCGAAACGCCACGGCGCGGTTGCCGGGAATCGCCGCAATCTGATCGACGCAGCGGTCGTACGTCGCCTTGGCTTTGGCCAGGTCGCCCCCTTGCAAGAGCGGACAGGGATGGTCGTAGGTGTGAACTTCCAGGCTCAAACCCTCCTTGAGCCAGCTTTGCAGCCGCGGATGGCGCGGGTCCATGCGGTTGGTCATGATGCTGAGGGGCGCCCGGCCGTCGATTTTCTTCAGGCGCTCGAGCACAGGCCGCAAGAAAACCTCCCACTTCTCGTGCTCGCCCGGCTTGTCTTCTTTCAGGTCGTCGATCGAGAGCACGATCACGGCCTCAACGCCGTCTTCGCCCACCCACTGCGGGGTCACGAGCTTGGGAAAGCTGCGCGAGACGTAGAAGGGATCGCTCTGGTCGAGATAGACCAGGCGATTAGCATCAGCGGCGAGGCACTTCGTGGCGGCGGCCAGAGACGTCGTAGCAGCGGCCAGAGACAACAGCATCCAACAGCAAGCGGCGGCCGATCGCATCAAGTCCAAATCCTCAATTGAATGCTGGCACTGGGCGACCTGACGCAAGCGGCTGCGATCCCCAGGTCAATTTGGCCATTATAGTCATCGCCAAGGCCGTGCGGGAGCTTCGCCAAACCTCGCAGTCTTCCGGAGAAAACCGGTCGCGGGGTGGCTCGGCTATCCGAGTTGACCCTCTGAGTTGCATTCAGTAATATCCGCACCGCCAAACGCTCGCCGATCAGCCCCCCCGAAGTGCGTCGTCCCCGCTTGCTGTTCTTGAATAGAGCGCGAGCCGCAAGAGTTGGGACGATTCTTTGTGCCCGATCGGCCGGCGACGTGGCCGCATAACTTCCTTCACGCCATACGACATGGATGTCCGATGCGCGTTGCGATTCTGGCCGGTGGCCTCGGCACCCGGCTACAAGAAGAGACCACGGTGAAGCCTAAACCGATGGTCGAAATCGGCGGTCGCCCGATCTTGTGGCACGTCATGAAGCACTACGCGCATTACGGCTTCAAGGAATTCATCGTCGCGCTGGGCTACAAGGGCGACTCGATCAAGCGCCACTTCCTCGACTACCACGCCGTCAACAGCAACATCACGGTGAACCTGGCCACCGGCCAGGTCGACACGCACAGCAAGCAGTGCGACGACTGGCTGGTACACCTGGTCGAGACGGGTCACGACACCAATACGGGCGGCCGCGTCAAACGACTGCAACGCTGGCTGGACGCGGGCACCTTCATGGTCACCTACGGCGATGGAGTGTGCGACGTCGACGTGCAAGATCTGTTGCGGTTTCACAAGGCTTCGGGGCGAGTCGCCACGGTGACCGCCGTGCGACCGCCGGCGCGGTTTGGCGGCTTGATGTTTGACGGCGATCTGGTGGCCCACTTTACGGAAAAGCCGCAGGCCGGCGAAGGCTGGATCAACGGCGGTTTCATGGTCTGCGAGCCGAGAATTTTCGACTACCTCGATGGCGACGGCAGCAGCCTGGAAATCGCGGCCCTGGAGCGGCT
>JANNQN010000436.1:0-14258 GCA_031400775.1 Planctomycetia bacterium | reverse complement strand
GGAAGTCCCTCGTCGCGTTCACCACCAAGGACGGGCTCGCCGGCATGTCGGTCCGATCAATCGTGCAGACGGGCGACGGCGACGTGTGGTTGGGCACCTCGGCCGGCGTCAGCCGCTACCACCTCGGCGTGTTCACCAACTACAGGGTGGCCGACGGCCTGAGCAACGACCACGCGTGGAGCATGATGGTGGACAAGGCGGGCACCCTCTGGGTCGGCACGGCCGATGGAGTCTGTCGCTTCGACGCGGGCGGGGGGAAGGGGAAATCGTTCGTCGCCTTCCCGATCCCCTCGGCGAAGGTCGAGCCCGATCCCCCGGCGGTCGGCGCTCGTATGCTCCTGATTTCACCGCAGCTGGCCTTTACCATGTTCGAGGACCGCGACGGCAACATCTGGTTCGGCATGGACGGCGAGGGAGCCCGCAAGTACGACGGCAAGTCGTTCACGATCTACACCACCAAAGACGGTCTGGTCGGCAACAAGGTGATGTGCATCCGCGGCGATCGCCGCGGCCGGGTCTGGCTCGGCTGCGACACGGGCGGCGTGAGCTGCTACGACGGCACGACGTTTCGGAACTTCACGCCGAAGAACGGGCTCGTCTACGACCGCGTCTACACCATGCTGGAAGACAGGGCGGGCAACATGTGGATCGCCACGCCCGAGCACGGCGTATCTCGCTACGACGGGACGTCCTTCACGGTGTTCTGGAAAAACAGCGGCTTGCCCCCGCACTACTGGGTGCAGAGCATTTTCGAGGACAAGGACGGCACTCTTTGGCTCGGGTGCTCCGGCGGCGTGTTCCGTTTCGATGGGACGTCCTTCGTCAACGTGACCCGGAACGGACCCTGGCGGTAGGGCGGGAAGTGCAGATGCACCAGTAACTCAACCGATTCTGGGAGTCCCGCAAGTGGACACTATTCCGGCACCGCTAGCGCCACCCGAAA
This sequence comes from Planctomycetia bacterium, assembly GCA_031400775.1. Lineage (GTDB taxonomy): Bacteria > Planctomycetota > Planctomycetia > Pirellulales > PALSA-1355 > PALSA-1355. The sequence goes on along the minus strand of JANNQN010000436.1, from coordinate 13,315 downwards.
AGTCACCCCATTGTTGGGACCGTTCTGGCGTCCCGAAAAGACAGCCGTATTGCCGGAATGATCGGCTGCTGCCAATTGTGGGCGTATCTGGCCCTGCTACGAGCAGCAGCAATGGAACGGCTTTCGAGACTGTTTGACTCGGCATCGTGCTGCGTCGACGAACGCTCGGCGCTAGTACCTGAGGTCGAGACACTTCCGGGCCCCAGCCTCACCGGAGCAGCCACCATAGCAGCACCATCAGCGCGCCGGCCGCCACCCCGATTCGTGCCGCGCGGATCCAGCGGCCAAACAGGCGCTCGCGGGCCAGAGCTTCGAGCGTTTCCTTGCCTTCGTTCAGGTGCGGAAAGGGGATTCCCGTTGGCACTTCGCGCCCGAGGAATTTACACAACGGCTCCCAGCCGTCCTGCACGCGAAAGACCAACAGGCGGTCCGCCGGCACGTACTCTTGCACTTCACGATTGTGCCGCTCGAAAACCCCGATGCAACGTGCTCGATCACGCGAATCGGTGAACACCTTCGGCAACAGTAAATCGACAAAATCGAGAAAGCGTCGGGCACGGGGGATAAAGCGGAAAACGCGAAAACGATCGGTCGTTTGCTGCAACGTCAAGAAGCTGTCGAACCAGCGATCTGAATCGCGAATGTTCAGAACCACCTTGGCGTTGGGAAACTCTCGCAGCAATTCTCGATAGTAGGTGCAGCCCGGAAAATCGACCGTTGCTTCGAAGTCCCTAAAGAGGGTCTGCCAATCCATGAGAGCGCGACCGGCAACGAGCTGGTGCCACGCTTGCAGATGGCCCGCGTGCTCTGTGACCTCCTTCATGTGGTAGCAGCGGTAGCCCAATATTTCGAGAGCAGCCTGCATCGACATGGTCCCGGTTCGCCCGAAACCCGCTCCGATCACCTGCATAGTAGTTTTTCCCTGAATGTATCCTTACACAAGCGACGACCTGACTGGCGAGCAGACAATCAGCATATCTTGATTCTTCCGGAATTATCACTCGCGCGAACGGCAGCGCCAAGTTGAACCGGCCGCTTTGAAACGCCGCCAGCAAATGGGACGCGCCCTGGGAATGGCTCGGTCACACGAATCGCCAGCAGCTCGCCATCTCGGTGGCGGTCCGCCGCCGTGACACCCGAAACAGGCTGGTCTCATAGGAGCGGCCCGCACGCTGCCGGTGCCGAATCTGTGAAAAGTATCTGCTGGGCCGTGATTCCGTCCATGGGAATCAGGAGTCCGGAACAGTGGCGGGAAAAATGGAGAAGAATTCACGGAGCGCTAGTCGCGGGGGGGGCCGCGTTGATACAATCGTGCCCATTGCGAGTCTGGATCGCAGGAAGCGTTCAAGACGATGACCCAGTATAGCGCGCAAGACGGCCGCGTGACAATGAAACGCGAATTGAAGCGTCGGTGCCTACTCAGGCCGACTCGAATGTCCAAAAAAAGAATGTCCATTGAAGGGTACATCATCATGTCTTCTCATGACCGGCCCGGTTCGAACAACGTGCGAACGAAGCGATGCATCGGATATGTAACGGGAATGCTGATCGCATTTGCGGCGACCGTGGGGTTTTCCAAGGAGCCTTTAGCGTATTACGGCTTCGACGAGGAATCCCACTCGGCGGCCGCTCATGAGGGAATGCAAGAGATCTTCGCGGGTCGCCTCTTTCATGCCGGCTTTCCAGTAGCCTCCGCGCGGATGATGGTCCGTGCCTTGACCGCATCACAGAAAGACCTTGGCTACGATCCGGAATCTTCCGAAGGGAGGTTCTACTCCTCGGGGCGCTTCCCCTCGCCTCCCAACCGGACAGCCGGCGCCGACCCCGGCTTCGGTTTAGGCGAAAGCGTGTTCGTTCGCGACGGGGTGCAAGTGGTCAATGGCAACTGTTTTGGTTGCCACGCTGGGGTCGTCAATGGTCAAGTCGTGGCCGGACTTGGAAACAACCACATCAATCAATCCGACCCGAAGCATGCGCGAGCCCGAGGCGACAACTTCGGGCCGTACGCGGTCTGGCGTTTCGCTGCGCAATTGGCGGACCCAGCGAACGAGGGCATGGTTCTTGCCAAGGATAAGACGGAATTGCAAGCCCTGCTCGAATCGGCCGAGCTACCGCCGGTGGATCCCATGCCTTGGTGGTTGATGAAGTACAAAACAAAAGATTATTGGTATGCGGATGCCGGCATCCATGATGCCGCTAGTTTCTCCATCAACTTTACAATCGCACATCCTGAGATGAACGCCGACCACGAGGAGCACGTCAAGTCCGTTGCCAAGGCGCTGGCATTCGCGCGAGAGACCCAATCTCCGCCGTTTCCCGAAACGCTCGACGCCGAATTGGTTCGAAAGGGGGCGGACCTGTTTCATGGCCGCACCCCGCCGGCGGAAACCCAGGGTTTTACGACGTGCAAGACCTGCCACGGGTCCTATGCCAAGAAGCCGTCACGAAGCGATCTGGGGCAACCCGGCTCGTGGGCCGTGGCTTACAATTTCTCCCATGTGCTGAGAAACGTGAAGACGGATGAATCTTATAACACAACCCTCCAGAAGCTCAGGCCCATCGCGGACCATATCAACAAGCTAGCAGCCTATTTCACGGCCAAGGGGAAACCGGAGCTGGTACCCCACGCCACCGTACCTGCCAAGGCGGGATATGTCGCCCCGCCCTTGGTCGGCGTGTGGGCATCTGCGCCGTACTTTCACAATGGATCCGTTCCCACGCTCGATACCGTTCTGAACTCGGAACTACGACCGGAAATCTGGGCCCGCGACAACCGCGACCCCCATGCCTACGATCTTGCAAGGGGCGGCATGCTCTATCGGTCGTTGTCGCGATCCGAATTCGAGAAGAGTGCGGCAGACGCGGCGGGCAAGCCATTTTTCTCCCAGGCTGCGATTGATCACGGCGCAATCTACGACGCGAAAGGATTGGGGCACGGAAACATGGGCCATACTTTTGGCGATCGATTGACCGCGGATGAGCGCCGTTCGGTGATCGAATTCCTCAAGAGTCTCTCTGGTCCGGAAATGCAGTGACGAGAGCTGGTGGGGGTGAATCGCTGGCGACGTTCGAGCGAGGGAGCCGACCGTGTCTCATCCGACACTTCAAAGACGCCAGCTAGACTTCAAGAGCTGGACGGAAGCCTTGGCCGACATCCACCACCTACAGCGCGCTGGTTATGATCGCGCCGGGAACTGGGATCTCTCGCAAGTCGTGGACCACGTTGGAGAAGGACTACGAACGGCCCATCGAGGCAACGATCACCGGGCAGCCTGGATCATCCGCAAATTCTTGGGCCCCATGATCCTGCAACGTATCTTTCGCCAGCGACGAATGAAGGCGGGCATCAAGGTTCCCCAGTGGTGGCTCCCCGGACCCACTCATGACGAGTCCGTTGCCGTCGAGCAGTTCCGCCGCGAAATCTCGACTTTTCAGGCAATGACGACCACGCCTTTCCCGCATCCCTTTTTCGGCGCTCTCACGAAACAACAATGGAATGATCTCGCGCTGATCCATGCCGCCCATCATCTCAGCTTTCTGATTCCCAAAGATTCGTGAGCTGAGCGCAGGCATCATTCGGGCGGCGTCACGCAGCTTCCGGATGACCTGCTCGGGACTGTGTCGCTTCCGTTTCATCGAGAGTCTCCTTGCCCACTAGGGCGCTAAAGACTCTCATAACACATGGATCAGGTTTCGGGGAGCACGCCAGTACCGATGACGATCAGCACCGGCGGAGCTGCGGCGGCGATCATCAAGCTATAGGGCGATACGCCGCCGAAGAGGCTGTGTTTCACGGGTCGTACCGATTGGGGAGCGACGGCAAAAGTCGCTAGCGACGAATGATGGTCGAAGGATGTTCGCCGTCCGCGTCCTGTGACGGGATTCGTTGCAGGTCCGGGGGGTTGTGGGCAATTCGCAGCACGTCACGACAGTAGTCGTGGCAGCTAATGCACGTCGTGATTGAATGCATGTAGGTATATGCCGCTCCGTCGCGGTCTTCTCCCTGTGAAAGTTCGGCGAGCTTCTTGGCCGTCTGCCGCAGTTCGGTCCGGTAGTGCGCGTAGACTTGATCTTCCTCGGCGTGCCACTCGGTTGCGTTGCAAATCTTCTCCAATTCCTGAGCTCCGCGCCGAACGAGTTTGAAGTCTCGAACCATGAGCCCTTCGACAATCTTCTGCGTGCTGGCGAGCTTCGCCCGCATAAGCGCCGCCTCGGTTTCGGCCGCCTTATTCGCCGGCGGTGTTGCCTCGACTGCCACGAAAGCCGCGCCGGCGCCAATGCCACAAGCAATCAAAGCTAGCCAAAAGAACTTCATCGCACGTATCCTCCCTGCAACTCGTGGTCGCCCAAACCTATTCGCGACTTCGATACCAGCAAACGCGAAATGGCACAAGCGCAATCGGCGAAGACGATCCCAGGCCAGGTAAGATAGAAATCAATCGCGATCGTCAAGAGTAACGACCGCTTGGCTGCTGGGCTTGTGGATGGTGATAGGACGGGATGCGAAGAGGTGCGTTCGACATAGTGCGGGGTTCCTGTGACTCCGATTCCGGTAGACTACCGGATTCTCGGATGCTTTCAGCCCGCACTGCCTCACGCGGGCAGGTAACGTAACGTTTCGTTTCAGCAAAACTTAGGTCTAGCTCCCCGAAAGGAACCCTCTTCGAAACAATGCTCGCTTTTTCGGGGAGCGGCGCTCGTGATTCTACCGCGGTCCGTCGGGCGCCGTGAGCCCCTGACTTTTGCTCAGATCCCGGCCGAGGACCGTGTCCTTGCGTCGAGCGTAGGCCATGACACCGAGAATGCCCAGCGTGGCCAGTGCGAACGTCGACGGCTCGGGGACCAGAATCTGGCCGAAGCTGATGTTGTCGATTCCGATATTTTCGCTGGCGGCCCCGAGATTGCTGCTATCGATCGTGATTCGCAGAATCTGGCCCTGCAAAGGCTCGAAGCCGAACGACGTATGGAACGGATCGCTTGCGCCGTACACGAGCACGTCGTCCTGCCTGAAAAACTCGTCCTCGACGCCGGCCATCTGTGTCACCGTCACCGAGTTGATCGTGTAATCCGAGTCCGGCCAACCGCCGAGGTCGAATCCGTAGAGCTGCACGTTGTAACCAGGGTCGGCGATCAGCGTCACGGTGAGGGTGTTGGTCGTGATTTCCGGCATGTAAATGACGTTCACCAGGTCGCCGAAATCGAATCGCCACATGACGGGCCAGTCTGTACCGACAATTGGCCCATACTCAGCCACGACGTTGGGCGTCCACCCGGCCCCTTCAAGGAAGTTGCCGTAGAGGTCCGGAGAACCGGTCACTCGGTCGCCATAGCCTTGATCGACCTTCGCGCCTTCCAATGGGTCGCCCACTCCTGGGTCAGGTTCGCTGGGAAATGTGCTTCCGTCGAAGATCAGGACCGTCGCCGAACCCGGCGTTGCGGTCGCCACTAGGGCGGCGAGCGTGACCAGAAGGACTACAAGTCGCCGTTGCAGGCGGGTCCGTGGTGAATTCAGTATCATGAGCATTCTCCCAGTGAAGCCAAAATCGATGGTGAAGAAGTCTTGCGTAGCAATCCTGGTGAAACGTCCACGTCGAGCTGGCGCCGGTGACTCGGCGGAATTGCGACCGAACCGAACGTAGGCGGAAAGTCACATCGATCGGTGCCTTGCGCCGTTTCAGCCGGCCGGATCGCGTGACTGCCCAAAAAGTCCGCAGTCGCTTGCCCGAGAGTTTTCGTGGCGCGAGTCAGAGGACGGTGAAGTTGTCCGAGGGGGGCATAACGTGCTGTTAGCCCGAGCATGCACTCACTAGCATTCCCTTGCAGGACAAAGACGCGAAGGTGTGCCGTACCGAATTCGTTAGCTACTCCAGAAACTTAGTTGTTCACCGGATACATGCCAGGTCAGTTTAGTTCACGTTTTACATGCCAGATCGGTATTGTCAAGGATTTCGGCCGGCATTTATCGAAGTTTGATAAACGCGAACCCATGGCGAGGTTTTCCACGGCTTACCCAAGTCTGGAAACCGCAGTCCCTTAGGCCGCCAGTTCCCAATTGGACTGAGCCTGGAATCGATGCAGGCTTGCAATAGTCACGATTGTAACAACGCGCCCCTCCCCCACGTCTAGCGCCCGGTGAATCTTTCTCCATTTTTTCGCCCACGGCCATTTCTTTGCATCTGAGCGCGCCAATTCCGCTTGAACTGTTGGGGCGCTACTCGATCGAGGTCGGTGTGCGTTCGGTGCATGTGCCGCAGAACTTCACGCCCGCGATCTTGTCGTCCAAGTTGGCATTCGCCGTGAACCTCGCAAGCGAAGATCTTGACGCGGGTGCCGCCGCAGGATTCGCACGGTTCCTGGCGAAGTTCTACCCGCGGTGAACGCATGCGAGGAGCTGATCGAGCGGTATGCGCGAGCGAGCTTCGGCGTGCGGGCTGAGACTGGCTCCCTGCGGTGCAGCCGTCATTTTTCGAGGAGGGTTCCTTTCCGAACGTAGCTCCCCCGGTAGGACTCGAACCTACGACAAGCCGGTTAACAGGCACGGGGGCCCTGTACGAAGGGACCTGGCTGACGATCACGGATCAGGTTGACTTCGGCCGGACCTTACCGCAAACCAAATCGTTCCATGCTTCCTCGACGTGCAAGGCCGACGACCAAAGCGCCAGATATGCGCGATCGAGCGCGCCGGACTGAACCATCCAAACGCCGGCCGCATCCTCAAGCTGGCGATCGGATGGATTGAGGCTGTTCCAATAGAGTTTGTGCAGGATTACGTCTTCGGCTGTGGCAATCCAAGCACGGACGCCAAAGAGGTCGACGGCGACGCGGCGCGCGAAAGCCGTCTGCTCGAAGGCATTGTCGCGCAACAGCCAAAAATCGGCTTTGAGCGCCGACTGCTCGTCCAGCACGTTGAATTGATGCGGCGGATGAAAAGCCGCGCGAACGGATTCCGGCTGAATAAAGAATCCAGTAGCAAACGCGGCGACGAATTGCTCTACTTGGCTCGGCTGCAGGACCAATACGAAATCGAGGTCGTGCGTGGTTCGCGGGATTCCCCAGTAGTTACTGGCCATCGAGCCGGTCAGCATGCTATCGATTCCGGCACGGTTCAGTCGACCGAGCACGTCAATGAGCAGTTCGCTTTCGGTCCTCATGACCGGCTCAGCTCAATGCGCCTGCGCAAGTGGCGCTCGACTTCCGCCGGATCTGCCGCGGGAAACTGCCGCCGGATCCCTGCCCGAGCCACCTCGCACGCAAACTCGTGCAGATCGAGGGCGATCCGCAGTCGCTCGGCGCCGGTCATATTCCGGTACAGCTCGATTTGCCGCGCTAAAGCAGCTTCCGGAGTCATGGCTTGCTCCTCGGGCTGGCGCGCCAACATTGGTTTGATAGCCGGACGGCCAGCCCGTCAAGAAAGCTCCCCCGGTAGGACTCGAACCTACGACAAGCCGGTTAACAGCCGGCTGCTCTACCAACTGAGCTACAGGGGAGTGAGAAGGAGCTATCCTAATTTCTCGTGGCGAAGGTGACAAGGCGCCGCGGACTGCGCCCTGGGCCTTCGGATCCGCTGGCGAGGGGAACTGCCGACAGAATGCGATTTTCAGCCACACCGGCCGCACCGCGTTCCTTTCGAAGAATAGCACGCTGGTCAAGCCGATTTTTGGACAACGCGCGATTTGAGTGGTACTATTACGAGAGCCTTGCCGAATGGGCAAGTTCTCTGGCCGGGCGCTCTCTCGCCCAGGCGCACAGATGGATGCCTCGCTCGAAATCGCCGGATTGGAAACGGCGGACGAGCGGCCCAAGCCGCCCTGACGGACGAATATTATGGATATGCCAGATTCGCGGGCCCACGATGGCCGCCGGCGCGTGGCGATCGAACAGGTCGAGCCGGCTGTGGACTGCGGTCGCTTTCCGATCAAACGCACCGAGGGCGGGCGCGTTGTCGTGACGGCCCATGTGGTGGCCGATGGCCAGGACGTGGTGCGGGCCGCCCTGCTCACTCGCAAACAAGGCGAAAGTGCCTGGCGCCATTGGCCCATGAGCGACCTGGGCAACGACGAGTGGCGCGGCGAGTTCGAGACCCCCGAAACGGGACGTTTCGAATACGCGGTCCTGGGCTGGGTCGACGCTTTTGAAACCTGGCTCCGCGATCTGCGCAAACGGATTGCCGCCGGCCAGGATGTGGCGGTCGATCTGAAGATTGGTGCCAAGCTGGTGGGCGAGACCGCGCAGCGCGCCGCAGGCCCCGATCGAGCGAAGCTCACCGAATGGCAGACGCGACTCACGGCCGGCTTCGATAGCTCTGATGCGCTGTTGGCACAGGTGTCCGGACTTGTTGAGCTGAGCGAGCGCTATCCGGATCATGAGTTGGCGACCTATAGCGACCCCGTGTTGCCGCTGGTCGTCGATTGCCGGCGGGGCGGCTTCAGCGCCTGGTACGAGTTGTTTCCGCGCTCATGCGCCGCCGAGGGTCGCCACGGAACGTTCGACGATGTCATCGCCTGGCTGCCGCGCCTGGCCGAGATGGGTTTCGACGTGCTATATCTGCCCCCCATTCATCCGATCGGCCAGACATTTCGCAAAGGAAAGAACAACGCAGTAGTCGCCGCAGCGGACGACGACGGCTGCCCCTGGGCGATTGGTTCGAGCGAGGGAGGACACAAGGCGATTTATCGTCAGTTGGGCACGCTGGCCGATCTGCACAAGTTGATCGCCGCCGCCGGCGGGCACGGCATCGACGTGGCGCTCGATATCGCGTTCCAATGCTCGCCCGATCATCCCTATGTCACCGAACACCCGCTGTGGTTTCGGCAGCGGCCCGACGGTACGGTGCAGTATGCCGAAAACCCACCGAAGAAATATCAGGACATCTACCCCTTCGATTTCGAAACGTCCGACTGGCGGGCGCTGTGGCGCGAGCTGACCGACGTGGTGCTCTACTGGTGTAAACAGGGAGTTCGCATATTTCGTGTCGACAACCCACACACCAAGCCGTTTGGTTTTTGGGAATTTCTGATCGGCGAGGTCAAATCGCAATTTCCCGAGACGATCTTCCTCTCCGAGGCCTTCACCCGACCCAAGGTGATGTATCGCCTGGCCAAGCTCGGCTTTAGCCAGTCGTACACGTATTTCACTTGGCGAGTGACGAAGGCCGAGTTGACCGAGTATCTGACCGAACTGACGCAGACCGAAGTCCGCCAATTCTTCCGGCCCAATTTGTGGCCCAACACGCCCGACATCCTGCCCGAGCACTTGCAGGTCGGCGGCCGCGCCGCGTTTGCGGCCCGGTTCGTGCTGGCGGCCACGTTGGGATCCAACTACGGGATCTACGGCCCGGCGTATGAGACGTTGGAAAACCGCCCGCGGGAATCGGGCAGCGAGGAATATCTCGACTCCGAAAAATTCCAGATTCGCGAGTGGGATTTCGACCGGCCCGACAGTCTTCGCCAGTTGATCACCTCGGTCAATCGGGCTCGTCGCGAGAATCCGGCGCTGCAATCGGACTCGCACTTGCGGTTCCATCCGCTCGACAACGAGCAGTTGATTTGCTACAGCAAGCAAAGCCCGGACGGAAAAAATCTGGTTCTGGCGGTCGTGAACTTGAATTTCCACGAGTTGCAGCGAGGATTCATCGAACTGCCGCTGGCCGAATTGGGGCTCGATCCCGACCGACCCTACCAGCTCCACGATTTGCTGGCCGGCACGACGTTTACCTGGCAAGGAGCGCGGAACTTCGTGGAGTTGGATCCGCGGCAGTTGAGTGCGCACTTGTTTCGCGTTGAGCAAGTCTGACGTTTGCCGCCCGCAAAGCAGTGAGCGGTCGGCAAGGAGGACCCGTGTCAGAAACGGTTGATGCACAGGGCCGCGCGTCGCGGTTGGACTTGCCTACTCTCGAATGTCCCTCTGCCTGGGATTGGGATCGAGCGATTGGCGGCCAGTTGCAGGCTCAGCTCGAGGCGGCCATCGCGCGGCAAATCGTGACGCGGCGCTGGTTTGGCGCGAAGGCACGCACGATCCGCGCCTTGAAGATCGTCGAGGCGATCGCGATCACCCCGGACACGCGGCTGCTCTTAGTCGAGATCGAATTCACCGCCGGCCCCAGCGAGGTCTACCAGGTTCCGCTCGGCTACGTCGCGCCCGATCGGGCCGAGCAATTCGCCGCGACCAATGCGGATCAGGCCTGGGCTCGAGTGCGGTTTGCCGGCTCGCGCGGGACGGCCCTGCTGATCGATCCGCTCATCGACGCGGACTTTTGCCGATCGCTTTTGGCGATTGTTAGGTCGCAGACTCGGCTGCCGGGATTGCAGGGAGAAATATCCGCCTGGCAATCGGCCGCCTTTCACACGCTCGCCGACCAACCCGAGCAACATCTTTCGCCGAGCCAAATCGACGCCGAGCAGAGCAACAGCTCGGTGGCGTTCGGCGAGAGACTGATTCTCAAGCTGTATCGTCGTCTGGAATCTGGCACGAATCCCGATGTGGAAATCGCCGCGTATCTCACCGAGCGTGGATTCGCCCACACGGCGGCGCTGTCCGGCACGATCGAGTATCGTCGCGCGAACGGGCCGCCCTGGACGCTGGCTGCATTGCAGGCATTTGTTCCCAACCAGGGAGACGCCTGGCGGCACATGCTCGCTCGGGTGGACGAGTTTCTGGCGCGCACGATCCCTCTGCCCGACGAACCGAGCCAGCAAGCGCAATTGGCTGGAGCTCGCTTGCAGCAGGCTGCGCGACGGCCGATTCCGCCGCTGGCCTGGCAGTTGCTGGGCCGGTCATTGAACGACGCTCAACGGCTGGGCACGCGGACGGCCGAAATGCACCTGGCGCTGGCCGTGGAGACCGACAATCCCGACTTTGCTCCCGAGCCGTTTTCGAAGGTCGATCAATCGCGGTGGTGCAACGACGCTAGCGCTCTGTCTGCCGAGACATTCGCGCTGTTGCGAAAGCAATTGCCCGGACTGAACGCCCCGGTCGGCGACCTTGCGGCTCGCGTGCTGGCGCTGGAACCGGCTCGCAACGAGCAGTTGCGGCGGACTGCGACCGAACCCATCCACGCCGCCAAGATTCGCTGCCACGGCGACTACCATTTGGGCCAGGTGCTCGTCGCCGGCGACGACTTTGTCATCATCGACTTCGAAGGAGAACCTAGCCGGCCGCTCAGCCAGCGGCGACAAAAACTGCTCGCCTTGCGCGACGTGGCGGGCATGATTCGCTCCTTCCACTACGCCGCCTGTGCCGGGGCCGCGAGCATGATCGAGCTGTCGCCTGCCGACAGCGACCGCATCCAGCGATTGGCGCAGGAATGGTACCAATGGATGAGCGCAGGATTTCTGGGGGCCTATTTGCGCGCGGCGGAAGGCGCGGTCTTCCTGCCGGCCTCGGACGATGAATTCGACCGGCTGCTGGAAGCCTGTCTGTTGGAGAAAGCCGTGTACGAGCTGCGCTACGAGCTCAATAACCGCCCGGATTGGGTTTATCTGCCGCTCGGGGCGCTCATTCAATTACGGGACGCCAAGGAATCAGCGTAAGCAGCAGAGACGCTGGCCAATTCACTTCGCGCGTGCGGAGCAAAACATTGAACGATGCTTCTGATTGCCGCCGAGCAATTGGCGCCATACGCCACTCGAGTGGCGAGACAGACTTTACCGTCTGGGCCCCGACGGCAAGATCGATCGCGCTCAGGCTCGTCGATGATTCTCGCTCGCTGATCGCGATGCGGCCGGTGGGCGGTGGATACTATCACGCTTGCGTGGCGGATCTCGCTCCCGGCGCTCGCTACTTCTATCGCTTGAACGACGCGGTCGATCGACCGGATCCGGCTTCGCGGTTTCAGCCCGAGGGATTGCATGGTCCGTCGGCTGTCACCGATAGCCAGTTCGCCTGGACCGACCAGAACTGGCGCGGCCGGGCCTGGCAAGATTTCGTGATCTATGAATCGCACGTGGGCACGTTTAGCCCCGCCGGCACGTTCGGCGCCATGATCGAACACTTGGACGAGCTAGTCAGCCTCGGCGTGACGGCTGTTCAGCTAATGCCGGTCGCTCAGTTTCCCGGCGGGCGAAACTGGGGATACGACGGCGTGCATCTCTACGCGCCGCAGAATACCTATGGCGGACCATGGGGGCTCAAGTCGCTAGTCGATGCCTGCCACGCGAGGTCGTTGGCCGTGGTTCTGGACGTGGTCTACAACCACCTGGGGCCCGAGGGAAACTACCTGGCCGAGTTTGGCCCCTACTTTACCGACCGGCACCGCACGGGCTGGGGGCCGGCCATCAATTTCGACGGACCAGGGAGCGACGCGGTCCGCGATTTTTTCGTCGGCAATGCTGTCTATTGGCTGGAAGAGTTTCATATCGACGCCCTGCGGCTCGATGCCACGCACGCCATCTACGACGAATCGGCGCGGCCCCTGTTGAGCGAGCTGGCCGATGCCGTGCGCGAGTGCGGCCGCGCCCTGAACCGCCGCGTGGTCACGATCGCGGAACATCACAGCAACGACCCGCGCATCGTGCGATCGTCGCAGATGGGCGGTTATGGTCTCGACGCGCTATTGCTGGACGACTTTCAACACTCGTTGCAGGCCCTGCTGACCGGCGAGCAGTCCGCGTACTATGGCGACTTCGGCCGCCTGTCGGATTTTTCCAAGGCGTACCAGCGCGGCTTTGTGCTGACCGGTCAACATTCGAAGTACCGTGGCTGTCGCTGGGGAGCCGACTCGGCCGACATTCCTGCCGATCGATTCGTGGCTTTCGCCGGCAATCACGATACGGTCGGCAATCGTCCCCGGGCCGAGCGGCTGGGAAGATTAGTGGATTTCGAAGGGCTCAAGCTGGCGGCCGCCGCCACGATCCTGTCGCCGGCGATTCCGTTTCTATTCATGGGCGAGGAATACGACGATCCGGCGCCGTTCTATTTCTTCACCAGCCACCTCGATCCCAAGCTGGCCGCGGCCGTTCATGCAGGACGCGATCGGGAATTCTTGGAGCACGACTGGCCCACTCAAGGTGTCGATCCGCAGTCGCCTGAAACATTCGCGGCGTCGCGACTCAATCGTTCGCTGGCCACGAGCGGACGCCACGCCGTGCTGTGGCGGTTCTATCAGGAGCTACTGCGGCTGCGGCGCGAAACGCCAGCCATTCGACAACCGGCGCGGGAGCAAGGTCGCGTGACGGTGTTGGAGGATGAGCACGTGCTGATCGCCGAGCGGCATGCTGACGGAGCGACGGTTTTTATCTGCTGGAATTTTGGCGATACACCGCTGGATCTTTCGCCGCACCTTCCCAGCGAGGTCGCGTGGCAGGTCCTGCTCGATTCA
>JANNQN010000435.1:0-10138 GCA_031400775.1 Planctomycetia bacterium | reverse complement strand
TCGACAAGGAAACGCCGATCTGGCCGAAGGTCATGCCAAAGTAATACTTCATGCGGATCACGTTTCGCTGCGCTAAGGGAAGCGCGCTAATGGCCTCATTGAGGTCGAACGGATCGACCAGCCCACCGGCCGCGCGGTCTTCAATTTGCGCCGCTTCGATGATTCCCTCGAGCGCCGCGTGCTCCCGGCGGCGAGACTTTCTTTTCCTTGCGTTCTGACGAATGGCTCGACAGAGATAATGGTTGACTTTTTCCGGCGCGATCGCCGGCAGCCGTAGCCACACGGCGGCGATGGTCTCTTGGACAATATCTTCGGCCTCGTGAGGATCGCGCACGACCGCGTTCGCGATGGCGATCAATGCTTCGCGATCTTGCGCAATCAATCGCTCGAACGGCACCGCATCGAACTCCGGCGGGGAGTTTTCGGCCATCGAGTGCTTCCTCTCTGGTACTCTGATGCACCAGGGCCGCCGTTTTGTCTATCGGCGGCAAAAACACGGGCAATCGGCTGCGTCCAGCAGTGCTTCCCTGTTGAGCAACCGTGAGGCCTGATCGAGCCGGTGTCCTCCGCAATCTGGCAACCGTGTTACTACATGGGCTCGACGAATTCGATGCGGCCATTGATTGACGAATCATGCCGCAAGGGCCACGAAAAAGACACACCGCTGGGCGAGCCAACAGTGGCACCCGGCACCCGGCGTCGCGGGCGAGCATGATGCAATTTATCGCGATTCTGCGGGCTGGTGGCGAGCGAGGTTTCGAGTACTGTCCCCGGACTGCGATCACCCGCCCAGGCGGACTAATCTAGACTCTAACTTGCACACCCGGGTACAATAACGGTGTTGGCCCAGGCTTTGCCGCGAAGTTGCCTCAGGTGGTTGACTGCCACCCCAAGGCACGTCAAGGAAATACGAGCGGAACGGGCGGCGACACGTTCGCCCGCTTGCGCGAAGTGGAGGGAGTTCACTAGCCGGGGTCAATTGTGGAGCAGCGACGATGAATTTTCGGGCATGCCGAATCGGGCCGACACCAGCCTTTCCGCTTTTCGCACTACCATTTCTGTCGCTTGTGATTCTCGGGCTGCCGCTCCCCTTTAGCTCTCAAGTCCATGCGGCCAGCGCACCCGCGGCGTCCCCCGCTGGCGAGTCGGCCGCCGTCGAGACTGCCTCGATCGAGCAAATTGCCCGACTGGTCAGCCAACTGGGCTCCGCGTCGTTCGCCGAGCGCGAGCGCGCCACCCGGCGGCTTATCGAACTGGGCGTCGCCGGCCGCGCGGCGCTTGTCGAGGCTTGCATGAGCGCCGATGCCGAGGTGCGCGTCCGGGCCCGGGCTGTGCTGGCCGCGGTTTCCGAGGCCGACTTCCGCGATCGGCTGGAAGCATTTCTGGCCGATTACGACGGCACGCGCAAGCAGACGCTGCCTGGCTGGGAACAGTTCGTGAGCATGTTCGGTTCCGGCCGCCAGGCGCGGCAGATCTTCGTCGAGATGCAGCGGGCCGAGCCCGAGCTGATGGAAGCATTTTCCAAAGACGCCAAGACCGCCAGCGAGGCGGTCGTCGCGCGTTCGCAGTCGATCAGTCAGCAGGCGATGCAAAGCCCGCGCGAGGGGCTGATTTCGATGGGCACCGTGGCCAGCATGTTGCTGGTTGGCGGATCGCAAGACGTGAGCATCGATGAGCAACTGGGCGTGCAAGTGTACGCCTGGATGATCTATCAGCCCGTGTTTCAGAAAAATGCCGCCAGCGGCGTCTGGTCGCCGATGCTGAAAAAGTTGCTGGGCCGTTGGGTCGTCAAAGACGCCAGCCCCACGGCGACCGTGCAGAACCTGCTCTTCGCGGCGGCGTATGAGCTCAAGAGCGAGGCACTGGTGCTGGCCACGCGGGTGTTGAGCGACGAGCACAACCACTCCAACACTCGCCAATACGCGATCCTGATCGCGGGCCGGTTCGGCGGCAAAGAAGAGTTGCCGATGATCGAGCGGCTGCTGTCGGACAAGACTAGTTGCGGCACGTTCCAGGCCAACAACCCGCCCCGCCAGGTCGATTTGCAGATTCGCGACATCGCGCTGGCCGTGGCCGTGCATTTGACGGGGCAGAACATCCGCGATTACGGATTTCAATCCGCCCAGCCAAATGCCACCACGCTGTTTCAGGTGGCGACGTTGATCTTCAACGATCCGGCTCGTCGCGAAGAGGCCCTGAAGAAGTGGGCCCAGTGGCGGGCCGAGCATCCGTAGCCTTCTAGGCTATGGAGTCTTCCGCGGGTGCTATCACGGCAGTATGCCTCGCCAGCAGGCACCCGGATGGCGGCGGGCTTCATAAAGCCGGCCGCCTCGCCGAGCATCTCTTGACCTGCGGGGCGAATTCTCGGACTATTCCGCCCCAGCTTTCCGTCTCGCCCCTGCGATGCCCCCGAGATATCATCCTCCGGTTTTTTCGTCCCGACACCGTGGCGATATTCGCCCAGGAAGGTGTTTCATGCCCTGCCGCTCGTCCGCCGCAATCGCGCTCGCCGCATTGTCGATTCTTGCCGTGGCGCCCGCCTGCAACTCGCCGTATCGATCGGATCAAGGCGCGCTGGTCGGCGGTCTGACCGGCGCCGGAGTGGGGGCGCTCGTGGGCAATGCCGTCGGCAACACAGGCGCGGGAGCGGCCATCGGCGCAGGAGTCGGCGCTCTCTCGGGCGCGGCAGTCGGCGGCAGCCTCGACGAAATCGAAGCTCGCAACCGGGCCGAGATCGAAGCCCGCCTCGGACGACCGGCGCCGGCCGGCGCGGTCTCGATGGACGACGTCATCGCGATGACCCGAGCTGGAGTGTCCGAAGACGTCATCGTCACCCACGTGCAGAATCACGGCATGGCTGCGCCGCTACGAGCCACCGATCTGATTGTCCTGCAACAGCAGCGCGTCAGTCCGCGCGTGGTGCAAATTATGCAGGCTCCACCAGCGGCAGCGGCGTATCCGGCGGCTTATGGGGCTCCGCCGATGATGGTGCCCGATCCGTATCTCATGCCGCCGCCCTATTACTACGGGCCGCCGTATCCCTATTACTATCGCCCTTATCCTCGCCGTGGCGTGGGCTGGGGCGTCTCGGTTCGCGGCTGACGCGCGCATCTGGCGTCGTTTCGCGAAATCCCGGGCGATTGTTCTGGGCGGCCTCTCGGGCTAGCATGAACAACACGTTCTGCTTGCCTATTCTTCCGCCCCGGGGTTCCCGCCGATGGCCCGTCTGTGCGTCGTGTGTCTGGTTGCATTGCTGACGCTGGGACCAGGCGTGGTGCTTCGCGGCGACGAAGCGGGAATTCGCGTGCCGTCGGGTTTCGAGGTTTCTCTGTACGCCGACGACGAGCTGGCGCACGACATTTTCTCGATGACCCTCGACGCCCAGGGCCGGGTTGTGGTCGCCGGCGCCGGTTACGTCAAAACCTTGCACGACACCGACGGCGACGGGCGGGCCGATCGCGCGACGCTGTTTTCGTCCGTGCCGGCCAGCGGCGCGCACGGCATGTACTTTGACGGGCCCGACCTCGTCTGCAGTGGCGATGACTCGATCATGCGTCTGCGCGACACCGATGGCGACGGCGCCGCCGACGGCGATCCGCAGATTTGGACCGCTCTGCGGCATCCCGAGCACGGCGCCAACGGCTTGGCTCGCGGCCCCGACGGCTGTTACTACCTGGTGTGCGGAAACGATGCGGGCATTTCAACAAAGCTGATAACGTCGCCCTATCCGCCGGTCGCGCAGCCGCGCTCCGGTGGCATCGTGCGGTTTTCCGCCACCGGGCAGCCGCTCGACGTGTACGCCCACGGCTTTCGCAATCCTTACGACATCGACTTTGACGCGGCCGGTCATTTGTTCACCGTCGACTCCGACGGCGAGCGCGACCATCACTTGCCCTGGTATGCGCCGACCCGGCTGTTCGACGTGGCCCAAGGCATGGAGCACGGCTGGCTGCTGGCTGGCTGGGCGCGAGGCTGGAATCGGCCGGCGTCGTTTTTCGACAACGTGGAGCGGCTGGTTGAAATAGGGCGCGGATCGCCCACCGGCGTCACGACGTATCGCCACCGCGCCTTCCCGGCGCACTATCGCGGCGGCGTGTTTGCCGCCTGCTGGACCTTTGGCCGTGTGTATTACTTTCCGCTCCAGAATTCCGGATCGACGCTGGCCAGCAAGCTCGAAGTCTTCATGCAGACTGAGGGCGACTTGGGCTTCGCCCCTTGCGATCTGGCCGTGGGCCCGGAAGGCGATCTGTTTGTAGCGATCGGCGGTCGGCGGACCCGCGGCAGCGTGTTTCGCGTTCGCTATCGCCCCGAGATTGAAATCGCCGCGGTCGCGTCGCCGCTGGCCTCGGTGCTCGAGGCCGATCAACCGCTGGCCGGTTGGTCGCGCGCCCGCTGGGTTCCAGTGGCTCAACAACTCGGCAAGGCGGCCCTCGAAATGGCCGTTGACGACACGGAACTAACATTTGCCGCACGCGTGCGAGCGGTGGAGATCCTGGTGGAATTGTTCGACGGCTTGGACACGGCTCGCGCGGCCGCTTGGGCGACGACAAAGTCGCCTGAGGTTCGGGCACGAGTCGCATGGGCCCTGGGCCGCGGTCCCGATTCAACCGACGCCCGGCAACTTCTAGCACGATTGACCGCCGATGCCGATCCGCGCGTCCAGCGCGCCAGTTGGGAAGCCCTCTGCACGCGCGGGCCAATCAATCTTGAGTCGGCCGATCGGCCCGACTGGACGGCCGGCTTGAGCACGACCGACCGCCGCGTTCGCGCGGCCGCGATTGCCGCGGCAAGAGGGCCGGGCCAGGCCAGCTATCGCGATTTTCTCTCCAAAGTCAGGATTCGATCGGATGCGATCCCGTTGCGCTTGGCCCAACTTTGGATCGACCAGCCGGCGGCGCCCGATGCCAAGGCTGGCGCTCGGCTCGATCCGGATCGTGTCGCCACTTGCCTGGAGGCACTGGCGGTGACTGGCGACGATCGGCGCATTCAACTCGAAATTGTCCGCTTGCTCCAACTGGCGCTGGGCGATGTGCGGACCGCTGCGGACCAGGCCGAAGTCTATAGCGGCTACTCGGCCAATGCGACGTCGCCGCTCGATGAGCCAGTACGAGCGTCGATCGTCAAGGCAGTTGCGCCCAGGTTTCCAACTGCCGACGCCGAGCTGAATCGCGAGCTCGCGCGGCTGTTGGGCATGCTGCACGCCGCCGACCCGCGGTTGCTGACCGAGCTGGCTCGCAAGTGGACGGTCGATAGTTCGCTAGAAGATGATTTTCACTACTTGATCGTGGCATCGCTCGTCGACGGGCCTCGCACGGCGGAATTCACGCGGGCCACGGCAGGTTGCCTGTTGCGATTGCACGCCAAGCTCGATCGATTCGGCGCGTTTGCCAGCCGCAACTGGCCGTTTCGGGCCGGCGAGGTTTTCGAGGAGCTATCCCGTCGCGATCCGGCGCTGGCTGAAGCAATTCTGGCGAGTGACCAATTTGGCCACGTCGAACATACGCTGTTTGTCGAACGACTGCCCGAGAAACTGAAACGATCCGCGACGCGGCTCCTGTGGACGCGGACGGAAAAACTCGAGCAGGCGCCCACCGCCGAGCTGATCGCGCTGGTGGGCCGCTTGCCGGAAGAGGAAGCAATGCCACTGCTGCGCGCTCAGTGGGAAGAGGGCGAATTGCGCGATGCGGTCGTGATGGCCCTGGCCCGGCATCCGCAATCGCAAGACAGGGCCCGGTACGTCGAGTCGTTGTCATCGCCACAGCCGGCGGTTGTGACCAAGGCGGCGCGGGCGCTGCTTTCGCTGGGGTTGAATTGCTCCACGCCCGAGATGGCTGCCGCGCTGCGAGCGCTCAAGCAGTCCTGTGCCGTGGCCAAGAACACCGAGCCGCGCGAGTCGTTGTTGCGATTGCTCAATTTCTGGACCGAGGAGAACTCGGACGTGGATCTTGATCCCGATCCGGCGCGGGTTTTTGTCGGATGGTTTGAGTTGTTCGAGCAGTACTATCCTGCCGAGGCTGCCAGGCTGAATGCCAGTTCTGGCGCGAATGCCGAGACCTGGAAGAAGCGTCTGGCTGCGATCGATTGGACCGCCGGCGACGCCGCTCGCGGGCGCGGGGTTTACGAGCGGCGCGCCTGCCACCGCTGCCACCAGGTGAGCGGACACCTGGGACCGGAACTGAAGGGGGCCATCTCGCGGCTTTCGCGCGAGGATCTTTTCACGGCCATCATCGACCCTAACCTGGAAGTCTCGCCCGCTTTTCGCACCACGCTGGTCGCCACGAACTCGGGACAGGTGTATCATGGGCTGATCGTTTACGAGTCGCCCGAGGGCACGCTGCTGCAAACCGGGCCGGACACGACGGTGCGCGTGACGAACGTCGAGCAATCGTCGCTGCGTCCCAGTTCGCTGTCGTTGATGCCGACCGGTTTGTTGGATACGCTTTCGGACCAGGACTTGAGCGACTTGTACGCCCATTTGAGAACTCTCGGCCAAAACGAGCGCGCCGCGACGACCCAATAGGTCGGGTTCGACGGGGCCCTCGCGTGTACTTGCCGACTTGTACTTGATGAAGGAGCTAACCCATGCCTAAAGCGTCTGCCCGTCATATTCTCGTCGACACCAAGGAAACCTGCGAAGATTTGAAAACCCAGATTGAAGGGGGCGCCGACTTCGCGGCCTTGGCTAGCCAACATTCGCGTTGTCCTTCCAAGGCGCAAGGGGGCGCGCTCGGCGAGTTCTCGCCCGGTCAGATGGTGCCCGAGTTCGATCGCGTGGCGTTCAACGCCCCGGTCGGCCAGGTGCAGGGCCCGGTGAAGACGCAATTTGGCTGGCACCTGGTCGAAGTGACCAGTCGCACGCCGTAGTTCTTTCGTTCGGCCGTGCGGCGAGTCGCCGTTGCGAATCCCAAAACTCCTGGTTCAGGGTGGTGGTTGCCATGTCCAATGCTTCGCCGGTTGAGCCTGGGGCGCCCCGTGCCGATGACGCGCGGCAAAAACGGTACTGGTTTCCTATCAGTGTGATCGTAGTCGCGGTGCTGGCTGTAATCGCGCTAGAATCCATCGAGAGAGTGGACGCCTTGTGGCCGGTCGCCTCTCGGATGGCCAAGTTTCTGACGCCGTTTCTGGCTCGGGTAATTGTCATTGGGCTATCGCTGATTGCACTGGCGTTGTGGTTTCTTTTCTTCTCGCCGCTGCCGCGCCGGACTCGATTCGGCGTGGCCGTGGCCGTCGTGGCGGCTTTTGTCGCCTTCCGCACCGCGTTCAAGATCGAAGGCTTCACGGGTGATATCATGCCCCGGGTGCGGGCTCGGTGGTTGGCGGCGCCCGAGTTGCAGCAAGCCAGCGACGCCAAAACCGATCTGACCACCGTGACCGCCGACGACTTCCCCGAGTTTCTGGGTCCGGGGCGCCGCGCCACCGTGGGTACAACCGGTCTCGCCCGAGACTGGTCGGCAGTGCCCCCCAAGCTGCTTTGGCGGCAGCCGATCGGGGCCGCCTGGTCCAGCTTCGCCGTCGTGGGACCGTATGCCGTCACGCAAGAGCAGCGTGGCGAGGATGAGAATGAAGAATCGGTCACTTGCTACGAAGTGGCCACTGGCAAGCTGCGCTGGGCTTATGCCACGCCCGGCCGATTCAGCGCGGCGCTGGCCGGAGTCGGGCCGCGGGCGACGCCCACGATCCACGAGGGCAAAGTCTATGCGCTAGGCGCGCTCGGACAATTGGCGTGCCTGGATGGCGAGACGGGCAAACCGATTTGGCATCGCAACATCGTTGCCGACAATGGCGCCCGCTTGCCGCAGTGGGGCAAGAGTAGTTCCCCGCTGATCCACAATGGCGCGGTCATCGTCAGCGCCGGCGGACCGGACGGAAAGTCGCTCGTGGCTTACGACAAGCTCGATGGCAAACTGCTGTGGAGCGCCGGTGACGACGCCTCGTCCTACAGCTCGCCCACATTGTTCACGCTTTGCGGCATACCGCAGATCGTAATCGTCAACGAGCGGACCGTCTCCTCGCACGATCCGTCCGACGGGCACATTCTTTGGCAACACGTCTGGCCGGACAAAGACGTCCCGTCGCCCAATGTCTCGCAGCCGCTCGCCGTTGGGGACGACCGGGTCCTGATGTCCAAGGGCTACGGCGTCGGCAGCGCGCTGTGGCATATCAAGCGCGACGGCGACAACTGGTCGGTCGAGCAACTGTGGCGCAACAACAACATGAAGACCAAGATGACCAATGCGGTCGTCCGCGACGGGCTTGTTTACGGCCTGGACGAGGGAATCCTCTCGTGCATCGAAGTCGCCAGCGGCACCAAAAAGTGGAAGAAAGGCAAGTTCGGTCACGGGCAGGTTTTGCTCGTCGACGACCTGCTGTTGGTGCAGTCGGAGCAGGGGGACGTGGCGCTGGTGGAAGCCAGGCCGGACGCGTACAAGGAGCTGACCCGCTTCACGGCCGTCAGCGGTCAAAGCTGGAACTGCCCGGCGCTTAGTGGCCACAAGTTGCTGGTCCGCACCGATCAGGAAGCGGCTTGCTACGAGCTGCCCGCGGCATCGCCGTAATTTGGCGTGACAAAAACAGGCCCTCGGCCTATTTGACCGTCTGCTCGAGCAGCCAGTCTTCGAGAATGACGTGTCCCACGGTCGGCGCTCGCAGCAGCGCCGTCCGCGATGGCAGTAGCGCCGTCAGCCACGGGCGCCGCACGGCGCGCGCCATCGCTCGCAGGCCCATGCTGTTGAGCGAATTGCCGGTGAGTTGCGCCTGCACGTTGTCGCGCAATCGGTTGTATGTGGCCGGAATCAGATTGGGCGACGGGCCGACGTGAATCACGGTCTCGATGCCGATGGCCAGCGTCTCGTACACCGCGTCCCACAGCCGCTGCGGATGGTCGATCCACTGCACGAGAATCTCTCGCGCGTTGTAGTCGGTGTAGCTGGCCTTGCCCGTGACGAGCGAAAAGACCGGCGGGTTCGGTTTCGTAAAACCGCCCTGCAGCGTATGCGCCAGCATACCCACGCGATTGGGAATGTTTTTCTGCCACACCAATTGCGTGTGGACCGGGGGCCAGGGGTCGTGATTCTTTCGCAAATAAACACGGGCCGGAAACACGTCGTGCATTTCGCGGCTGAAGCGATCGATCGTGCCATTCTGGCCCAACAGCAACACCGTGTTGGGAGCCAAGAAGGCCGAAATGCCGATCACGCCCTGACCGTCGGCATTGATCTTCAAGCACAAACGCTTGACTTCTTCGAAGTCCAACAATGGTCCGCGCGAAAACAGCACGCCCATCGTCACGTTTTCGGCAAGCGCCACGCAATCGGCCGCCACGGCCAACGGCAGTTGCAGCGCGTCGCGCATCTCGAACACGCCGGCGGCGATCACCGCGGCCAGCTCGCCCAGGCTGTAGCCATACACCATGCGGGCCCGCGCCAGGCGGATATCGAAGAACTCTTCGAGCATGCGAATCTGCGCCAGCTCGACGGCCACGATCAGCGCCAGTGCCTCGTGATAGGTTTCCAGCGTGGTCTCGCGATTCTCACGCACGCGGGCCACAAGATCGACCGGCAGCGAGACCGCGGCCGCGCAAATCTCGCTGGCTTCGTCGAGATAGCGCGCGAGCACCGGCCCATACGCCGGATGAGCGAGCAATTCGTTGCTGCGACCCAAATTGGTGACGTTGTAACCGCGAAAGGCGAACGCGGTCGATCCCAGGCGATCCAGCAGATTGCTCGACATTCCGCGGCGGAACCTCGCTGGGGGCGAAAGGAGGAGGTGGACGGGCGCCGGCCCTCGTGGGCGCAGCGATTCCCATTATAATACGTCGTCTCGGCAGCCGAGGTTTACTAGCTTTTTTGACCGAATTAACTTGCCCCGGCTGCCTTGCTGGCGCCCACCGGCCCGGCTAAAACGAACGTAGCGACTCTCGGGCTCGAACGGTGCGCGGCGGTAACTATTTTCATGTCTCGACAAGCCTCCCGGGAACTCGACGGCCTAACCGCTGTCGTCACCGGCTCTTCCAGCGGCATCGGGCGGGCCATTGCGCTCGAGCTGGCCACGGCCGGGGCGAACACGCTGGTCCATGCCCGTCGCTCGCGCGCTGCCGCCGATCAGGTGGCCCAGGCGGCACGAGATCTGGGAGTCGACG
>JANNQN010000434.1:0-40375 GCA_031400775.1 Planctomycetia bacterium | reverse complement strand
GGCAAATCGAGGCCCTGTTGCCTTTCGTGCGGACGTTCGAAATCATGGGCTTTCAGTGCGGCGAATGTCCGCAGTCGGAACCGGATTCGCCGCACGGCTCGATCATTCCCGGATTTGGCGCCACCGATCCCGTCGCCAGCTTCGTTGACGCGCTCCACGACCATGGCTGGATCGAGGCGTTCGATTGGAATGCCTGGCAGGATGATGCGGCCCGCTATGGGGCCTCGCCCGAACTGGTGGCTGCGGCCGACGCCGAGACCATCCGCAAGCTGCTGACCAGCCACGTTCGCAAGGATCGCGAGTGCCAGGGGCACCTGGCTGCGCAGTTCGAGAGCGGCAATATCCTGGCGCTGCTGCGGCGCCTAAAGGAAATCGCCGGGGTACGGGCAAGGCGGATCGACCGGTCGGCGAGTTGATCGCTTCCGGCACGTGGCGCGCAGCGATACCCGGCAGGTCAGTCATCGGGTAACTGCTGTCAGCCGCGCCGGCGCCGCAAGCGCGCCTGCAAGAAGGCGCCTGTCATTCGGCGACCGTCATCAATCGGCCCCTGCCAGTGCTCGGAGCACTGCTGCTCAGACTGAGCAGCCTGGCTTAGACGGGCTTGACGTTCTCGGCGCATGGTCCCTTGGGGCCACGGCCTTCGGTGAAGGACACTTTCTGGCCTTCATGCAGGTCGTCGAAGCTGACGCCCTGAACGTTCGACGAATGAAAAAAGAGATCCTTTTCGGCTCCGGTCTTGATGAATCCGAAACCCTTGTCCGTCAATTTCTTAATGCTGCCTTCGGCCATTGCTGTGCTACCCGAGAAATGTTGCTTGGAGACATCGCCGAGAGACCAACGGTGGCCGCCCGGTCGTCATCCATTGGTGGAAAGTCTACCCGCTAGTGATGCCATCACGCAAGTGGGCTCGAAACCATTGTAGTTGACATACGTACACTACATGGATAAGATTGCAAAACCAGCCAACCCGGGAGCAAAACCATGAATGCGAACCTGAATCTGCTCGGCACGGAGGAACAACGGGGCGAACGGGAGGGCCAGGAAGGGGCGATTCGCCGGATCGGCGAGATCCTGCCGCTGGTCATGGCCCGCTATCAGCTCGGCGCCCTGGACTGTCTTTGTGAAGTTTCCGAGGAATTTTCGATCTGATCTGGAGCCCTACAACGTCAAGGAGGACTGCACGATGCTGGTACTATCGCGGAAGAAGGGCGACTCGATCGTCATCGACGGATCCATCCGAGTCACTGTGATCGAGGTCCGCGGCAACATGGTGCGTCTGGGGGTCGAAGCTCCCCAGGACGTCCGCGTACACCGCGGCGAGTTGGCCGTTCGAATTCGAGCGCCCCAGCAGGCCCTGGCGAGCGCTTAGGGCGTCGGGGCGGGGCCATTCACACCGAGGTGGCACCTGGCGGGATCCGCCCGCTTGGCCGAGACTATTTGGACTTGTCGTAGTGCGAGGTCGCCGAGTAGCCGCAGCCTTTGCACTCGATGCAATACTGGCCCGGCCTCTCGCGCACGATCACGCCCACGACGGGTCGATCGCAACAGCCGCAGCGAGTGAGCACGGCCATCTTGCCGCTACGTTGACACGACGTCGCATGTTTGTCCTGTTGCGTGTTGCGGCGATTCGCGGCTCCCATTTTTCGTCCTCCATGCTTTGGTAGTGCGACTCGAACGGCACACTATCGTCAAACAGCGCCGGGCTTGTCAACGCTGCTAGCAGGCAGTTTCAAAACCGCCGGGGACTGTCCCGATTTTGCGCAGTCCGCGAAGCAAAATGGGACTGTCCCCTTCTCCGAGGCGGTTTTGAAACAGCTTCCAGCAAGCGCCGTGAAATTCGCGACCATCGCGCGCGACCCCGTGCGTCACGGCTTCTCTGCGGCGCGTCGCTCGCAATATCCTGCGCACCGCGTCAACGGCTGCGGCGGATACTTGGGAAATCGGGCGTCGGATTGCGACAAGCCGCACAACAGGAACCGCGAGCCCTTGGCGGAAACAATTTCCCGCATGTGCCGACACGTTTCGCACAAGCTGGTCGCCATCGTGGTAGTGCCAATTCCGATTGGACCCGAAATGCGGCCGCTTTGCCGCGCGCCGTCGCGGTCACGATACGCAATTGACGAAGCCCCTTCAAGGATTCACGTGTGCCGCTCGGTCGAGTTGCGACGTCAGTTTGCGGCCCGCGCCGTGGGTGGTAGACTTGAACCGCCGGCTTGCGGCGAGAGAACATGGATCCGGATGGGTGGCCGAGTGGTCTAAGGCGGCGGTCTTGAAAACCGCTGTACGGGAAACCGTACCGGGGGTTCGAATCCCTCCCCATCCGCTTTTTCCGTTGCGTTTTGGCCGTCAGTCTTTCCTTCGCGTTCTCGTAAGCGCCGAAGCAAAAAGGCCAGTCGGAACGGCGATGATGCCGATTCGAATCAGCAACCCTTGTCGGTCGCCCGCCTGGCCCGTCCTCTGCTAGAATCGCCGGAACGAGCCAGTCCACCACAGGAGAAACCGACCATGCCTAAATGCACCACGCTAACTGTCGCCCTGATGCTTCTCGCCGTTGCAGCCCGTTCCGCGGAACATGGCGACGACGCGCGGCTGTCCACGCCCGATACGCTGAAATGGCAGGAGGGACCGAAGTCCATCCCGCCCGGCGCAAAACTGGCAGTTCTCGAAGGAGACCCCGCCAAGGATGGTCCGTTCGTCATGCGGCTATTATTGCCGGACGGTTACAAGATCCCGGCGCACACGCATCCGAAAGTCGAACGGCTGACGGTGATCTCGGGAGCCTTCCATATCGTGATGGGCGACAGCCTCGACCCGAAGACGGCAACCAAGATGCCGGCCGGGTCATTCGGCTACTGGCCGGCCGGCATGAAACATGTCGTTTGGGCGGAAGGCGAGACGGTCGTTCAGCTACACGGCGTCGGACCGTGGTCGATCAACTACGTGAACCCGGCGGACGATCCGCGCAACAAGCGCTAGCAGCCTGTTGAGTTACTCAACAGGCTGCTACGTCGCATTCGTTGTTTTGCAATCCGAGCGGTGCGCTTAGCTCCGCATATGGGTCCGTCAAGCGCGCCGTCGTCGCCGGGCGACCAGGCCCACCGCCACGATCCCGATTCCGCACATGACGAACGTGGACGGCTCAGGAATGGAGATCGTATCGACGACGACCTGATCGATTTCGCCCCCGCCAAAGACGAGCAGCCGAAACGTTTCCCAGGGCGGATTCGGAAACATGTCCCAGGTGAAGATCGTGTGAATCGCGTCGACCGGGATCATCGATATGGGACTTGGCATCGAACCGGTCGCAGCGACGTTGATCCCGAAGAGCGGGTCGAGCCCCAACCCAAGTCCCGGAGTGTGCGTGACCTGCAACCAAATGTGCTTGACCGGTTCTATGTCGACAACGTTATCGACGGTAAATAGAATGTCCCCGCCATCGGGAAAAAACCAACCGCCATCGCCGTCGCCGGGTCCCCAACCGAGGCCGGCGGCGCCAGTGATCAGCGCGTCCGTGGGCGAGCCTCCTGTGCCTTTGACAAAGACATTGGTCAGCGGGCCGCCAGGAAGGGCCGGATTCGCCGGGGCCTCGAATTCCCATTCCGCAGTGATCGCACTCGGGAGACCCCGAAACCACGGGGGAGGCGCAAAATCGTCGGCAGAAGCAACCGAAGGAGCCAGCGTCAGGCAAGCCGCGCTGAACAAAACGAGAGAAAACATTTTGCGCCAGAGCATGTTAAACCTCACTTCATTAGGCACTCGATTCAAGGGGCCAAAGTGGCTAGACGTCCAACAATTGCCATTACGATAACACGGTTTTGACGGCGTGCAACATTTTTTTATGAATTTTCCAACTTTGTGGCAGATTTTCGGCAGCCCAGCCCGGCTGGGAACGTGGTCGGTCGAATTACGCCCCCCACCACCACTTCGGCCGTCACCAACCGCGTCAGAAAACAGCCGCGAAGCGCCTCCTGGCCCGTTCGGGCGACGGCTAAAGCGTCCTGGCAGTGCACAACGTTCGGGCCGTATGCCGAACCGCTCGCGTTCGACTGGGAATTCCA
This sequence comes from Planctomycetia bacterium, assembly GCA_031400775.1. Lineage (GTDB taxonomy): Bacteria > Planctomycetota > Planctomycetia > Pirellulales > PALSA-1355 > PALSA-1355. Next base: position 36,317 of record JANNQN010000434.1, on the reverse strand, counting down.
CGACCTTTAGCGATCGAATTTCGTTGAAATTCCTGCAACGCCTGCCGAAAGCATTTGACGCGTCAGGGCGGCTGAGTAGACTCAACGCAACTCACAGTTTGCCGTGGCCGCTGGGCGAAGGTTCGGCCACAGCGCACCGAGAACTCCGAAATGGCATGGTTCATCGTGGAGTGTGGTCGCCGCGGGACGTACTGAATCGCTCGGAAATCGACAGACACACGCTCACTCTTATCGAGAGGCTCGCTCGTGAAACTATTCAATGCATACCTCGCCGCACTGGCGGCGATCTTCATTTGCGCTGACGGCGCTATCTCCCAGGCGGGTTGGCTGGGTGAGACGGTCACGGTCGATTGGTACGTGCCGGACAACGCCACCGTGCTAGAAACGCAAAATGTCGTCGTCGGCGCCGGGATTGAAGTCCCCCTCGGCGGTCTGCTGAACGCCTCCATCCTTGCCATCGACCTGTCCGACACCGAGGTGCAGTTCAGTGTCAGCAGTCTGGCGATCTTCTCGGCCGTTCCAGTCAACGGATTCAAGTTCTCGGACGCGTTCAACACCATTCCCGACATCAGTGGCGTCAGCCTGGGAGTCATGAGCGGTGGCGTGACCGGGTTGACCATCAGCGACCTGAGTTTCGACGCGAACTCGATCTTCGCCAACTTCGAGGGCGTTTCCGCCGCGGGCCCAGGTGACTTCTGGACGCTGAAGGTCGAGTTCGTTCCCGAGCCAAGCGCGATCGCATTGGCACTCTCGTGCCTCGCGGCCGTGCCCCTTTTCCGCCGACGAAAGCGATAAGTCCAGGGCTTTACTTCGATCGAAGCCAAGCAGAGTCACCGACGGAGAGCACGCGGAATCGCTCGACCAGTTCGACCCCGCCGCGCTCTCGATATTGCACATCCCGCCCCGGCGTCGTTTCAAAACCCAGCTCCAGCCGCAACGTCCCTTGGCGATCGTAGAATCGCAAAGTCGAGCCCGCCGATGGCCGATCGGCAGAGCTGTGCGACACGAGCAACACGTGCCGATTGTTCTGCAGCCACTCGGCACAATCAGGCGCGATTCTTTCCAGTTCACTCAGATCGAAGTGCGACAACAGGGCATCGAGCGAGCTGGGCGTCGTGCGAAGAATCCAAAAATCGGGCGCAGCTTTAGTCGCATCACCGAGCGAAACCACGCCCGGGCGCTCGCCGACGGCGATTTCGTTGAGCGGTCGTCCTTCGAGCGGCATCTCGTTCAGCACGTCGAGGGTCGGCCCGTGCGATTCGGCATCGATCCATCCGCCCGCCATCGCTTGCGCCATGCGCTTCGCCGCCAGCATGCGGCTGAACGCCTCGTACGAGACCAGCGGCGTGCGATCGACTTCGCCCGGTTCCTTGAAAACCCCCATCGGTCGATCCAAAAACACGGCCATCCCCAATTCGCGTACTTCCGTCGGATTCCGAAGATCTTCACAGCTCTGCATGAGCACACGCCGGCCCGTTTCGCTCAGAAGTCCAGCCAGGGGCCGGCCCTCGAAAAGGCGGCGCGAGCGTCGAACCGCTTGCAGTATCTGCTCTTCCGGCACGCGAGCAAACTCGGCGGGAAGCACCCGCGCGTTTTCTCCCATCGAGGTGGGCGCGTCGGGTACACGGTGGCCTTCGTAACTGCTGCGCACCAGGCAAGCTTGCCGCAGCGCTCGACGCCGCATGCGACATGGGTCGTTAGTCGCCGGCAGATCATCGGAAGTTGCATCAAGTAGCCCTGGGTGCGCGTCGATCAGCCGCAGATAGGCCGCCAGCAAGGCGTCCAGAAACAGCGCGTCGGGATAGTTGGCGCCGAAATTGTGAAACACGCTCAGGTCGAAGGCGGTCAGGTGCCGGCACAAGTGCCGCAGCATATAGCCGCTCGTATCGATCGACTGCGCCGCGTCCGCTTCGCCGTGCGAGGCGAGATCCGTCAGCACAGCGATCAGGGCGTCGACATAGCCTGTGTACGGCGACAATGCCACCGAGTTGAATAGCGCGCGGAACAAGCCGCCGCACCAGTCGGGCTCCGCCGTATGCCGCGGGGCGGCCTCTCGAAGCAACCGCGCGATCCCGGCCACGGCATCAGGCGGTGTCGCGCGCAGCGCAATTTCGAGAGCCTTGGCGAGCTCGAACGTCGAAACCTTGCTCTCGAGCGCCGCCCGGAGAAACTCCTCGGGGTTGTCACAAGCGCGATCTGCTCCGGCGAAACCTGGCAGATACGCGAAGTGGCCGAGCGAAAAAGCCGGCAGCGGCGATTCGAGCGACGTGATCGGCAACCGGCTCGTGCCGATCACGGCCAAGAAAAGATACCGGGCCAGATCAGACTCCAATTCATCCTTGTCGACGGTGTCCAGCGCGATCGTCCCCACAAGCTCGGCAACCCATTTTTGCACTTCGCGACTGAGGATCACCCCCGGCGAGTCTTCATACGCCTCAAAACCGTGGGTGAGAATCCGCCGCACGATGAAAACACGCTGCTGCCCTTGTTGCCACCGAACCGACACCACTGGCGCTTCGGCCGCCTTCGATCCTTCGTCGAGAATCACGTTCCACGTTTCGAACTCCTCCATGCGACGCGAGTGCGATGCATCGAGCAAATGCCCGCGAAACACTTCCCAGATCGCTTGCTCGCTGGCGACGTGCTCGATGCGAAGCCGCCTTGTAGGCGCGACGAAGAAATGTCCGCCAGCAAGAGCGCGACCGATTGCCTCGCGAATGAATTCCGGCGGGATCGAGAGCTGCTCAGCCACGGTCAGCCTTTGGGCCGGATCGTACCCAGCCGCGCTCCCAGCAAGACCACGGCATCGACCGGAGCCGCGATTTCCACGAGCAGCCCGTCCAACGGCGAGTCGACCGTCGCGACGGCCGTGTCGGTCTCGACTTCGACGACCGGCTCGCCGGCGACCACGGTGTCGCCGACTTGCTTTAGCCACTGAATCACGCGGGCCTCGGTCACTGTCAAATCCTGGTTCGGCATCACGAGCGCCACGCCCGCGACGCTCGACGTTGTCTCAGTCGCGACCGCGCCGGCCGCCGGCGCAATGACCTTCGCTGGCTGCGACACGGCCGCTGGGCCCCGCCCCTTGACGCCCACCAGCCGCCTGGGAATCTCGGGCTGGCCCGATAGGACCGCCTTGGCGGCGGAAACGATGCGCTCGACCGACACGACCACGGCGTTTTCGTGTGCCGGACTGAACGGATGGCCAACCGGATCGGTGTGCAATCGTCCCACGGGCGAATACAGACTTTCGAAGGCATGCTCCATCGCCACGGCCGCGATCTCGGCTCCCAAGCCGCACATGGCAAACCCTTCGTCGACGACCAACAGGCGCCCCGTCTTGCCCACGCTTTCCACGATCGTCTCGACGTCCAGCGGAACGATTGTCCGCAGGTCGACAATCTCGCACGAAATGCCGTCGGCTGCGAGCCGTTCGGCCGCGACCAGGCATCGATGCACGGGCGAGCCGCAGGAGACGATGGTAAGATCCGTGCCCGAGCGAACCACGCTGGCCACTCCAAACGGCACGAAATGCTCCCCGACAGGCACCGGGCCCTTCGACGAGAATAGTGCTTTGGGCTCCAGGAATATCACCGGATCCGACGCCCGCAGCGCCGTTTTGAACAGGCCCTTGGCGTCGGCCGGATTGGAAGGGATCACGACGATCAGCCCCGGGCAGTGGGCCCAGATCGGATGATAGCTGCCACTATGATGCGGCCCGGTGTTCTTGATCGTTCCCCAAGCCGCGCGGACGATCATCGGCACGCTGGTCTGCCCGTTGCTCATGTAGCGCAGCTTCGCCGCCTGCTCGATCAACTGCGAAGCGGCTTCGAACATGAAGTCGGCAAACATCACGTCGGCCACGGCACGGCATCCGCTGGCCGCGGCGCCGGCGGCAGCGCCGGTAAAACCGAGCTCGCAAATCGGCGTGTCGATCAGGCGCTCGGCACCAAACTCCTGCCACAGTCCTTTGGTGTGGGCGAAGCTGCCGCCCCGCTCGCCCGTGCCCTCGCCCATGTAGATGATGTTCTTGTCGCGGCGCATTTCTTCGGCGATGCCGTCTCGGACCGCTTCAAGCCAGGTTTGCACCCGCGTCTCGCCGTCGGCCGGCGCGGGTTCCAGCGGCGGATGAAGCGGCTCGGCCCACACGTGGTCATTGGCCGTGGCCGGATCTGGTGCGGGCGAGCGACGGGCAAAGTCGACGGCCGTAGTGATCGTGTCTTCCACCTGGCGATCGATCGTGTCGAGCTCCGCCGCGGTGGCGCGGCCCGTGGCAATGAGCTTGTCGCGAAACGTGGCGATTGGACAGCGTGCCAGCCAGGCATCGAGCTCTTGCTGCGTGCGATAGGTGCCCGTGAGCGGATCACCCTCGTGATGACCGACGACGCGATAGGTCTTGGCTTCGATCAGGGTCGGACCTTCGCCCGCGCGGGCGCGCTCGATGGCCTGCCCTGCGACGCGATGCACGGCCAGCACGTCGTTGCCGTCGACGGCGACGCCGGGAATACCGTAGGCTGCCGCTTTGCTGGCGATATCGGTATTCAGCGTGGCCATGGCCAGCGGCGTGGCCGTGGCATATCGATTGTTCTCGCAGACAAATACGACGGGCGCTTTTTGCACGCCGGCGAAGTTCAGCGATTCGTGAAACGCGCCGTGATTGACCGCGCCGTCGCCGAAAAACGCCACGGCGACCTGGTCCGTGCCCCGCGTGCGGGCGCTCAAGCCCAGCCCGACCGTGGCCGGCAGCCCGCCGCCGACGAATCCATTGGTGCCGAACAATCCTTTGGCCAGCTTATAAAGATGCATGCTGCCACCCCGTCCGCCACAGCATCCGCCGGCCTTGCCGTACAACTCAGCCAAGACTTCCGCCGCCGGCACGCCCTTGGCTAGCGCGTGGCCGTGGCCGCGGTGCGTGCTGGTGACCCAATCGTCGCGGCGCAGAAGTGCGCAGACGCCAACTGCCGTGGCTTCTTCGCCGACATACAGATGGATAAACCCGGGCATCTCTCCCTTGCGATAGACATCTTGCGCCGTCAGCTCGAAGCGCCGGATCAGCATCATCTGCTCGTAGAGCGCGAGCAACTGCGGCTTCTCCAGAAAAATTTCGCCGGGAACTTCGCGCTGCGTATGGTCGACGATGGCGGTCATGTCAGTCGTCCGATTGTTGTGCCAAGCCCTAGAGCACGATTGTACGAAGAACATCGGCCATCACCACCATGCTGATGCCGATAAAGAAAATCCCGCAGCAAAGCACGCCCAATTGAAGCAGCAGGTGCGGTTGCAGGGCCTTGGGCATGAGCGCTCGATTGGCGTACAACGAATGGAGTGCTGAAAAGCCCAGCGCAATATTTCCCAACACGGCCCCGATCTTGGCGATATCCAATGCCGGCAGCCGCCACAGCACGAATAGTCCCCACACGGCGTACACGCTGAGGATGCTGTAGTACACGATCCGCACGCGGTTCCCGCCGAGTTTCTTCACGCGGCTGCTGGCGGTCCAAATGATGTCGGTCCAGCGGCGGGCGATCTGATCGCCGACGCTCGTCTGGCCGGGCGCGAGGACGAGAAAACCGCACAACAGCGTCAGCGTCCAAAACAGGCCGCCGTAGTCCGGATAGCGCAGCGCAATCCCCTCGGCCGTCATCGCCGCCACGCGGTCGCCGGCCACGGTGGCGTTGCGAATGAATTGCAGCGACAACATGCACGGCAGCGCCATGCCGATGAACGAAGCGGCCATCCAAACGCAGGTCTGATCGCGGAAGATGTGCCGCATCCAGCCTTTCCAACGCGGCAGGTTGGTGGCGTCGACCGGAAATACTTCGCCCACATGCGACAGCGAAATCGGCAGCCCGCCGATCGCGCTGGGAATTGCGCCCACGTGCGCGCCCATGCCCCAGCCCTTGTCGCGAGTGTAGTTGGAAAACAACGTGTTGGCCAATCCTCCCGAACCGGCGATGGCCGCGAACGCCACTAGCGTGAACCAATCCAACTGCGGCAAGCCGCCATGCTTGCGAACGTAGTTGAACAAACTTTTGTGCTCGACTCCCTCGTGGCGCATCAACTCGCTGAGTTGCTCTCGATACTCGGCCGGCAGGTCTTCGACGCGGGGATACGACCGCGACTTTCCGTCCGCACCGGTTATCGTGAATTCAACCGGATGCCAGCCGTCGTCGACCGTTCCTCGGGCGCTCAACTCGGCGCCACTCTCGGTCCGCGTGCGCATATAAAACTCGCCGGGGCGAAGCATCGACTCGGCCACGCGTTGCAAACGGTCGCGGGTCGCTAATAGTGCGTCGCTGAGCCCCTTCTTTTTGACCTCTCCGTCGACTCGAAACTCTCCGATGATGGTGCCATTCGGTTCTTTCGTCCCCTTGATCAAATAGGTGGCGCCGTGTTCCTCGATCGAGAGCGAGAAATGGCGGTCGACCAGGATCGTATCGGCCCGTTGCGGATAGTCGCCAAAGCGGAAGAAGCCGGTGACGACCTCCCAGCCCACACGGGGCGAGACCATGAAGAACGTCAGGACCGTCAGGTAGCCCAACACCAGCACGAGCTTGATGCTCATGATCTTTTCCAGCATCCGATACACGGTGCCGCCGAAGATCAGAGGCACGAAGCACAGGATGAAAATCGTGAAGCCTAAACCGCGCACCAACTGCGCTTCGGTCAACACCGATCCGGCAATGCGCAGGCTGTTTTCGCCCGGCAGATGTCCCAGAATGGCGGCGGCCAGCGGCACCGCCGCGTTCGAGGCGTTGTAGGGCCAAATCGAGGCCAGGTCCAGAAGCACGTACACCGGAATCCAATAGCGTGGTCCGGGCCGGGTGCGCAACCCGCCCACGATGATCGGCTCGCCGCAATAAACCGTGTAGCGCATCATCATCAGGTTGCAGAACACCTGCAGGATGATGCTGATCGAAGCCAGCCACAGCACCGAGGCGCCGTACTGAGCGCTGACGGCTGGTCCGAACAACCACTCGCCCGACCCGATCGAAGTTCCCGCCAGGACAACACCGGGTCCCAGCAGTCCGATCCACAATCGCCAACCGGGCGCCGGCGGTCGCGGCAGTTCGCCAACCCGCCACGGCGCCAACAATCCGGCCGGAACCGTCGCGGGGGTGCCGTCGGATGATTTGGGAGATGATTCTGGATCGGTGGACATGAACGAGTTAGCGCCCCCGCGCGACAATAGCAATGCAGTTCGCCGCCACGAATTGCTTGACAATCCTAATGGCCCCCAAGAGTGCTCGCAAGCAATCGCTCGAATCGTCGCGAGCACGGTATGAGGCGCGGACCGCGGCGGGCAATTCCTGCTTGCGGATCCGCCCCACAGTTAGGATAATTGGACTTGGCCCTCCACCCCCGCCCGCCCCACACTCCTATCCCTCGATTGCCTATGCTTTCGCCATTCGCAAATCTTCGACGCGCGGAGCGACGCCTCGCGGCGCCGGCCCGGCGACCTGCCAGAGTTCTTGGCGCGGTTGGCGCCTGCCTGGGAATTCTGCTCGTGCCAATGCCGCCAGCGCAGGCCGCGGAGCCAATGACATTGGAAGCCCTCGGCGGCCAATACACCGATCAAGTCCGCCCGCTTGTCGTTCGCTTTTGCCTGGAGTGCCATTCGGCCGCGGCGATGGAGGGCGAACTGGATCTCGAGCGGTTCGCCAAATTGGACGACATCCGCTCGGCGACCAAGACCTGGCTCAAGGTTGCCGAGATGCTCGACAACGGCGAGATGCCTCCGAAAGATGCCGAGGCGTTGCCCCCGGCCGACAAGAAACTGCTGCGCGGCTGGATCCGGCAGTACCTCGACGCCGAAGCCCTGGCCAGCGCCGGCGATCCCGGGCCGGTCGTGCTCCGGCGACTGAGCAATGCCGAATACACCTACACGGTGCGGGATCTGACCAATGTGCCGCTGAGTCCGGCCCGCGAGTTTCCTGGCGACAACGCGGCCGGTGAGGGCTTCACCAACGCCGGCAATGCGCTGGTCATGTCCCCTTCGCTATTGACCAAGTATCTGGATGCCGGCAAGGAGATTGCTCGCAATGCCGTGCTGTTGCCCGACGGTTTTCGTTTTTCTCCCGCCACGACGCGGCGCGATTGGGCCAACGACATCCTGGCGCAGATTCGCGGGATGTATCTGCGGCATACCGACGTCCGTGGCAGCACGGCGGTCAAGCTGCAAGGGCTGGAGTGGGAATCGAACGACGCCGGCCGGCTGCCGCTGGAAAATTACCTGGCTGCCACGCTGGTCGAACGCGAAGCGCTACTGAACGGCAAGAAAACTCTCGACGCCGTGGCCCAGGAGCGCGGACTGAATGCCAAATACCTGAGTGGGCTGTGGAACATGCTGCGTGCCGCGGAGCCTTCGCAATTGCTCGACGACTTGCGGGCTCGCTGGCGCGCGGCCCCGCCCGAGGCTGCCACGGCGCTGGCGAAAGATATTGCCCAGTGGCAAGCGGCGCTCACTCGGTTTCAGAGCGTGGGGCACATGAAGTCGTGGATGGTGCCGGTGAACCCAGTGATTTCCGGGCAGGAGGTGCGATTCAAGATTCCCACGCCGAGCGACGACAAGCCGGTCACGCTGTACCTCTCGGTCGCCGAAGCAGGTGATGGGCCCGCGAACGATTTCGTCGTCTGGCAACAGCCGCGACTCGTGGCCCCTGGCCGGCCCGATCTGCTGCTGCGAGACGTGCGACCGTTTGTCGCCGATATTTCCGCCCGACGCGAGACTACTCTGGCCTCGACGGCCAAGGCGCTGCTGGCCGCCGACGAGGCCAGCCGCGTGACCGGTCAGCTCGATTGGGCGGAGCTCGCGCGAAAGCACGAAGTCGACCTCCAGACGCTGTCGGCATGGCTGGACTATCTGGGCATCGGTACTGCCGCGGCGGCCAAGCTCGACCTCATGACCGAGCGGATCGAAAAGGCCTCGGGCTACGACTTCGTCCAGGGCTGGGGCAAGCCTGAAACGCCCAGCCTGATGGCCAACGCGTCCGACAAGCACGTGCGCATTCCCGGCAATATGAAGCCGCACGGCGTGGTAGTGCATCCCACGCCCACGTTGCAAACGGCCGTGGGTTGGCAAAGCCCGCTGGCCGGCTCGCTCCGCGTCGAGGGGCGCGTCACGCACGCGCATCCCGAGTGCGGCAACGGCGTGACCTGGTCGCTCGAATTGCGACGCGGCAACATGCGGCAGCGACTGGCCGCCGGCATCGCCCATGGCGCCACGCCAGTCGAGATTGGCCCCCTGGCGGCGGTGGCCGTGCAGCCGGGAGACTTGATTTCGCTATTGATCGGGCCGCGCGATGCCAACCATGGTTGCGACTTGACCGATCTCGAACTGACGCTGACCAGCGCGGCCGACGGCCGGGCGTGGAGTCTGACAGGCGATATATCGAGCGACGTCCTGGCAGGCAATCCACACGCGGACCGTCTTGGCAACAAGGACGTGTGGCACTTCTATACCGAAGCGGTCCAAGCGGGCGATACGCACCCGCTGGTACCCGCAGGATCGCTGTTGGCCAACTGGCTGGGCGCGAGCGACGCCGAAGCCAAGCAAAAACTGGCCGCGGACGTGCAGAAGCTGCTCACCGGACCAGCGCCCGCCGACGCCAAGCATCCCGACGCCGTGCTGCACCGCCAACTGGTTTCGCTGGCCGGCCCGCTGTTCGCGGGCGCTCGCACTTCGAATAGCGCGCGGCGTGCGGAATCGGCACCCGTGGCCGGCGGCAATGACTGGGGCCTCGACCCGGCACTGTTCGGCCGTAGTCCCAGCGGCTCGGCGACACCGGTCGATGGCGCGAATCTCTCTGTGCAAGCGCCTAGCGTCATCGAAATTCGCTTGCCTGCGGAGCTGCTTGTCGATTGCGAACTGGTCGCCACGGCACTGCTAGAGCCGCAGTCCGGCGCAGAGGGAAGCGTGCAAGTCAGCGTGTCGACCGTTCGGCCCGATTCTCTGACCGCCCTGCGAGCCGATCTGCCGGTCTTGACCGCCGAGGGAAGCGCCGCGCGGAAACGATTTGAGCAGGCTTGCGACGACTTTCGCAATTGGTTCCCCGCGGCGTTGTGCTACGTGCGGATCGTGCCCGTCGATGAAGTGGTAACGTTGACGCTCTTTCATCGCGAGGACGAGCCGTTCTGCCGCCTAATGCTCGACGAACGGGAGAAAGCTACCCTCGACCGGTTGTGGGATGAGTTGCATTTCGTCAGCGGCGATGCCCTCACGTTGGTCGATGCCTTTGCTCAGCTCATGGAATACGCCACGCAAGACAGCGATCCCAAATTGTTTGAACCGTTTCGCAAGCCGATTCACGATTCGGCGGCGGCGTATCGCCAGGCCTTGATCGACGCCGAGCCTCGTCAGGTCGAAGCGCTCGTCGAGTTTGCCGCCCAAGCTTATCGCCGCGATCTGACACCGACTGGGGGTACCGAGCTGCGACAGCTCTATGCGAAGCTGCGAGCCCAGGAACTGTCGCACGACGACGCCTGGCGATTCACGCTAGCCCGGGTGTTTATCTCGCCGGCGTTCTTATACCGACTCGAACGGGCCGCTCCCGGCGCCGTGGCGGGACCGGTTTCCGATTCGGAACTGGCAAGCCGATTGAGTTATTTCCTATGGTCGTCGACGCCCGATGCGCGGTTGCTAGAGTTGGCTCGCGCCGGCCGTTTGAGCGATCCCGAAGCGCTGGCCGCCGAGTCGCGGCGCATGCTAAGTGACGAGCGGGTCCGGCGGTTGGCGACCGAGTTCGCCTGCCAGTGGTTGCAGATTTACGATTTCGACACGCTGGACGAGAAGAGCGAAAGCCATTTCCCAACGTTCGTCGGCCTGCGGGGGGATATGTATGAGGAAGCGATCCGCTTTTTCACCGATTTGTTCCAGCGAGACGCCTCGGTGTTGAGCATCTTTAACGCCGACCATGCATTCGTCAACGAGTCGCTGGCGAAGCACTACGAGATTCCCGGAGTGAGCGGCGCCGAGTGGCGACGGGTCGATGGCGCGGGCGCCCACGGACGCGGCGGCGTACTGGGACTGGCGGCGGTCCTGGCCAAGCAATCGGGCGCGTCGCGCACGAGCCCCACGCTGCGCGGCAATTGGGTGTCGGAGGTCGTGCTTGGCGAGAAATTGCCGAAACCGCCCAAGGACGTGCCGCAGTTGCCCGAGGACGAAACGGCCATCAAGGATTTGACGGTCCGCCAATTGGTCGAGAAGCACGCCAGCGACGAGCGTTGTTCCAAGTGCCACGTGCGAATCGACCCGATGGGTTTCGCGCTCGAACGCTTCGACCCGATCGGACGGCGGCGCGAAAAGGACCTGGCCAATCGGGCCATCGACTCGCGTGCGACGCTGGCCGACGGCACTACCTTCGATGGCATGCAGGGTCTGCGAGACTACCTTTTGAACGTGCGGGGCGACGCCGTGTTGCGGCAGTTTTGTCGCAAGCTGTTGGGCTATGCGCTGGGCCGGGGCGTGCAGCTTTCCGACGAGCCCTTGCTCAAGGAAATGCAGGAGCAACTGGCCAAGAACGAGTATCGTTTCTCGGCGGCCGTGGAAACGATCGTCCGCAGCCGGCAATTTCGCGAGATTCGCGGCAAGGATTCGCATTTTGCCGAAGCCGAGTAAAATCGTAAAATCGTGCGAGCGGGTTTGAACCACTGAACAGAAGCCGATCCCGGCCTTGCGAGGAACATCTTATGCCAAGTCATCAGTTTGCCCGTCGGACTTTTCTGCGCGGCGTGGGCGTGTCGATGGCTTTGCCGTGGCTAGAATCGCTGTCGGTTTGGGGTGACGAGTCGCAGCCCGCTGGCGCTTCGAGCGAAGCGCCCGTGCGAATGGCCGTGCTGTTTTCCGGCAACGGCTTTCACGGCAAAGAGTGGTGGGCCAAAGGCGCCGGTCGCGACATGGAACTGGGCCAGGTGCTGGCGCCGGTCGCGGACTTTCGCGAGAAGCTGCTGTTTGTTCGCGGGCTGCACAATGCCGAGGCACTGAAAGGCAACATCCACAGCTCGCAGACCGGCAATTTGCTGTCCGGCGCGCCGCTGGCCTCGGGGGGCGACATTCGATCCGGAACCAGCATGGACCAGGTGATCGCCCAGCAGCAAGGGCAGAGCACGAAGGTTTCCAGCCTGGTATTGGGTTGCGAAAAGTCGAACCCTTCGGTTCACAAGAACTATTCGATGCTGTACAGCTCGCACATCTCGTGGAGCTCCCCGACGACGCCCACGCCGCTGGAGTTGTACCCGGCGCTGGCCTTTGACCGGCTGTTCAAGGACGAAGTGCAAAAAGGCGACAAGAGCGTGCTCGACGCCGTGCTGGGCGACGCCACCGACATACGCCGTCAGATCAGCACGGCCGATCAACGCAAGCTGGACGAGTATCTCGACTCGGTTCGAGACGTCGAGCAGCGCATCGAACAGGCCGGCAAGAAGGGCGAACTTCAAGGCTGGCGGCCAACCCTCGCGGCGCCGAACCTGCCGCGCCCGGCCGACGGAATTCCCCAGGACATCGGCGAGCATATGCGGCTGATGTGCGACATCCTGGTGCTGGGCTTCCAGACCGACACAACTCGCGTCTGCACGCTCAAGCTGAACAACGATCACAGCTCGCTGCGCTTTCCGAACCTGGGCGTGGACTACATGATCCACCACTTGCTCTCGCACTCGGATACGGCCGATTGGTTGAAGGTGAACCAGTTTTTCCTGGAACAGGTGGCCTACATTGCCCGCAAATTGGACGCGATTTCCGAAGGCGAACGGACCGCGCTGGACAATTCGATGATTCTGTTCTGCTCGAGCATGATGACCGGCAGCCACGACGCCACTCAGTTGCCCGTCGTGGTACTGGGACGCGGCGGCGGCCGATTGCAGACCGGCCGCGTTCTCGATTATCAGGGTCAAGAGAGTCGCAAGATTTGCAGCCTGTACCTGTCGCTGATGGACAAGACCGGCGTGCGACTCAAGCAGTTTGGCGACGCGACCGAGCGGTTAGCGGACGTCTAAAAGCAAAATTTCCCCTGCTCGGCGTCTTCGCGTCCGACAGTTCAACGCTCGTTCTCTTGCAAGAAACATTTCCGGCAACGCCCGATGAAACTCATCCGCTACCGCGACAGCCAGAACCAGGTCCATTTCGGTGCTCAGCAGGCCGACGGCTCCAGTCGGCTCATCGCGGGCGATATCTTCGGGCGGTTCGAAGCCACCGATCAGGTCGCCGACGTGCAAAAGTTGCTCGCGCCGATCGTGCCGACTGGCATCTTGTGCATCGGACTGAACTATCGTCGCCACGCGGCGGAAGGGGGCGCACCGACGCCCAAATGGCCGGTGCTGTTCATGAAGACGATCAGCTCGGTACAGAACCCCGACGACCCGATTCAATTGCCCCGCCATCTGCGGAGCAACGAAGTCGACTACGAGTGCGAGCTGGCGGTGGTCATCGGCCGCGCGGCCAAGAATGTGCCAAAAGCGCGGGCCTTGGAATACGTGCTGGGGTACACCTGCGCCAACGACGTCAGCGCCCGCGATTGGCAGAAGGAATTCGGCGGCAGCCAATGGTGCCGCGGAAAAACGTTTGATACGTTTTGCCCGCTGGGCCCTTGCCTGGTCACGGCCGACGAATTGACCGAACCCAACGCGCTATCGATTCGCACGGTGCTCAACGGCGAAGTGATGCAGGATTGGAATACGGACGACATGATCTTTGACGTGCCGACCCTGATCGAGTTTCTCAGCGGCAGCACCACCCTGCTGCCCGGCACGGTCATCCTCACCGGCACGCCGCACGGCGTGGGCATGGCCCGCAAGCCCCCGGTGTGGCTCAAAGCCGGGGACCGGCTCACGATCGAGATCGAGAAGATCGGCTCGCTGACCAATCCGGTCGTGGACGAGGCGAACTAGCCTCTAGGGCGAAGGCCGAAGTCGGCTGAGGCACCCCGCTTCGGGCTACCTGAATGGCGGGCGACAAAGTATCCTATTGGCGGGTTCACGCGAATTGTGCCTAACCGCCGGTTTCCGTGAATGGCGGCAACTTGGGCTGAGAACCACCAGGCATGAACCGACAGCCGCGATCGATCAACCTGCCTCGCGAATTCTTGCGCGAGTGCCGCAGGACACTGTTCGCCAAAAAGGTGGCCGACTCCTCGGGCATGCTGATGACCGGCGGCAGTCTGCTGATGCGCACGCTGATCTTTCGCCGCTTGCTGTTGCGAGGTGTCCTGTCGGCCGACGAGAGGTTCGTGGGCTTGTTGATTCCGCCCTCGGGCGGCGGAGTCCTCGCCAATGCCGCCGTGACGCTCTCGGGCCGCGTCGCCGTGAACCTGAACTACACGGTCTCGTCCGAGATACTGAATTACTGCATCGCTCAGTGCGGCATTCGCCACGTCCTGACCAGCCGCCGATTCATGGAGCGGTTCGACTTCAAACTCAACGCCGAGCTCATCTACCTGGAGGATTTTCGCGAGAAGGTAACGCTGGCCGACAAGCTCGTGGCCGCCATCGATGCCTATGCCGTCCCGCGGGCGATCCTCGAGCGCTGGCTCGGCCTGCACAAAATCCGGCTCGACGACCTGATGACGATCATTTACACGTCGGGCTCCACCGGCAAGCCCAAGGGCGTGATGCTCAGCTACGACAACGTCGGCACGAACGTGACGGGCATCGAGGATTGCTTGAAGCTTGGCGCGCACGACACGCTGTGCGGAATCTTGCCGCTATTTCATTCGATGGGTTTTACGATCGGCATGTGGGCCGTGCTGGCCACCGGAGTCAAAGGGGCCTACCACTTCAGCCCGCTCGACGCCAAGGTGATCGGAAAAATGTGCAAAGAGCACGACATCACGATCATCGTTACGACTCCCACGTTCTTGCGGTCGTACCTGCGGCGCTGCACGCGCGAGGAATTCGCGAAATTGAACCTGGTCGTAACCGGAGCGGAGAAACTTCCAGGGGACTTGCTCGAGGCGTTCGAAGCTCAGTTCAACGTCCGTCCGATGGAAGGTTACGGCACGACCGAGCTTTCGCCCGTGGTGTCGGTGAACGTTCCGCCTGAGCGCAATGGCGGTTCGGGCTCGATGGAACGCGTGGGGACCGTGGGCCGGCCCATTGCCGGCGTGCAGGCCAAAATCGTCGATCACGAGACCGGAAAGGACCTGCCGGTTGGCGATTCGGGCATGCTGTTGATCAAAGGCCCCAATGTCATGCAGGGTTACTTCCAGATGCCCGAGCAAACCGCCAAAGTTCTGCGCGACGGCTGGTACACGACCGGCGACATGGCGCTCTTGGATCCCGAGGGATTCATTCACATCACCGGTCGACTGAGTCGCTTCTCCAAGATCGGCGGAGAGATGGTGCCGCACATCCACGTCGAGGAGATTCTGCAGCGGATCATGTCGGACGATGACGAGAAGTTGGCCGTGGCCGTGACATCGGTGCCGGACGAGCGCAAGGGCGAACGGTTGATCGTGTTTCACTTGCCCAGCGACAAGTCCACCGATCAGGTCCTCAAGGAGCTCACGGCCGCCGGGCTGCCGAACCTGTGGATTCCCTCGCCGGATAGCTTCTTTCAGGTCGAGCAAATTCCACTGCTCGGCACGGGCAAGCTCGACCTGCAAGCCGTCAAGGAGTTGGCCAAGACCAAAGTCGCCGAGATCGCGGCCGGCAAGCAACGCAGCACGTCGGGCTGAAGTCCGGCTGGTATTGGCGGCTCCTCGTCAACGTCGTCGTGGCGCAATCCGCTTTTCGCCGCTCACGGGCGCTGGGGCCGCCGCGGAGGCTTGAATCGCGTCGCGCTCGCGGGCCTTCGTGCCCACCTGAACCGAAAGCTCCGAGAAGCGGTCTCGCACTTCCGGCTCCACGTTCGTCAGTTTCTCGGCCAGGCGACACATGCCGCTGGGATTGGCTTCGGCCGTGCGCGAGACAGTGCCCAAAAAACCGGCCGTCTCGACAAAGTTGTAATCGGCCGAGCGATGCACCAGCAACTGCAAGGTCTTGGCCAGCAGTTCGACGCCGGCGTGATCGATTTGAATGAACGTGTCCATGCGGCTGGTGACGTGGTACCGCCCGTCGGTTTCGCGCATGTAACCGCTCTTGAGCACGAGCACGCACTTCGCCTGCACGGGCCGATTGAAAAGCGGCCCGTCGTAGGAACCCTCGGCGTAGAAGACGTGCGTGTCGTGATCTCCGTAACAGAACTTCACGTCGCACAAAGTGCCCGCTCCGTCACTGGCCCGAAACGTGTCGGCGCCGGTGCGCAAGAGCGCGACGTTGCTGATCTTCATCACTTCCCAGATATTGACCACGACTTCGGGATGGCGCACCAGGAACAAGTACAAATCCGGATCGCAATCGGTCACCTGGATCGGAAGCCGCCGATAGATGCTGGCGTGGGCCATCGCCGAGCGGATTTTTTCGGTCATCTCGGGCGCGATCTTTTCGTATGGAATCGAGCGAATCGCCTCGTCCCGGGCCGCGCGGCTGGACGTCGCCTGGTTTGGGCTGGCTGCCTTGGCGTTAGTGGCACCCGCCAGCAGCAGGCAAGCGATCGCAAGCCAAAACTCCCCTCGACGACTTCTCGCCCCGGCCGAGACGGGTTGCCGGCGCAGCAAGTGATGCGCGACAGCAAGCTCGAAATCAGGTCGCCTTGGCATAGTTCCCCCTGAGCCAATTCCCCCCGTTTACCGCCAACCCCCCGCGCCATTGCTGCGCGTGGTGTCGGTGGCTGCCCTAGTCGGCTCTGCCGACGTTAGAAGTTTTTCGGCTCAGGGAAGCGGCTGAGGAGAGTCAAAGTTTTCGGCCTGGCCATGCTAGCTGCCAGCATCCAGCCAGAGGGCCGTGGCAATGTCAGGATCGGGGCGACGTGCCGGACGAAAAGAAGGGCCGCGAACCACGGCCAAACAGCCGGCAAAAGAAAGGCTCGCACGCTCAGCAAAATTGGAGCGAACTAGCGCCGCTGGACGTCAACCAGCGTGACGCGCTGCACATTGATGTGCTCGCGCTGCAGGTCGGTGCGATAGCCCCGCTGTCCGTTGACGCCGACTTGCTTATCGACGTAAGGGCGCAAATTCACGCCGGGCGCCGGCGTGATGAACGACACCACAGTGTTTGACGCGTCGATTAGAGCGAACTGCGGCGACCCGGGCCGCTGCGATACCACCGGGGCCAAACGCCCCACGCCGTCAAAACGCGGATCCACGACAGTGCGCGCCGCCGCGGTCGCGCCGGCTGATCCGGCCGGAGCCGCTTGCTGCGGATTGCGGATCGCGTCGTGACGTTTCTTGATATCCTCGAATCGAGCCAATTTGTCGACCAACTGCCGCGCTCGTCCGCGTTCCGAAGGCGTTTGCGCCTGCTCGAGCAAGGCGTTGGCCCTTTCGCCGAGAGGGCCGAACGACCAGGTCGTGATCTCCTCGACCACCATGGCCGACAATTCCAAATCGATGCGGTCCAGCTCGCGCTGGCGGCCGCTTTCGTTGGCGATATCCACACGCGGCGCCTGCCGGGTTGCGATGCGGGGTTCGCGCGCGACTTTTTGCGCGCCGCTGGCCAGCCGCACGCCGCCCTGAGGTTCCGACGCATCGTCGGTCGGGTCGCTCTCGCCGGCCGCTTCGCGCTCGTCGCGCGCCACGTCGGCCGGCAATTCGGAATCGACGAACTTGGAGAACACCCAGCGAAATTCGCCGGCCGGCGGCGCGATCTTGCACCACGGCGAATCGGTCGCCGGCGAATCGAACAGCTCGACCTGTTCTCCCTTTTCCAAACGCACCTGAATCACGTCGCGCACGTCGCTGAACGTACTGCCCACGCGCGCCACGACACGGCCGCTGTTGACCACCGCCAATCGGTCGTCGAGGGGATCCAAATGCCGCGACGAGACCCAGCTAAAACTCTGCCTGGGCGGCCGAATCGCCAGCCATCCGCCCGGATCGTGTCGGTGGATCTCGATCTTCTCCCCCTTTTGTACCTTGTCGGTCGGATAGTAATCGCGCCCCGGACCGCTGCGCACGTAGACGTCGGCCGAATTGACGTAGGCCACGTAAGGAAACTCAACGGCTAGCGCCGTGCCCAGCGGACACGGCGCCAGGATTGCCGCGAAAAACAAGCGCCACGCCATACGTGAACTCCTGGACTCAATCATTGGTCCGGGAAACGGAGAAGTGAGAAAAATTGGCGATGGCTTGTAGCGGAATGGGCCGGCACGAACAAGTGCATTCGGCAAGGGCATTCGGCGAGTCGAGTGCTAGCTACCGCGCCGCTTCTCCATCACGACTACATTGCCCGCGTCGTTGTACTCGACCCGGGACATGTAGTTTCGCATCAGCATGATGCCGCGGCCATTGGGGGCGTCGATGTGGGCCGGATCGGTGCAGTCGGGAACCAGCTCGGGCTTGAAGCCGGGGCCCTGGTCGGCGACCTTGATCCACACCCCCTCGCGGGTGGATTTGCAGAGCACGTGTACCTGCTTGGTCTTGTCCAGGCGGTTGCCGTGCTTGATGGCGTTGACGACGGCCTCTTCCAGCGCCAGACGCAAGCCGAACATGTCGCGCGAGCTCCAGGCTTCGCTTTCCAGCCTGGCCAGCAACTCCTCAAGCACACGGTGTCCCGCGTCGAGCTCGCTTTGGATCGTGTGTTCGATCGTCCATGCCGGAAATGATTGTGACATGTCTTGCTGCGTACCCAAACCTCGCGACCATGGACGACAGGCCGCTCGTCATGCCAAAGCTAACTGCCGGATCAAGCTCAGGAGTGTATTTAACGAGGCGCTACTAAATGCACGAAAAAGCCAAAGACAGGCGCGCCGCGGAGAAAGGATAGTAAGGATGGACTCGCGTTAGATGTCTCTTTCGCGACTAGAAACTTGCCAGAGCGTCGGCCTCGTCGTCTTTGATGTCGAACAACTTATTCAACTTCGTAATGGCAAAGACCTCGTAGATCTCGGGGCGGATATTGCTGAGCTTCAGCTTTCCGCCGTGGGCTTTGACTCGCTTGTCCAGCGTGATGAGCTTGCCCAACGCGGCGCTGGAAAGAAACTCGACCGAGGAAAAATTGAGCAGCAGATTGCTGTGATTTTCGTCCTCGATCAACTGAAACAACTCTTGTCCCAGTTCCTGGATATTGGCCTCATCGAGGATCTTGCGGTCTACGAAACGAACGACCGTCACATCGCCGACCTGAGACAACTGCAATCGCCGAAGAACGGCCATCAATCGTGCTCCTCTGCAAAACACACGCGGAAATATTCCGGCGACGTCGACACAAGTCGGCCGCGCATCGCGAGATACAATCTTCCAATGAAATCGCCGCTACCGCAAGCTTTTTATGATAGTCCTGTCCAGGACAGTGTCAAGCGAAGGGGGCAGCCCTAGAGATCTCGCGGCTAACGGGCGCTAATCGCTTGGTTTGCCAGGGCTTTTGAGAGCGGATCGGCGTCGGCGGCGCACAGCCCCAGGTGGACATGCCGCCGCCACCCTTCGGCATATTCGAAACGACCGGACATTCGGCCCACCTCGCGCATCAGGTCCCGCATCGTCTCGATATACGAGTTCAATCCCTGGCTCGTGTCCAGCCACTGCTGCTGGCTCTTGTGGCAGCCCAGCATCGCCGCCTTCTCTTGCATGACCTTGCCGACGTCGACAAACAAGCTAGGCCGCACCAACTGTCCTAACGGATCGCAATTGCCGTGCGGCTGAGCATGATAGATCGTGACGTCCTGCTCCACCGGCGGACGCGGCGGACTGGTGGGATAGTTGGGCATGCCGCGGGCAAACGCCGCCGTGACCGCCAACCGGCAGGCGTTCATGTGGTCCTCCATGTAGTCGCTTGGCGAGTGTACCAGCAGAATCTCCGGCGACACTTCGCGCATCACGGCAGCCAGTCGGGTGAGCGTCTCGTGGTTGTAGAAAATCTCGAGATCGTTCACCAGGCTGGGATGAAATTCCGCGCCGATGCTGTCGGCCGCGGCGATGGCCTCAAACTGCCGCGCCGCGGCCGTGTGCTCCGCGCTTAGCTCGCTCGATCCGCAGCAGCCGTTGGCGATATTCATGTAATGGATTTCGTAGCCCGCGCGGGCCAGCAGAATCAGCGTGCCGGCCATGACGAACTCAATGTCGTCGGGGTGGGCGGCCACGGCAAAGGCTCGTTTCTTGGACGCGGTCATTTCGCTGATTCCCTGGTATTCGCTCGCGTAAGACTAATGCATCTCGGTCGCGCAGACGCCAATGCCGCCACGGAAGAAATTGAACTGCACGTTGGGGTGATCGGCCAGCAGCGACATTGGCACCGAACTGTCGGGAATCCGCTTCGAGATCATCAGCGTGGTCAGGCGCTGTCCGAACGGATTGTCGTGCGCACCGGCATGCCAGATCGAAACCTTCTCGGCCTTCCAGGTTTCCAGCGGGCCGACGGTGATCGCATGGGTCGGAATGTTGGTCACCACGCCGCCGCCGCTGGTCCGCGCATTTTGAATGAGCGTCATGGGATGCAACTCGACCAGCCGCGTCCCCAAACGACGGTACTCGGCCGGTGATGGAGGAGCATCTTGAAACGCACCTTGGCGGCGAGGAGGATCGTTAAAGGCCCAATGCTTCACTTCTCCCTGCCCGCCCTGCATGACCTTGCAGCGCGCCTGATCGAAGCTGCGGCTGTACTCGGCCGAATCGATGCCGGGGAAATGAAGCTGTCGCTCGCTCATCCGCAACTCGGCCCGTATGCGGTTGAAGCACAGTTCGCGATCGGCCCGGGCAAAGCTCAGCTCGAAGCTCTCCGGCGCCTCGCGGCCGTCGATGGCCCATTCGTCCATGCCCCAGAAATGACAGTGTCGCAGATTCAAATTCAATTCATTCACCAGCCGGGCCACGAGCGGCAACTGTTCCGTGGGACCGATCGGCCCACAGATGCCGGCCGGCTGATCCTGGCTGGCCTGCTGCCAGGCGGTGATGTATTCCAGGGCCTCGGCCAGATAGAAATCTTCCAGCGTATCGTAGAACTTGACGGCGAAACCCTCGCGAGCCAGCGACAACAGATCGTCGGCCGAAAGCCGCGCGGCATCGTCCAGTACTTCGCGATCCAAAGTCGTGTAGTCCCACCACTCGGGCGCAATCTTGCTCAACGGGCGCACGAACTCACCTCCGGGCCAGGCAGATAAACACAAGGCGCAGTATCTTGGCAGTCGATTCGCTGGCAGTTTAACAGATTGCCGCGTGGCATCCATGGCCCGGTTGCTTCGGGCAGAAATCGACCGGCAACTTTCGCTCGAATAGGATGGATTCTCGGGCGGCAATGGCGTAAGACTATGGTAGTTGGACTGGGGCAAGCGCGGGAACTTTTTCCGGAACCTTCCTACGACAGGAGTGCAGTCATGTCGATCCGTCGATGCACGTTGCGTTTCGCGTCGCTCGCATGCCTGGCTGCCATCGCGAGCAGCGGCCATTCGTACGCGGCCGACGACGAGCCCGCCAAGAAGGCAGACAAACCCGCGGCCGAAGCCAAAGACGACGCCCCGGAGGAAACCAAGGATCCCTACGAATTGCCCGAGGGAGGCGTCAAGGAATTGCTGGCCTTCATCCAGCAGACCATGGCCGTCAAACCAAAGACGCAGCAGGAATTCGTTCAGCTTCGCCAAAAGGGCTTCCCCGCCATGAAAGCCGCGGCGGAAAAGATCATGGAGATCGCCAAGGACGACGACAAGAAGCTCGAAGGGTTCGAGACCGTCGAAGGTTTGCTGCTGTACTTTCGCTCGCAGGAGATGCGACCGGGACTGCCGGGCGATCGGGCCAAGCTGGTGGCCGATATCAAGACCTACCTCTCGAACAATGAGAAGCCGTCCCCCTATGCCATGATGGCCGCCACGCAAACCGCATCAGGATTGGAATACGGCGGCCAGCCCGAACTCGCGGCCGAGGTCTATCGCGATTTTGGCGCGATCCTGTCGCGCAGCAAGGATCCGCAACTCGCCAAGACCGGCGAGAAAATGGAAGGCGCCGCGCGCCGCATGGCCCTGTTGGGCAACACGATGGAGGTCAACGGCACCGAGCTGGACGGCTCGAAGTTCGATTGGGCTAAATATCGCGGCAAGGTCGTGCTCGTCGACTTCTGGGCGACCTGGTGCGGCCCCTGCCGGGCGGAATTGCCGAACCTGAAAAAGAATTACGAGCTGTATCACGAAAAGGGCTTCGAGGTGGTGGGCATCAGCCTGGACAACGACCGCGCAGCGCTCGAGAAGTTTCTCGAAGCGGAGCAAAATCCGTGGATCACGCTCTACGATGGTCCTTGGAACGACAATGCCGTGGCTACCTACTACGGCATCATGGGCATTCCCACCGTGATCCTGGTCGACAAGGAAGGCAAGGTCGTGAGCACGCGTGCCCGGGGTCCGGAACTCGGCAAGCAACTGGCGGCCCTGCTGGGCCCCGCCGAGCCCGCGGAAGAAGACAAGCCCGAGAACGACACACCCGCGAAAGACAGTGCAAAGAAAGACAAAGCGGACGCGGCGACGAAATAGCGACCACGCACGCGTTGCGTTACGTCGCCCAGGCTCGATCGATAATCGCCATGTAGTCGACTTCCGCCGGTAACGTGCCGAAGGCGCGCCCGCCATCCGGCGCCAAGCGCGACGCGCAGAAGGCCGCCGCCACGAACCCTGGCGAATAGCGCAGCACGAGCGATCCTTGCAAGGCCAGCGCCAATCGCTCGACGAGCCGTCGGGCCTGACGCACGTCGGCCGCCATCGATTTCCATTGAGACTCCAGTGCGGCGACATAGCGGTCGAACCGTTCGTCGCGGCCGCGCCCCAGTTCGATCTCGGCCAGCAAGGCATCCATGGTCTGCGGCTCGCTGCCGATCGCGCGCAACACGTCCAGGCAGATCACGTTGCCCGAACCCTCCCAAATCGAATTCAACGGCGACTCGCGGAACAGCCGTGGCATGTTCGAGTCCTCGACAAACCCGTTGCCACCCAGACATTCGAGCGCCTCGCCGACGTGCGCGGCGGCCCGTTTGCAAACCCAATATTTGGCCACCGCCGTGGCAATGCGGCGGAACAGGGCTTCGCTCTCGTCCGTTCGATCGTAGGCCCGAGCCAACCGCATCGCCAGCACCGTGGCGGCTTCCGATTCGAGACACAAGTCGGCCAACACATTTTGCATCAGCGGCTGTTCAATAAGTGGCAGTCCGAAGGCCGAGCGATGCCGGGCATGATGGGTGGCTTGCACCACGGCTTGCCGCATCAGTGCGCTCGAGCCCAGAGTGCAGTCGAGCCGCGTGTGATTGACCATCTCCAGAATGGTGCGTACGCCGCGGCCTTCCTCGCCAACCAGCGTGGCCGTGGCGTTGTCGAATTCGACCTCACTGGAAGCATTCGATCGATTACCCAGCTTGTTCTTCAGCCGCTGCAAGAAAAAGTTGTTTCGCGTGCCCTCCGGTGTCCATCGAGGCAGCAGGAAGCACGACAGACCACCGGGCGCCTGAGCCAGCACCAAGAAGGCGTCGCACATCGGCGCCGAGCAAAACCACTTGTGGCCGGTGATGAGGTACGTCGTGCCGGGTCCTCCTCGGCCGGCCGGAATCGCGCGGGTCGTGTTGGCGCGAACGTCCGACCCTCCTTGCTTTTCGGTCATCGCCATTCCGATGAGCGCGCCCGACTTCTCGCCTGCCGGGGCAAAACGTTCGTCGTGCGCCGTGCTGGCGATGCGAGGTTCCCACTCGGCGGCTAGCTCGGCCTGACGGCGCAGCGTTGGCACCGCGGCATATGTCATCGAGATCGGGCAACTGTGCCCCGCTTCGTTTTCCCCAGCTAAACGAAACATCGCCGCGCGGGCCACGTGTCCGCCGGGGCGCTTTTCGCGCCAGGGCAAGTTGTGCAGCCCAAACTCGACCGATAGCCGCATGAGCGCGTGCCAGGCCGGGTGGAACCGCACTTCGTCGATGCGCCGGCCCCGCGCGTCGTGCGTGTGCAGCACGGGCGGATTGTTGTTGGCGTCCACGCCCCAGGCAATCGCCTGTTCGCCGCCCAGAATCTGCCCCAGCCGCTGGGCCGTGTCGCCGATCCAGGCGGCGTCTTCGCGCTCGACGGCCTCGGTCAGGGCTCGGTCGCTGGTAAACAGGTTGTAGCCGACGAGCGGCGAAACCTGGTTTTGTACGTCGTGAGTAGGCATCGCCTTGTCGCCTGGGTTCCCGTTTGTGCTCGAAGCGCCGCGCTCCTTGCGGCAATGCCCAGCCTAGCAACTCGCCCGGGCGGCACAACTCTCTCACCCGGCGGCGAAACTGAAAAAATCGTGCCGACTTGCACAGTCGGACCACCGGCTGTTGCCAGATCGAAACGGCCTCCCGGGGCCATGTTGTCCTTTCTCGACGCAGGGGTGAAGAAACCTCGGGATTTTGCGAGTTTTCGGCCGTGGCACGCCGGCTGCTAATTGCCTTCCTCCAATGTGAAGTCTTGTGGATCGAAACTTTTCTACTCCTTGAGGAATCTTGAACGATGAACGTGCGAATTCTCACTGCTGCGACGGTTGTGTTGGCGAGCTTTGCCGCTGTTGCTTCGGCCGCCGACGTTTCCAAGTCGACCCTCAATGGCATGGGCTTCGGCAACATGCAGCAAATTTCCGATACGGACGGCCTGGCCGTTCGTGGTAAGGGCACCAGCGCCAGCGTGTGGGGCGAGAGCAACGTCAACTACCGTGGCCAAACCGCCATCAACGGCTACGAAGCCGCTGCCAGCCACCGCAAGAGCGCCTCGAGCGCCGAGGGCAAGAACCTGAGCGTCGGCGGAACCGCGAAGGTCCGCTACAACAGCAACGGTCTCTCGGTCCGCGCCAACCTGGGCGTCGCCGGTGGTTTCTCGTCGGCGTCGGCTCACTAAGCCCTAGCCCGGTTAAGATATCGGACGTCCGAATCTCGGACCCCGAACTCGACCTACGCGGCCCTGCTGCCAAACTTTGGCGGCAGGGCCGTTTCTTTTTTGGGCTTATCCGGGAACTGTCGGGGACTGTCCCGATTTTTCGGTGCCCTGGGAGAAAAATGGGACTGTCCCCTTCTCCCAGACAGTTCTCGGATAAGCTCTCAGTCCGTCGCAATGCAACGTTTGGTCAACTGAAGAACACCCGCTGGGCCGTTTTTTCCAAGAGCCACTGACGATCGCCGGCCGACAGAAACTCGAGCCGCTCGCGCACCAGATCGATCGAGTCGCGATACGTGTGGCCCGGATCGACCTGAAACGGACTATCGGAAGCCCACATCAGCCGCTCGGGTCCAAACGCGTCGAGCAATCGGCGGATCATCGGCCCCAGGTCCGTATAAGGAGGCTTCTTGCGACCTAGCGCGTAGAACGCCGAGATTTTGACGCTGACGAGCTTGTGTCGGGCCAGCCGGCAGAGGTTATCGATGTCGTTATCGCGAATCGTGCCGTCGATGCCGATCCGTGCGAAATGATCGATCACGAGCCGGGTGCCAGGGAATTGCCGGCACATCTTGTCCAGCGGCTCAAGTGCTTCGGGATTCACTAGCGCGCACATGGCCAGTTGCTCGTCGGCGCCGATTTTCCACATCTGGGCCATTGGCGCGCCGAACAACCAATCGGCCACGGCCTGCTGTGCCGGATGAACGCGAAAGCCGCGCACGCCCTGTTTTTTCAAGTCCAGCATCGTGCCGCGCAGGCCGGGAGCGTGCTCGTCGACGACCGCCACGCCCGAGAAAACACCGGGAAACCCGCGAATCGCGTCGAGCATGTAGCGGTTGTCGAAGCCATAGTAGCTCATCTGGATCAGCACGATTCGCCGCACGCCGCACGGCTCGGCATGAGCCAGCAACTGCTTTGGAGTAAAGCTGGCCGGCTGCATCTGGGCCGGCGTGTACGGTGCCGCCAGCGGATAACGCTCGACGTCGGGAGTCCAGACGTGCGCGTGGGCGTCGATCGCTCCTTTCACGCGGCCATCCTGTTTTTCAGTCTCCGCTTTCGCCGTGGCGCCATATCCGACCCACGGAGCCAGCGCCACGCCAACGGCCGAATGTATTAGAAGTTCGCGTCGCGTGACTCGGGCGTTTGTGCTCGAATGGTTCATGATGATGGATTCAATGCGGGCCCTTGAAGCGTCTCGAGCGTGCTTGCGAGGTTACCCTTGCCGGAGGTGAGCCGCAAGCAGTTTGGGCCGAAATGAAATGACCAGGGCAATAAAAAAGGGACGCAGCCCGATTGCAAAATCGGAGCTGCGTCCCCGCATATCCCACACGTTGTCAGTGACCGCCGACTAGATATCCAGCTTGAGCAGGAAATCGTCGAGCGATTGTCGAAGCAAGGTTTCTTCGGCCGAGAGCTTTTGAATCTGCCCGCGCATCTTTTCGACCATGTCCTCCTGGGCTCCGAATTTCTGCACGTAGCGCTTGTAGAGATCCGTGTTGCGCTCCAACTGGCCCATGTTCTGGCGGATGCGGTCCTGCTCTTGGCCGATCACGACGATCTGCTGCTCGAATTGAGTGCGCTCCCGCACCACTTTCTCCAGTGCCTGCTTCCGCTTGACGACTTCCTGTAGAGCGGCCTTCACCGCCGGGCTGATCTCCTTCTGGTTGATGTAGAACAGCACCGTGTTATCGTCCAGATTCGCCAGGGCCAGCGACTGGCTGGCGATCTGCTCCTCCTCGACCTTCAACGTCGCGGGCTTGCCCGGCTCGGCTTTGACGGCAAATCGATAAACGTCGCGGGTCTTTTCGCTGGGCTCCTTGGGCGAAACGAGCTTCCACGACGAGTCGATGGGCAACTCGACGAGAACCGTCTTGGCCTTCGTGTCCGAATTCTTGATCGTATAGGTATGCACGCGGGTGTACTTGTTGCTGACCAGCATCGTGCCTTTGATCAGTTTCACGCTCAGCAACCGCTCGGGCTGACCCTTTGTTTCGGGCGCCACTTCGGTCTTCAGGTCCAGCGCGTAGCTGATCAAGCGATCGGCCTTGGGCGCCAGGTCCTCGATTTTGGCGTCGCCGGCATAGGCGCCGCCGTCGAACACCGTGATCGGTCCCTGCATCAAGTGCAAATCGGTCGAGTTGACCAGCTTCAACCCGTTGAGCGGATGCTTGGCTTGTACGGCCTGGTTATAGATGGAAACCTTCTCGCCCTGCACCGTTTCATTGACGATCGGCAACATGGCCGACTTCTGACGCGGCAGGGTAACTGGCGTGCCGATCACATACTGAAACAACTCTCCCACTTCACCGGCCGCGGCCGACGAGACGGCGTTGCGATCGAATTCGAACCCAACGGATTGCGCGACCGGAGCAGCTTCCGGCGCGGCCATCGCATCCATTGCGACGCCGCCGGCCACGCCGGCTTTTTCCGAGCGAGCGAGTTTAGATCGAAACTCACGACCGACGGCTTGTCTCGGCGCGGCGCGCAATGCGACCTCGTCCTTCGATTCGAGCAAGTCGGCCCCATAGGCTTGCGGTCGCAGCGAGGAAAACAAATTCAATTTCTCCACCGGCCGTTGGGCATACAGCGGCTCATAAAGATCCATCGTGAACGAGATCGGCCGACCGCTCATCAGCGTCAGCGCCACGTTGTTCCAGTCCGACTCGGTCGTGTTTTCCACGATGGCCCAACCCTGGAGATACGGGGCGTCCTTGTCCGACAGCACCAGCCGGTAACTGGTTTTCCAGACCGGCGTGGCCTGGATATAGCCCACGCGGACCGGACGCTTCCCCTGGCCCAACATGTTCAGGCTGACCGTCTTTTTGTCGGTATTGTGTCCGGTGGCCAGCACGGCCAGCGCCTGGCGAAGTTCGGCATCCAGCTTTTCGTCGACCAGCTTGATGCGGCCGATTGAATCCATCGGCACGCTCCGCAATCCGGCCTCGGTCAGCAGGTTCAAATACTCAATCTCGACCACGTCGCGGTCCTTGCCAACTTCTTTCTTGCGTTTCTCAACGCCCAAGAGCACGCCACTGATCGCCGTGGGCGCGTCGATTTGCACGCTCTGGCCGCGGACCTGGTCAAGGATTTGTCCCAGCGTGGGATTGCTCGTCAGATCGATCGAGAAAGTTTTGAGCGTTTTCGTGATCGGATCGCGCGAGCCGTAGGTGACCGTCGATATTTTTCCGCCGCCGCGGTCCTCCAGAATCATGCTCTTGAGCAAGTCATTGATTTCCTCGACGCGAAACCGCAAGTCGATCTTGGCGTCGCCATCGACATTGCCCCGATGCTCGAAGTATCCGACGCCGGAGTTGAACATCACGACTTTGTTGAGGGGCAGCACGTCGGGCTGTTCCTTTTTGTCAGCTTCCTGTTGGGCCAAAACCAACGAGGCCGACAGGCCGCACCAGCCGACGGCCAAAAGGGTCCGCAAAACGCCGCGAATCGCGTGAGTAAACATCGTTCTGTCGCTCCGGTTGTAGGGGTGGCGAAAGGCCAAATCTCGGTTTCCTGGAACTTGCCCCCGCTCGGGCAATTCTAGCTTTTTGGACGTTCGGCGCGGCGAGAAAGTTCCCCAAGGGGGCAGGAAGAAAAGACCGAAAAGTCCGGGCGCGCGAGCAGCCCTTTTTGCCGGCTCCGGCCCAAATTACCGCGATGCCAGATAAACCCGCAGGGTTTCGGTGGCGGAAATCGCTGCCAGCGAGAAAAAGAACACTCCGGCGCCGGCCAGCCCCAATCGCGCAAACCAGCCCGGCCTTAGCGGCTTTGGCAGCAGCGTCAGATTGATGACCAAGGTGTGGAAGCAGCTAAAGCCCAAGGCGAAATTCATGATGTTCGTGGCGATCGTCAGTAGCGCCAAGGGAGTGCTGGTCGAGAGCAGGATCAGGCCGAGCGTCATGTAGGCGATCAACACGCTGAAGTACAACGTCTTGATGTGCTTGGGATCCCAGGACCGCAAAATCCGGCTCGACGTCCAGACCACGTCAACCCAGCGGCGGACGATTCCGTCGGCCGAGGTGGCCATGGCCGGTCCCAATACAAGAAAGCCGCACAAGAGAGTCATGTACCACAGGGTCGAGCCGGCGGTCGATCCCCAAGCCGTGGCGACCGCGTGCTCGACGCCATCGGCCGTCATACCGGCCGCGTACCATTGGCTGACCTCGGTACCGCGACGCAAAAACTGCACCGAGAGCATGCTGGGCAGCGCCATGCCCAAGAAACAGGCCGGCATCCAAATCACCAACTGATCGCGCAGGACGTGCCGGACCCAATGCCGCCAACGCACCAGCGCGTCTTGGCTGACCTGAAACACCATGCCGACGTGCGACAGCTCGATGTTGTGTCCGCCGATCACGCTGGGAATCGCGCCCACGTGATGCCCCATTCCCCAGCCCGAATCGCGAGTGTAGTTGCTGATCGGTGCGTTCGACAAACCGCCGCAACCGGCGATCGCCGCAAACGCCGCCAATAGCGCGATCGTGCTAAAGTCGATCGTCGGCATGCCTCGACCCGATGCCAGCGACAGGAACACGTTGTCCGTGGCGTCGCCGTCGCGAATGCCGTCCTTGTCGAGGTCCGCGAACTTGTCGGGCTTGCCGTCGCCATCGACATCCGCCCAGCTCTCGGGCTTGCCGTCGCCGTTAGCGTCGACGGTGGGCTTGAGCGAAGGCTCCACGACGTCCAAGTGGCCATCGCCGTCCCAATCCTCGCCCGGATCGAGCTGGCCGTTGCCGTTGACGTCTTCACCGCGCTGGATCGGTACGGTACCGAACTTGAAAAACCCGCTCACGATCTCGCGCCATGTCGCGGCGCTGGAGAAGAAAATGGCCACAAACAGCAGAAAGCCCAGCACGGTCACGATCTTGAACGACATGACGAGCTTGAGGGTGTTGTAAATCTTGCCGCCAAAGATCAAAGGAAGCATGGCGACCAGAAAAACGCCGATCCCCAGCCCGCGCACTAGCGATTCTTCGTCGGGGCCCGTGGGAATGCGCCCCAGGTAGACCGCGGCTAGCGGCGTGGCGGCGTTGGCGGCCAGGTAGGGAAACACGGCGCCGAAATCCAACAGCAAGTACATGAACAGCCAAAAGCGCGGGCCGGGCAAAGTGCGAAACTTGCCCGTGAAAATTGGCTCGCCCGTGTACAGGGCGTAGCGGCTGATTTCGACGTTGTAAAAAACCTGGCCCAGAATGCTGAGCGTGGCCAGCCACATCAGCGCGCCGCCATAGCGGGCCGTGACGGCAGGGCCGGCCAACCACTCGCCGCCGCC
Organism: Planctomycetia bacterium; assembly: GCA_031400775.1. Classification (GTDB taxonomy): domain Bacteria; phylum Planctomycetota; class Planctomycetia; order Pirellulales; family PALSA-1355; genus PALSA-1355. The sequence continues at coordinate 6,177 of JANNQN010000434.1, read as the reverse complement.
AATCGCCGAGCCGCCCACCAGTAGGCCTGGCCCCAGCATGGCGAACCAGTTTTTCCAGGTGAACGTGGGCGCGTCGACCAGCCGGCCGACGTTCCACTGCGGCATCTCGTGCGAGCCGGGCCAGGGAGCAACAGGCGCGGTGGAATTCTCGGCGGCAGGCGCGGGTGTCGAAGTTGCCATGCGGAAAAAACCCGAGCGTGGTCCGGCCGATTCACAAGAGCGCGCTGGCGGTGATTCAGCCCCCGCCCATAGCTCTACCAATCACGTGTATAACCGGCCGTCCAGCCGCCGTCCACCGTTAGCACGGCGCCGTTGATGTAGCTGGCCTCGGGCGAGACGAGAAACGTTACCGCGTGGGCAATTTCTTCGGGCGTGCCGGGCCGGCCCAGCGGCACGTGGGAGAGCAGGCTCTTGGCAATTTCGGTTTTGTCTCCTTCCGGACCGTAGAACATCGCGCGGGTGCCGCGCGTGACGATCGAGCCCGGCGCCACGCAATTGGACAGAATCCCCCGCGGTCCCAGCTCCAGCGCCATCGAGCGAGTGAGATTCACCACGCCCGCCTTGGCCGCGACATACGCACATTGCAGCCGCAAAGGCACCAGCCCGGCGACCGAGGCGATGTTCACAATCCTTCCGCCGCCCCGCTCGATCATACCCGGCACGATCGCCTGGGAAACGACGAACACTCCGGTCAGATCGACCCGCAGAATCCGGTCCCAATCGTCGCGGGAATACTCGTGGATCGGCCGGCGTTCCTTGAGCGTGTTGATGCCCGCATTGTTGACCAGGATGCTGACGGGGCCGAGCTGATGCAGGATTTCCTCCCGCACCTCGGCCAGGCGAGTCGCATCGGCCACATCGCCGGCCAGCGCGATCGCGCGGCGACCTTGCGAGCAGAGCTCGGCGGCGGCAACGTCGGCGGCGAGTTGGTCCAGGTCGAAAATGGCAACCGACGCACCGTTGCTGGCCAGGCTTTCGGCAATGGCTCGGCCAATGCCCTGGGCGCCGCCGGTGACGAGCGCCACTTGACCGTTCAAGTCGACTTGCATCGTGAGTGCATCCTTCTGCGGGCTGAGTAGGCCAGGGCGGCATTCGAGAGGGGGGGATTGAGCCGGCGAGTCGTCAGCGGTGCGAGCGTTCCATGCCGAAGTTGAGCTTCAACTGCGGGTCTTTTTCCGACTCGGGATTCAGCTCTTTGAAAAGCAAGCTGGGTTGAATGTCGCGATTGTGCTGATACTTGTCGCTGGCATATTCGGTGATCGTGCCGGTCACTTCGTGATAGAAGATCTGGCAAATCGGCACGCCGGGATAAATGCGAACCGGCTGCACGGCGAACATTTCCAAAGTCCAATAGCCGCAGAAACCCACGTCGCCGAACCCGGCCGTGACGTGTACGAAAAGTCCCAATCGCCCAACCGACGAGCGACCTTCGATCATGGGCACCAGCTCGTGCGTTTCGGTCCGCTCGACCGTGCGGCCCAGGTAGAGCTGGCTTGGCCCCAGCACCAGCCCCTCGGGCGGAATCGTGATGCGGCGCACCCGATTGGCCTTGGCCATGTCGAGCACGACCTCCTCGTAGGTCATCAGCTCGTTGTGCAGCGTGAGGTTGTAGCTATTGGGGTTGAGATTCGCCTCGTTGAACGGGTCGATGACGATATTCGCGCCCAGGTTCTTGCGAATTTGATGGCCGGAGAGAATCATGATCGCTCACAACGAGTAATGGCAAGGGACTGGTTAATCGACAGCGGATCGATCCGCCACTCCAATTTTCGGACAGACTTCGGCCAGCGGGCACTTTTCGCAGCGAGGCTTGCGCGCCAGACAGATCTGCCGGCCGTGCGCGATCAGGCGATGGCTGAAATCGATCCATTCGTGCTTGGGTAATTGAGGCATCAGGTCGCGTTCGATCTTCACCGCGTCGGTTTGCCGCGTTAGCCCCAGCCGCCGGCTGAGCCGCGTCACGTGCGTGTCGACGACTACGCCGCTGGGAATGCCAAACGCGGTGCCCAGCACCACGTTGGCCGTCTTGCGACCCACGCCGCGCAATTCCACCAGCGATTCGAGATCTTGCGGCACCTGGCCGCCATGTTTGTCCACCAGCTCCGCGCACGCACTCTTGATGCTCTTGGCTTTCATGCGAAAAAAGCCCGTGCTTTGGATCGCCCGTTCCAAGTCGGCGAGCGGGGCCGAGGCGAAGGCCGCCGCGCTTGTATATTTGCGAAACAGCTCCTTGGTGACGATGTTCACCCGAGTGTCGGTACACTGGGCCGACAGAATCGTGGCCACGAGCAATTCGAGCGGGGTCTTGAACGCAAGCGCGCAGTGAACGTCGGGATAGGCCGCCTTCAGCCGGCGTAGCACGCGCCCGGCGTGGCGTTTTGCGTCGGCGGTCGCAACCATGCGGAGCCTGGCGGTTTGGGGCAAGACACGGACGCCTTCGCGCGGGAACTCCGGAGTCGTTCCCTTGGCGGCAGGGCTAATTCTCCCGCAGGTCCGCGGAGACTGTCAAGTGTGCGGCAATGCCGCACGGCGAGCGGGATTCAGCCCGCTTCGAATCGAAACAACGACCTCGCGTTCGTCCGGGTCTGAGACGCAAAATCGGCGACACTCAGGCCGCGAACCTCGGCCAGGCACGCGGCCGTGTACAGCAAATTGGCCGGCTCGTTGCGCTTGCCTCGCAGCGGCTGGGGTGAAAGATAGGGGCTATCGGTCTCGACCAGAATGCGTTCGGCCGGAACGGTCGCCGCGACGCCCCGCAGCGCGTCGGATTTCTTGAACGTCACCATGCCCGCAAAGCTGATGTAGAGCCCCAACTCGACGCACTCGGCGGCTGTCTCGGCCGTACCTGTGAACGAGTGCATCACGCCCGAGAGTGGTCCGCGCAAGCGCGCTTCGCGCAACATGGCCAGCACGTCGGCATCGCTCTCGCGGGTATGCACGATGAACGGCAGATTCCGCTCTTGCGAGAGCCGCAAGTGGCGATCGAAATAATCCTGCTGTACCGCCAGCGGCGCGTAGTCCCAATGGCGGTCCAGGCCGGTTTCGCCCAGGGCGACGACGCGCGGCCGAGCGGCAAGCTCGACGATCCGATCCCAATCGCCCGGTTCGACCGCCGCGGTGTAGTTGGGTTGAATTCCTACGGCCGCAAAGACACACGAGTGCGCGGCAGCCAAGGCCAGGACCGCGGCGCTCGAAGCCGCCGTTACTCCGACGGCCACGATTGTCTCGATACCGGCCGCCGTGGCGCGGGCAATCATCGCATCGCGATCCTCGTTGAACTCTTCCTGGTCCAGATGAGCGTGGGTGTCGACCAGAGACATGAGACCGCTCCTATCGACGTCGCGCCCGCAACAAATCGCCCCCTCAAGCGCAACACTTCGCCGCTGCCAGGGCCTAAGAGCCGTTCTTGGCCAGGTGGCCGGCCAACTCTTCGAGCGATTCCAAGTGACCGCGCGCGGCGCCCAGCGACTCTTCGGCCAAGGCGGCGGCAGCCCGATCGCCCTTGAGGTCCGCGACGCACTGCTCCAGTGCCGCGACGTCGTTCTTCTGGCATTGGACCAGCTTGACGATCAAGTAGTCCAAACTCAGGTCGTGGGTGTCCGGGAAATCGAGCGGATACTCGCCCATGTCGATCGGACCGAGCCGCAGGATGTGCTCGGCGATGCGATTGGCGAGCTGTTTTTGATCCTCGACGATGTGCCCCAGCGTGGCAACGGCCTTTTCGTCGCCGCGGTGCGTCCAGGGGCAGGCAAACGTCAAGTACATCGGCAGCGAACGATAAAGGATCGTCAGCAGCCGATTGAGAGCCTGATAAGTGCCGAGCTTGTCCATGCGTTGCGTTCGCCGATCGGCGATTACCAGGTCGTTAAAAAACTGCTTCCGCACCGCGCGGCCAGCTCCCACTCAAAATAATTGGCTGGCGGCACTCGTGGCAAGCTCCGCCAAACCGTTCCACCAGATGCCCAGGAAGACCAGCGGCAACGTGACCAGCACGACATACGTGCCCGGCACGAACGAGATCGGTTCCGCGATCCGATTCTCGGGCTCGGGATCGATCGTCATGATCTTCACGACCCGCAAATAATAAATCAGACTGATCACGGTGTTCAATCCCGCGATGACCAGCACGATCCACAGCTTGGACTGCACGAGGTAGTAGAAAATCTGCAACTTGCCGACGAAACCCGCCAGCGGCGGCAGCCCGATCAGACTGATCAAGATCGTGGAGAAGCAGACCGCGACGATCGGCGAGCGGCGAATCAGTCCGGCGTAGTCGGCGATCTCCTCGCTGTGCATCGTATTGCGCAGGAAGGCCACGATCGCGAACGCCCCCAGGTTCATGAACAGGTAAACGCCGGCGTAAAACGCCATCGAGCCGATCGCGGCGCTGGCGGCTTGCGGGTCGGTGTCGGCCAGCAGCATCGCGGCGGGCACCGGCATCATCATGTACCCGGCCTGCGCAATCGTCGAATAGGCCAACAGCCGCTTGATGTTTGTCTGGCCATACGCGGCCAGGTTGCCGAACGTGCAGGTAATGATCGCCACGAAAGCCAATAGCTGCGCAATGAAGCTGCGGGCAGGCGCCAAGGCCTTGTTTTGATCGGCCCGGCTGAGCGGCGGCGTCGCGTCGGCGGCCGTGCGAACCGTGCCCTCAGCAGGCGGTGCGCGCTCGGTGGAAGAACCGCCCGATGAACCGGCCGCAGCCCTCGGTGCATCAGCCACGCTCAACACGGCCATCGTCTGTTCGGGAGGGGCCTGCTCGGGCACATAGCCCAATCCGATCGCGACTCGGGCCAAAAGCGCCAGCGCGGCTGCTTTCGACGCCACGGAGAGAAACGCGTTGACCTCGGCGCTGGCGCCTTCAAAAACGTCGGGGCACCAGAAATGAAAGGGCACGGCAGCCAGCTTGAACGCCACGCCGACCATGATCATGATTCCGCCCAAGGCCAACACCATGTGCGTGTCCCGGCCCAACTCAAAATTCGCCGGCTGGAGCAACTCGGCCAAACGCACGGCCATGGTGGGCATATGCACCGAACCCAACACGCCGGCCAACAGGCTGATTCCATAGAGCATGATGCCCGCCGCCCCGGCGCCGTAGACGGCGTATTTGAGCGCTGCTTCGCTGCTTTGACGACGGCCCTTGATCAAGCCGGCCAACGCATACGACGGCACGCTCGCCATCTCGACGCCCAGAAACACGATCAACATGTGATTGGCCGAGGCCATCAAGCACATGCCCAGCGTGGCGCCGAGCACCAGGCAGTACACATCCGGCGCGGCATCGCGGTCAGGCACGCCCGAGATGCGCGTAAAAATCGTGAAGACAACGGCGAAAAAGAACAGCAGGGTGCGGAAATAAACGGTGAACGAGTCGTAGACCAATAAGCCGGTGAACAGTTCGCTGGGGCGCTCGACCGGCACGTGCCAGGGTCCGGCCAGGTACAAGGCAACCGCCGAGCCGGCCAGCATGACGTAGAACGAATCGATGCGGCTGGTAAGGCCCGGAATGCGCAACAACAAGATGAGCACGATCGTCACGCACAGCACCAACTCGCCCTGGAAACCGGCGGTGCTGGTGAGCGTGTCGCTGACTAACGAATGCGTGAGGTCGTAAAGGGTCACGGTGGTGGTCGTTTCTTGACTAGTCTGTTAGCGAGCCAGGTTGTCGAAGGGCCGTGTCGAGCGGGAACGGCACGGTTTGCGTAATGTTGCGGCGCGGCGAAGCTTCGTCGGTGCGCGTCCAAGCCGCCAGGTCGTCGACCGTGCGGTCCACGCTGGGGGTCATGTAGCGAAACACGGCCTGTGGATAAACGCCCAACAGAATCGCCAGGGCCAACAGCGGCGCGGCGATCGCCAATTCGCGGCGCGTGATCGGATACAAGTGATCGCCGTGCGGGCCTTTATACTCGGGCCCCAGGTACACGCGTTGCAGCGTCCACAGGATATACGCGGCCGTGATGATGACCACCGAGGCTGAGATGACGGCTAGCGCCCGGCTGTAATTCCACACCGAGAGCGTCACCAGCACTTCGCCGATAAAGCCGCACAAGCCAGGCAGACCCAAGCCGGCAAAGAAGATGCCGATCGCCAGGCCCGAATAAACCGGCATGCGAGCAAACAGTCCGCCGAACTGGTTGAGATTTCGATGATGCACGCGGTCGTAGACCACGCCGA
>JANNQN010000433.1:0-1758 GCA_031400775.1 Planctomycetia bacterium | reverse complement strand
CTGGAGTTCTGACGTGTGCTCTTCATATCTGATTCAAGTAATTGGCCGCAAGGGTTCGGCAGCAGGAGCACTGGCGGAGCCAGTGGCACACGGCACTCGCTAGTCGGTTCACGGCGAAGCGGGGCACGGCTGCTATGATGGCAGAAGTGGCCGGACACGTATGGAGCTTCGACGATCTGTTCGACACAGTACTGTCTAAAGTGGAGGAATAGAATGGGTATACCAAAGGGTCCATCTGAGGGCGGAAGTGGAGGCCGTCGCGGTCACTCCGGAATGGAGCATTGGGGCCATACGGAAGAAGTGAAGTCGGCCGCCAATCGCCGGCGTAGATTGAACGACAAGGAAGAAGTTAACGAACAAGCTCCCGCCCCCGACACGACCGACTCCGATCACGAGAACCCGACCCAATAGCCCGTCATCACACAGTTAAGAATCTACCCGGCAGTTTGCAGTCGCGCCCGCTGCCATGTAATTTGTACTTTTGTCGGCGCTGTTTTCGATTCCCCGGCCATCACCCCTTTCTCGAGGCCGTGCCATGACTCTCAGTCATCGATTTGCATGTGTGTGCGCCGTCGCAAGCGGCGCGGTTGCCCTTTTGTTGTCCGCGGCCAGTGGATTGGCGGCGGACGAACCTCTGTCGATCGACACCGGCAAGATCGCCGGAGGCACGGCCGGAGCCGACGGCAAGGTGCGGGTCTATAAGGGCATTCCTTTTGCCGCCCCGCCGGTAGGCAAGCTGCGCTGGCAAGCGCCCCAGCCTGCGGCCGCCTGGCAAGGCGTTCGCGAATGCCAGGAATTCGGCAGCACGTGCCCGCAGCAACCCTATCCGGCCGGCTCGGTGTACGCTCAGCCGCCGCAACCGCAGAGCGAAGATTGCCTGTATCTGAACGTCTGGACGCCCGCTGAAAACGCCACGGCGAAATTGCCGGTGATGGTCTGGATTCACGGCGGCGCGCTGACTCGTGGCTCGGGATCATTGGGCGTCTACGATGGCGAGGCTCTGGCGCGCCGCGGCGTGGTGCTGGTGACGATCAACTATCGACTCGGTCCGTTCGGATATTTGGCCCACCCGGCGCTCAGCCGCGAATCGTCGCACGGTTCGTCGGGCAATTACGGCGTGCTCGATCAGATCGCGGCGCTCCGGTGGGTTTCGCGAAATATCGCCGCGTTCGGCGGAGATCCCGGCCGCGTCACGATCTTCGGCGAATCGGCCGGCTCGTGGAGCGTCTGCGCGCTGGTGGCTTCGCCCTTGGCCAAGGGATTGTTTCACCGCGCGATCGGACAAAGCGGCGGATGCTTCTCGCCCATGCAGTATTTGAAGGAAGCCCGCAACGGCCACCCGCCGGCTGAAAAGGCGGGCGAAGGCCTGGCCGCGATTCTGGGCTGCGACAAGGCGGCCGACCCGTTGGCGGCGATGCGCGAAAAATCGACCGAAGAAATTCTGGCCGCGGCCGCCAAAGACCCGGCCCAGGGTCGCACCCGCGCGAATGTCGACGGCTGGGTGTTCCCCGACGAAATCTACAAGATCTACGCCGAGGGCAAGCAGCAGCCCGTGCCCGTGATCGTGGGCTCGAACGCCGACGAAGGCACCAGCCTCACCGGGGCGGTTCCGTTCAGCGACGTCGACGGATTCAAGACCGCAATGCAGCGCAAATTCGGCGGGCTGTCCGAGCGGTTTCTGCAAGTCTATCCGGTCGCCAATTCCAACGACGTGCGGAATGCCTATCTGCACAGCCTGCGCGACGAATGGTTCACCTG
>JANNQN010000432.1:0-54630 GCA_031400775.1 Planctomycetia bacterium | reverse complement strand
CCAGTTGGCCGCAACACTGGCCACCGAACGGCAATGGCTGCCGATCGACGCGCCGCAGTCGGGCACGGCGACGCTCGGCGGCGTGATGGCCACGGCCTGGAGTGGCGCCCGCCGCTATGGCTATGGCACGATGCGCGACTACGTGATCGGCATGAGTGCCGTGGATGGCCGCGGCGACGCCTTCAAAGCCGGCGGGCGCGTGGTGAAGAACGTGGCCGGCTACGACTTCTGCAAGCTGTTGACCGGTTCGCTGGGTACTCTGGGGGTCATCACCCAAATCACGCTCAAGATCAAGCCGCAGCCTGAGAGCTCGGCGTTTCTGGTGTGCGATGTACACGACCTTCGCATGGCCGACCGCCTGGCGGCGGCGATCGTCAACTCGGGCACGACTCCTTCCGCGGTGGAAATCCTCACCGGCCCAGCCTGGCGCGATGGCACTCCGTTGGGACTTCTCACGGCCGGCGCCGTTGGACGATTGGCGGTGGGCTTGGATGGCACCGTGGCCGAGGTCGATTGGATGCTAGCGCAACTGGCCGCCGAATGGGAAGCGCTGGGCGTGACGGCCGCGCGTTCGATCGACGGCCAGCAGGCCGCCGAGTTGTGGAAGTCGCTTTGCGAGTTTTCTGTCCACGGAGACGCGCCGCTGGTCGTCAAAGCCAGTCTGGTGCCCAGCCGGGCCGTGCAATTTGCCGAGTTGGTGTTGTCGATCGATCCGCAGGCCTCGATTCAGATTCACGCCGGTAATGGAATTGTCCTGGCGCGGTTTGCAAAATTCGATGCCGGCGAAGTCTCGCGGGCGCTCATCGGGAAATTGCAACCGCTGGCGCAGCAATCCGGCGGATCGTGCGTGGTGCTGGCTAGCACGCTCTCGGGCCTGACCCGACAGGCGGTTTGGGGTGGCACGAGCGCCGCGAACGCGTGGATGGCTCAGGTAAAGCGGCAGTTCGATCCCAAGAACATTTTGAACCCCGGCCGCTTCGTGTACGACAGCCTATGAAAGAGACCGTGCATAACATCGAAACCACTGGGCCCGTCGAGGCGGCGCCGCGCAATCCCGGCGCGGGAATCGACTACGGCCTGTTTCTCGATTGCGTGCATTGCGGACTGTGTACCGCGGCCTGCCCCACCTATGTCGAAACGGGCAATGAGAACGACAGCCCGCGGGGGCGGATCTACCTGATGCGGAGCGTGACCGACGGACGCCTGGAGCTTTCGCACGAGGTGCGGCGGCATCTGGAATTGTGTCTCGATTGCCGGGCCTGCGAGACGGCCTGCCCCTCGGGCGTGCAATACGGCAAGCTCATCGAACCGTTCCGCGTGGCGATGGAGGAATCGGCCGGCGGAGGAAAGTCGAGCGACTGGTTTCACCGCTGGATCCTGTTTCGCTTGTTTCCCTATCCCCAGCGCATGCGGGCTGCCATCGCGCCGGCGCGTTGGGCGCAGATGTTGGGACTGGACCGCGCGGTCAAATCGTTGGGCTTGCTGCGACTGTTGCCGCCCCGCTTGCGGCAATTGGTCGAGATGCTGCCGCCGCTACCTAAACCCGAGCCGGCGCTACCCGCCTTCTTGCCCGCGATTGGCCCGCGGCGCGCTCGCGTGGCATTGTTCACGGGTTGCGTCGGGGACGCGATCTTTCGGCCAACCAACTGGGCCACGGCGCGCGTGCTGCAACAGAACGGCTGCGACGTAATCGTGCCACAGAATCAGGCCTGCTGCGGCGCCATTCACTTCCATGCCGGCTCTAGTGAACCGGCCCAGCAGTTCGCCGACGCGAACCTGCGGGCGTTTTCGCTCGACCAGATCGACGCGGTGATCGTCAACGTCGCCGGTTGCGGGGCCATGCTGAAGGACTACGGACATCACTGGCACGACGCGGCTCAGCCCGCCCGCGAGCAGTTCGCCTCCAAGGTCAAGGATATCAACGAGTTTCTCGATCATTTGGGGCTGATCGCTCCGCCGGGTCCGATCGAGGTGACCGCCACGTATCACGACGCCTGTCATTTGGGGCACGCGCAAAAAATTCGCGAGGCGCCGCGCCGTCTGCTGGCCAAGATCCCCGGCCTGAAGTTGGTGGACCTGCCCGAGGCCGAACTGTGTTGCGGAGCGGCCGGCACTTACAACCTAACCGAGCCGGAGATGTCGGCCCGGCTGAGCCAGCGAAAGCTCGCCAATGTCCTGGGCACGGGGGCAAGCGTGGTCATCACGGCGAACGCCGGCTGCCTGCTGCAAATCGCGCGCGAAGCGCGCCAGCAAGGCGAAAAGCTGTCGATCGTGCATCCGATGGACTTGCTCGATCTCAGCTATCGAGGCCAGTCTCTGCCGCGCTGATTCGGTCGTCGTCGCCAAACAGCGACGAACGTCGCTCGGCAAAGGTCTCGATCTCGAGCGACGCCAATCGATCGACGATCTCCTCGGGCATGGGCCGACGCAACGGTTCCTTGGCCAGCATGTGATGTACCAGCCGCGCCGCGCGTGTGGGCAGATGCGGCGCCAGATTGCGGACGTCGGCTGGAATTTCCTGTCGGTGCAGCGCGGCCAGTTCGGCGACGTCATCGGCATCGAACGGCAACCGGCCGGTGAACATTTCGAATAGCATCACACCCAGGCTGTAGACGTCGCTGCGGATGTCGCCGCCGAAGGCCGAGTAGAGCACTTCGGGAGCGATGTAGTGCAGAGTGCCGAGGATCGGCCGGTCGGCGATCGCGTTACGTTCGCTGGTGCGACGAGCAAAGCCCAAGTCGACCAGCGTGGCGTGGCCACCCGACGAAACAACCACATTGCCAGGCTTGACGTCGCCGTGCATCCAGCCCGCCTGGTGCAATGCCGCCAGGGCTTCGGTTACTTGCCGGGCGATCCAGATCGCCACGGGCAGATCGAGAGTCGGTTGTGCCTGGAGTTGTTCGGCCAGGGATTGGCCTTCGAGCAGCGGCATGGCGATCCAATACGGCGGCGCGCTGAGCCCTGCCGCCAGGATCGGCACCAGATGCGAATGACTGACCAGCCGCCCGACCTGGGCTTCGCGGGCCAGGATCGCCAATCCGCGCGAGTCATCCTGCCACTCGGGCCTCAGCACTTTCACGGCGTAAGCGGCCGCGTGCGACTGGGAACTGTCGGCGGGGCGGGCCTCATACAGGCTCGCCATCAGCCCCTCGCCGACCAGGCGAGTCAATTCCCACGAGCCGATTCGGCTGGGAAAACGTGGAACCGAGCCTCCGCGCGCAATGCCAGCGGGGCCGATCCGGCGGGATTGGGTCGTCGAAGCCATGAGGTGGGCGCGAGGGGAGCGGAACGAGCGCGGAAAAACGGGGCTACTGATTGAATCGGTCATTCGGCCGCGCAAGTTGAGCGCCCGGCAACCGCGAAATCGCAAAAAAATCGCTCAAGTGCCCCGCGCGGCGATAGCTACGGCCGCGGCCAAGCGGCACTTGCGACATGCCCAGGGCCGTTTTAGAATTTGCGTTTCGTCTTCTCGACTTCGACGTCAATCGTAAGGGAGTGGTCATGCTTTCCAAGTCCAGCGTGTTGTGGGCCATGTTGGCCCTTGTTTGTACCTCGGCGATCGTGGGCTGCGGAAAGCCGGCGGGAACGGCCACCAAGACGACCCCCGATCTTCCGCCCAACACGACCGACGTGAAGTAGTCTCTTGGAGTCGGCCACAAGGCGCGCGCCGGTCTGCCAACGTCGAGCTCGGTAAACCATGACATACATTTTGATTGGTACCCCCTGCTACAACGGATTGGTGACCGCGGAATACCTGGTGTCGATGCTGGGTTTGCAGAAGGAGTTGATTCGCCAAGGAATCGACTTCGAGGTGGACACGCCCACCACGGTCAGCTTGATTCCCGTGGCGCGAAACTACCTCGCCGGCGAGGTGCTGCGAAACAAGCGCTTCACGCACTTGCTGTTCATCGATGCCGACCTGGCGTTCGACTCGGCGCTGGTGCCTCGGCTTTTGACGGCCGACAAGGACGTCGTGGCCGGCATCTATCCGCTCAAGCACTTGAACGTGCCGGCGATCCGCAATCTGCCGCCGGACAAGTCAATCGCAACGACATACCACTATGCCGTGTCGATCTGTCCCGGCGCTCAGCCCACGAGCGACGGCTTTGCGCAGGCCGAATATGCGGCCACCGGCTTCATGCTCATACGCCGCACGGTGCTGGAGCAAATGGCGGCTCATTATTCGGAATTGAAATACACCCATATGTTCACACTCCCCGGCTCCCCCAGCATGCCGGCGGGCGATCATCTCTATTCGCTGTTCGACACGTCGCTCGATCCCGAGCAAGGACTCTACTTGCCCGAGGACTACACGTTTTGCCGGCGCTGGCGGGCCATGGGAGGGGAGATCTGGGTCGACGTCTTCAGTAAATTCAAGCACGTTGGCTCGTTCGCCCACGAAGGTGACTTTTCTGTTTTTGTGAATAGGTCCTGAATCGGGTAAGTCGGGTAATACCGCCCGCGAGAAAATCGAAGGGTCCCTGCCGATGCTCTGCTCGTCTTGGCCGTTTCGCGCTTGCTGCTGGCTTGTCTTGGCAATCGTCCTGACGGGTTGCGGCAAGTCCTCATCGAACACCGGCACTACTGCAACGAGCAACGACGGCACTAGTGGCGCGGGTCTGAAACGAGTGATTCTCTTGACCAACGGCGCCGATCCCTTTTGGGACGCCATGCGAGCCGGCATGCAAGACGCCCAGAAGGATTTCAAGCTCAGCGACGCGCACCTGCAAGTTGTCATGGACGTGAACGACGGCACCCCAAAGGGCCAGGTCGATCGTTTGCGACAATATGCGAATCAGTCCGATATCGCCGCCGTGGCGGTGTCGGTCACCGATGCCAAGAATCTGGCAATCGCCAAGGCGATGGAAGCCTGTCAGCAAGCCGGCATCAAGGTGATCGCGGTCGACTCGGACGTGGACCGCAAGACGAATCGCCGGGCGAGGTTCGCCTACTTGGGCACCGACAACATTCTGGGCGGCCAGGAGTTGGGCAAGGCCGCGGCCGGCATCCGACCGCAGGGTGGAAAATACGCTACGTTCGTGGGCCTCAAAGGCGCGGCAAACGCGATCGAACGCATCGGCGGATTCGCCGAAGGGGCCGGTTCCAAATTCTCGCAGGCCGAGAACCTGGGCGACGACATGGATTTGAGCGTAGCCCTCAAGAACGTCAAAGACGCCTTGGATCGCCACCCCGATCTCGACACGCTGGTCGGCATTTGGGCCTACAACGCCCACGCAATTGTCGAAGTCGTCAAGCAACGGGGCCTTCGCGACAAGACCACGGTGGTCGTATTCGACGCGGCCCCAAAGGCCATCGGGCACATGGTCGACGGCAACATCGACGCCATGGTCGTGCAGAATCCCTACGACATGGGCTATCGCGGCACACGGCTCATGAAGGCCCTGGTCGAAAACGACCATGCCACGATTCACGAGATGTTGCCGGCTTACGACCCCAGCACGAAATCGTTTGCCGACCCAGAAGGCGATCTGCTGGTCACGGGATTGCGCGTCGTGCATCCCGATTCGGGCTCGTCGCTGTCGAAGGAGATGTTTGCGCCCACGACCGAGTTCATCTCGCTGACCGACTTCAAGAAGTGGTTATCGGAGCATAACCTCACCGGATCATGACGTCTCTCGACGGTGGTGAAGCGATTGGTCCGTGGCGGCGAATGGCTCGCGAGCATTCGAACGAGTTGGGCCTGCTGGCGGCAATCGTGGTGGTCGTGGGCATCACCACGATTCTGAGCGATGCCTATCGCGAGAAGCCGCTGCAAAATGCCCAGGAAATTCTCCGCCAGACATCGCTCTTGGGCGTTTTCGCCCTGGGCGCGGCCATCGTCATCATCTCCGGCGGCATCGATCTGTCGAGCGGATCGGTGATCGCCTTCAGCGGCTCGGTGTGCGCTTCGATCATCCTGGCCTTGTCGCCAGTCGACGAGGCGGGCAACCCCATGACGCACGACCTGGAGACCTGGGTCTTCGTAGTCGCAATCTTGGGGACGCTTTTGACCGGATTCCTGATCGGCACGCTGCATGCCTGGCTGATCACGATCGTGGGCTTGCCGCCGTTTGTCGCCACGCTGGCCTCGCTGGTCGGGCTGCGCAGCCTGGCCCGTGTGTTCGTGCAGGAGGTCACGGCCTCGTTGACCGCGACCGGCAAGACGACGCAAATCTATATCAACGATGAACAATTCAGCCGCCTGGGAACCACCTGGTGGATTCCCTTGTGCATTTTTCTGCTCTTGAGCCTCGCAGCCTGGATTTTGATGAGCCGCACGGTCGTGGGCCGGCACCTGTACGCCATGGGCGGCAACGAGGCGGCGGCCCGACTGAGCGGCATTCGCACGGATCATCTTAAGTGGCTGGCCTATTGCCTCGGGGCGGTCACGGCTTCGATCGCCGGAATTCTGTACACGGCCGAAGTCGGCACCGCGAATCCGCAAGTGCAAGGCCGCGGATACGAGCTGAACGCCATCGCCGCGGCCGTGGTCGGCGGGTGCAGCTTGCAAGGCGGCGTGGGCCTGATTTCGGGGACGATGCTGGGAGTGCTGTTCTTGCGAGTCGTGATCGACTCCGTGGCCAAGATCGTCAAGGTCGGGGCCGACGACTATGAAGGAATCATCGTCGGATTCCTGGTCGTGCTGGCCGTGGCCTTTAACGAGCTGCGGCAAAGCGGACGCGAAGCCGGCAAGCAGTTCTTTCCGGGCGCGCTGGGCATCGCGGCGATAGGCATCCTGGCGATGCTGGCCGGAATGCTGGCCACGATCATGGTCAACCGCGGCGCCGGAGCCAGCGTGTTCGGCGCGTCGCTGGTCGGCCTGGGATTGATCGCCATCGCACAGCGCCGCGCGGCCGCGCATCGCGCCCAGCGCTCGGGACCTGGAAATTCATGAACGCCGAGCCGCTGATCTCGATCCGGCAGGTCTCGAAGCGCTATCCCGGTGTGCGCGCGCTGGCCGACGTGACGTTCGACGTTCGCGGCGGCGAATTGCTGGCCATTGTGGGGGAGAACGGTGCCGGCAAGAGCACGCTGATGAAAATCCTGGCCGGCGTCATCCCGGACTACGAGGGAGAGGTCGTCCTGCGCGGGGAAACGGTGCGCTTTCAGAGCACGCGCGACGCCGAGCGCGCCGGCGTGAGCATCATTCACCAGGAGCTCAACCTGGTCGAGCAGCTTTCGGCGGCGGCGAATATCTTCCTCGGACGCGAGCAGCGCGGCCGTTTGGGATTATTGGACCAGGAGACGATGGACCGCCGGGCCGGCGAGTTGCTGGCTCAGTTGGAATGCCACATCGATCCACGACAACTGGTGCGCGAGCTGCGAGTCGGCGATCAGCAGTTGATCGAGATCGCCAAGGCTCTGTCGGTGGAAACCGACATTTTGATCATGGACGAGCCGACCAGCGCGCTGACCGAGTCGGAGGTGGCGCGGCTGTTTCGCGTCATCGGGCGATTGCGCGAGCGCGGCGTCACGGTATTGTATATCTCGCACAAGATGGACGAGGTGTTTCGCCTGGCCGATCGCATCGCCGTGCTACGTGATGGGCGCCTGGTCGACCTGGTCCAGCGCGACCAGACCGATGCGCGGCGGGTGACGCACGCCATGGTCGGCCGCGAAATCGAGGAGACCGATCTTTCGAACCCCCGCGCGGCCGGCGACGTCGTGCTGGCGGTCGAGCATCTGTGGCTTCCCTGGCCCGGCCATGCGCGGGCGTGGCGGCTGGAGGACGTTTCGTTTTCGCTTAAGTGCGGCGAGATTCTGGGGATTGCCGGTTTGATGGGCGCCGGCCGCACCGAACTGCTCGAGTGCCTGTTCGGCGCCAGCGCCGAAACGCCGCTGGGAAAAATCAAGCTCGCGGGTCGCGAGGTCGCCTTTCGGCATCCTTCCGAAGCCAAGCGGGCTGGAATGGCGCTCGTGACCGAGGACCGCAAACGGCTCGGATTGTTCGCCGACATGAGCGTGGCCGCGAACGTTACCTTGTGCACGCTCGACCAATCCGTGCGGCGTGGGCTGTTGAGCCGCCGGCGCGAGCACCAGCAGGCCGCATCGATGGTAAGCCAGTTGGGAATCAGGACATCGGGGCTCAGCTCGCCGGTCACGAGCCTTAGCGGAGGCAACCAGCAGAAAGCGATCATTGGCCGTTGGTTGCTGACGCGGCCGCAAGTGCTGTTGCTCGACGATCCCACGCGCGGCATCGACGTGGGCGCCAAGGCCGAGCTGTATCGGCTGATGGACGCCCTTTGCCGCCAGGGCCTGGGAATCATCGTCACCTCGAGCGAGCTGCCCGAGCTTTTGACCGTGTGCGACCGGATACTCGTGCTCTGCGAAGGTCGCGTGACCGGTGAGTTCGCCCGGTCCGAGGCCAGCGAGCAGCGTATCATGGAAGCAGCCACGATGCGCCGCGTGCCAGGCGCGCCTCAGTCGGACTAATGGCAACGGAGACACGCTCGTGGCCACCGCCGCCGAATTGCTGCAACTTGCCAAGACCCATCACGTGGCCGGACGACTGGCCGAGGCCGAGCCGTTCTATCGCGCGGCATTGGCCGCGGACGGCTCGAGCGCCGAGGCGCACTTCTTGCTCGGCGTCGTGTGCAATACGCTCGGCAGGCCGGACGAAGCGATCTTGCTGCTCTCGCTCGCGGTTGCCGGACGCCCCAATCATGTCGAATCGCGCCATTACCTGGCCGTCGTGCTGGCCAGCCGGGACCGTCTGGACGAAGCCGTTGCGCACCTGGAAGAAGCCCAGCGCCAGGATCCGCACTCAAGCGAGATCCTGGCAAACCTGCGCAACGTTTCCGCCGCGCGATGCGACGCCCGGGGCCAACAATTCGCCGGCGCGGGCCGCTGGGAAGAATCCGCCGCCTGCCATCAAGAGGCGCTCGGATTGCAGGCGGACTACGTGCCCGCGCTAGGCAATCTGGGCAACGCCCTCAAGAACCTGGGGCGGATGGACGACGCGGCGGCCTGCTATCGACGCATTCTGGAGATCGCTCCTAACGTCGCGCTGGCGCACAACGATCTCGGACTACTCGCTCAAGCTCAAGGCCAGCTTCCGCAAGCCATCGAGCACTATCGGAGGGCGCTCGCGCTAGACGACAATTTCGCCGAAGCGCATACGAATCTTGGCACGGCGTTGGCGATCGAGGGGCGGCTGGACGAGGCCGAAAGCTGCTGTCGCCGAGCGATTCAGCTTAAACCAGAATTAGCCGACGCCCATCACGATCTGGGAGCCGTGCTCGTCCTGCAAGACCGGCTCGACGACGCGCTTGCCTCGTTCGACCGCGCCATCGCGCTGGCGCCGAACCTGGCGATGGCGTATTTGCATCGAGGCGACGTCTACCGTTCCAAACGGATGCACAATGCGGCCATCCTGAACTATCAGGAATGCTTGAGCCGAGGCGCGCCTTTGGCCGATGCGTATTTGAATCTGGCGATTTCGTATTGTGAAATTGGCCAGCCGGACCTCGCGGTCGAATGTTGCCAAAAGGGGTTGGCACTGCAACCCCGCAACGCCCTGCTTTGCAACACGATGGCCTATGCATTGCACATGCAAGGTCAGGCCGACGCCATGCTCGAGTGGTCGCGCCGCGCGATCGAATTGGCGCCGGACAATGCCGCCTTGCACGGCAACCTGATTTACGCGCTGAACTACATTCCGGGCGTCGATCCGGCCGGCCTGTTCGCCGAGCACCTGGCCTGGGGAAAGCGGCACGCCGATCCCCTCACGGCACTTGCGCCGCCGCACGACAACGACCCTGCGCCAGGTCGCCGGCTGAGAATCGGCTACGTCTCGGCCCACTTCTGCCGTCATGCCGTACACTATTTCAGCGAGCCGCTCATGGCGGCCCACGATCACGAGCAATTCGAAATCTATTGCTATTCCGACAGTCCCTTCGAGGACGTCGCCACGGCCCGCATCCTCCCCTCGGCCGACCACTGGCGGCGCACGAGCCAGGCCACCGACGAGCAGTTGGCCCAGATGATCCGCGATGATCGGATCGACATTCTCGTCGACCTGGCCGGGCATATCAGCGGCAACCGCTTGCTGGTTTTTGCTCGCAAGCCGGCGCCAATTCAAGTCACGTACATCGGCTATCAAAACACCACAGGCATGGCGGCCATGGACTATCGCCTCACCGACGAACGGGCCGATCCCCCGGGCCGCACCGACGCGCTGCACGCCGAGAAACTGGTGCGGCTGCCGCGGAGCTTTTTTTGTTACCGTCCGCCCGATGAAGCCCCGCCGATTACCCCCCTACCTGCCCGCGCCAGCGGGCAAGTGACGTTCGGCTCGTTCAACAGCTTCAGCAAAGTCACGCCGCAAGTGATCGCGGTCTGGCTGACGATTCTCGAGCGCGTGAACGGCTCGCGACTAATCGTGCTGGCCGATCGCGGAGGCTTCGTCCAGCGGCGACTGGGCGAGATGGCTCGCCAGCGCGGACTCGATCCGGCCCGCATCGTCGTCGTCGACCGGCGACCGCTCAAAGAGTATCTACAACTATTGCAGCTTGCCGACATTGCGCTCGATGCGTTTCCCTTTAATGGCCATACGACAACGTGTGACTCGATCTGGATGGGCGTACCGGTCGTCATGCTCGAGGGCGAGACGTACGCCTCGCGCTTTGGCGGCAGCGTGTTGGCCAACGTGGGATTGGAGTCGGCCATCGCGGGGAATATCGAACAGTATGTGGAGATCGCCGTGGGACTGGCCGAGGATCTCGACGCATTGGAATCACTGCGCTCGGAGCTTCGTCCGCGCATGGCCAGCTCCGTGCTGCTGGATTTCGCGGGCTTTGCCCGTAACGTCGAAGCCGCGTATCGCCAGATGTGGCACGACTGGTGCGCCACGGGCAAACGCGATTGAACGAGCAACGAACGAATCGGGGCGGCCGTTAGTACTACAGCGCTGAGTCAGTATTGGTGAAGGCGGCGGAATCGGCGAAACTGAGGGTGGGCTGGAGGACCGGCTTTTTACCCACACCCAGGAGAACCAGGCATGGACGCCGCCGAGATTCGTGGCTTAAAACCGAAGTTGTTCAAGTATCTGCGAGAGTACCGGGATTGCTTTGGTCGTTCGGACACGCGAGGGCACTTGAACACCTACGTCGAGGGTCAGTTGTCGAAGCTGGATCGCAAGAGCGTCGAACCGATCGCGCTGGCCGCGGGCGTGCCGCCGCGGACCTTGCAGCAGTTTCTCAATTCTCTGGAATGGGACCAAGAGCAGTTGATCGACACCTTGCAGTGGCGCGTGGCGCGGGATCACACGAGTGATCGCTCGATCGGCCTGATCGACGAGACCTCGTGCCCGAAGAAGGGGGACAAGACGCCGGGCGTGCAGCGTCAATGGTGCGGGGCCACGGGCAAGCAGGACAACTGCGTGACCACGGTGCACTTGGGTTACGCGGTCGACGATTTTCATTGTCTATTGGACAGCGATTTGTTCCTGCCGGAAAGCTGGGCGGAAGATCGCCCGCGTTGTCGCGCGGCACATATCCCCGACGAGGTGGTGTATCGGCCAAAGTGGCAGATCGGACTGGAGCTCTACGATCATGCGCGGGCCAACGGCGTGTCGTTTCGCTACCTGACGTTCGACGAAGGATACGGCGGCAAGCCCGAGTTTCTGCGGCAATTGGATGCTCGCGAGCAAGCCTATGTGGCTGAGGTGCCGCGCACGTTCACAGGTTGGCTCAGCGCTCCGTATGTGACCGATCGCCCTTACCGCCGGCATGGTCGGGGACGCGGGCGTGCCGTGCCGCGGCTGGGCGCCGGCAGTGCGGCGGCGCAGAGCGTTGAGCATCATCTCCGCTGGACGCCGGACTTGAAAGACCAGGCCTGGACACGCTTTCGCATCAAAGACACGCAGAAGGGTCCGATGGTTTGGGAGGTCAAGCACGTGCCGTTGACGCCCAAAGACGAGAATGGCCTGCCTGCTACGGCCTTGCATCTGATCGTGGCCCGCAACGTGCGTAAGATTCTGGATGTGAAATTCTTCGTCAGCAACGCACCACCGGAAACACCGGTGAAGGAACTCTTACATGTGGCCTTCTCGCGCTGGCGCGTGGAACGCTGCTTCGAGGATCAGAAGACCGAACTGGGCTTCGACCACTTCGAGGGGCGGTCGTACCGGGGACTGATACGTCATCAAGCAGTCACCGCCGTGAGCCACCTGTTCCTGTCGGAAGTGCGGCAACAACTGCGGGGGGAAAAACCCGGAGTTGACCGTCTGTCAAGTCCGCACCGCGGCGGCCGCGCTGGTGCGGTCGTGGGGACTGGGACGAACCGCCGCCCGATTGATTCTCGACGCCGCAGTGGCCGAACTCGAATACACGCAAAGGCGCAATGCCCAAGCGCGTCGATCGCACACCAAAACCACACGCAAAAAACTGGCGGCCTTAGGGGTCCAATTGACCGGACTGCCGCGCTGCGGCTGGAGTTCGAGTTAGCGCTGTAGTATTAGCTGCCCACGTACTTGGCGTACAGGCCGCGAGCCACGGCCGTGTCGTCGGTGCCGCCAATGATTGCCCGGCCGTCGGGAAAGATGGTCAATACATAGCCGTCGATCGCGGCTCGCAACAGATACTTGTTCTGTTTGACCTGGCCGACGCTGGCCAGCTTGTCGGCCAGTTCCGAAAAGCTGAGGCTCGCGCCAGCCGGCGGGCTTAATTGCACGGCGTTGCGGCCGCACAAGATGGCCGAATGACTGGCCCGAGCGCCGGAAAGCCAGGGAAACTCGGTGCGGTTGCAGGCTGGGCAATCGCCGGCGGTGCGCAGCGATTCCAGGCTGACTTGCCGGATGCGGTTATCCCACATGTCGACCACCGTCAGCACGCGGCTGATGGCGTCGCGGTTTCCGCTCAGGATCTTCAGAGCCTCGTTGGCCTGAAACGAGGCAATCACGTTGATGATCGGCGCAAGGATGCCGGCCGTGTCGCAGGTCGGCATAGTGCCCGGCGGCGGTGTTTCGCGCATCAGGCAGCGCAGGCAAGCGGTCTCGCCCGGCACGATGGTCATGGTCTGACCTTCGGCTCCCAGGCATCCGCCGTAGACCCAGGGCAGGCCGCGTTCGAGCGCGACGTCGTTGACGAGCATCCGCGTTTCGAAATTGTCGGTGCCGTCCACGATGACGTCGACGCCGGCAACCAGATCGGAGATATTCTTGTAGTCAACGTCCGTGACGACCGGCTCGACGACGATCTGGGAGTTGATTTTTTTGAGCTTATTTGCCGCGGCGATTGCCTTCGGCAATCCATCGGCCACATCCTGCTCGTCGAACAGAACTTGCCGCTGCAGATTGTTGGTTTCCAGGAAGTCGCGGTCCACGATCCTGAGCAATCCCACGCCGCTACGGGCCAGCGTATTGGCGATCACCGAACCCAGCGCGCCGCAGCCGCAGATCAAAGCCCGCGATTGCGACAGTCGCCGCTGCCCCTCTTCGCCCATGGGCGGGTAGCGCATTTGTCTCGCGTAGCGCGAGAAGTCGTCGGTGTGATCCGTTTGTTGATTCATGCGCTTACGATCCCCGAGCGCGAGGAGCCCCCTCGATCACAAAACCTCGATCATACAATATAGCCCGACACGTCGCCCCGGCCGGCCAAATCGCGTTGCAAATGGTCGCATCGCGAACGGCCTTCGGCCACGCTCGCCAATCTCCCCTCGGGCCGAAAGGCGATCACCGCAATCTGACACGATGACGTTCTGGCAGCGAATTCGGCCGGGTCCGAGACTTCGCAAATCGCCGCACGGGCCCAGGGCGCCGGCGCAATCGTCTGTTCGGCTTCAAATCGCTCGGCCAGTAGTAAGTTATGCCGCAGGCCATCCAACGCAACGGGTGACTGTGCCGGCAGCGTCACCACGCCTACGGCCGGCCAGCGGCTGAGCCGGCGGATTTCATCTAGTTTGAATTCATCGACCTCGGCAACCAGCAACACGCCCACGCGGCTGGCCTGCTCGCAGAGCGCGTCGCTCGGGTTCGAGACGATCATGGCCGCGCCGCTAGAGCGCCATACTTCGAGATCGGTAAGCGGCACGGCGGCGGCTCGCACGCCGCGCAGAACCCAACGCTTCGCGTCGTAGAGGAGCTTGCGGCCGGCGACACCCAGAGTGCGGATGCCCACGATTCGCTCAGCCGTGGCCAGCACGCGGCCATCCCTGCGCAGTTGAACCTGCGCGCGGTACATGTGCGGCATCTCGGGCGTCCAGAAACAGGGCTCGGGCACATACGCTTCGGCCAGCGGAAAGTCGCCCGGTCCGCGATCCACCATCGCCAAAGTCACCGGCAGCGTGTGAGCATAGGGACACACCGGACCAATCAAGGTGCCGCTCAACGTGCAGCCCTCGGCGTCCGCTGCCGGCCAGCGGGCGTAGACCCGGCACATTGCGTCGGAGACATCGCCAAAGAAGATTTCCAAACCGTCGGCAAACTCGGCGTCGGTGATCACGATGGCTCAGTCCCCCTCGCCGATCGAGACCAGGCGTTGTTGAGCAGCCTGCTGCTCTTCGGCCAGTGCCTGGGCCAGAAAGCGACCGGTGATCGACTCCTTCACCCGGGCCAGGGCCTCGGGGGTTCCCTGGGCGACAACGCGGCCCCCTTCGTCGGCGGCGTCGGGACCCAGGTCGACGATATAATCGGCCGCCTTCATCAATTGCAAGTTGTGTTCCACGACGATCAGCGAATGGCCGACGTTGATCAACGCGTCGAAGCAGTCGAGCAATTGCACGACGTCTTGAAAGTGCAAGCCGGTGGTGGGCTCGTCGAGAATGAATAGCGATCGTCCGCGGCGCGTCGCCGACAAATACGCTGCCAGCTTGAGCCGCTGGGCCTCGCCGCCGGATAGCGTGTTGGCCGGCTGGCCCAACCGCAAGTAATCGAGCCCGACGTCGATCAGCCGCTTCAGCCTGGCCTGCACCTTTGTCTGACCGCGGAAAAACGTGAACGCCTCGCGAACCGTCATCTCCAGAACTTCGGAAATATTGCGGCCACGATACGTGACGTCCAAAATCTCTTTGCGATAGCGGCGCCCCCCGCACTGGCTGCATTTCATGAACACGTCGGCCAGAAACTGCATGTCGATGGCGATGTAGCCATCTCCCTCGCAGCCGCTGCAACGGCCCCCGTCGATGTTGAAGCTGAAATGGGCCGCCGTATAGTTGCGCGTGCGGGCCTCGACCGTTTCGGCGAACACCGAGCGGATCTCGTCGAAGGCCTTGATGTAGGTGACCGGGTTCGAGCGCGGCGAGCGGCCAATCGGGCTTTGATCCACCAGAATCACGTCCTCCAACTGCCCGTCGCCGAACACGTCGTCGTAGTCGTATGGTTTGGGAGCGTCCTTGCGAATGCGGCGGCAGAGGGCCGGATAAAGCGTGTCCTGCACCAGTGTGCTCTTGCCCGATCCGCTCACGCCCGTCACCAGGCACAGCAACCCCAGCGGGAATTCGACCGTGATATTTTGCAAATTATTG
Organism: Planctomycetia bacterium; assembly: GCA_031400775.1. GTDB lineage: Bacteria > Planctomycetota > Planctomycetia > Pirellulales > PALSA-1355 > PALSA-1355. The sequence goes on along the minus strand of JANNQN010000432.1, from coordinate 39,168 downwards.
CCGCGCGCGCCCGCCAGGCGAATCCAACCGTGGTTCGGCACGCGGCGCTTGACCACCGGGGCCACTCCGCGGCGACCCGAGAGAAAGTCGCCCGTGATGCTGCGCGGACTGGCGAGCAACTCCTGCGGCGTGCCTTGAAATACCACTTCGCCGCCCCGTTCGCCGGCGCCGGGGCCGATTTCAATTACCTGGTCGGCGGCGAGGATCATCGATTCCTCGTGCTCCACGACCACGACCGAGTTCCCCCGATCTCGCAAGGCCGCGATCGCGCCGATCAAACGATCGACGTCGCGCGGATGCAGACCGACCGAGGGCTCATCCAGCACGTACAACATGTTCACCAGGCTCGAACCCAGCGCGCCGGTCAAGGCCACGCGCTGCGCCTCGCCGCCGCTGAGGGTGCGGAGCATGCGATCCAACGTGAGATATCCCAGCCCCACGTCCACCAGGTATTTCAGTCGAGCCTGCGCCTGATCCAACATGATGCGGCCGACCTGGCGCTGCCACTCGGGCAGTTTCAACTCGCGGAAGAATCGCAGGGCCTCCTGGATTTTCATGCCCGAGATCTCGGCGATGTTCTTGCCGCCGATGCGGCTTGCTAGCGCCTCGGGCCGCAACCGCGCGCCGCCACAGGCCGGGCATGGCCGGTAGCTGCGCCAACGGCTAAGAAACACCCGCAGATGCATCTTGTACTTGCGCCGTTCCAGCCAATTGAAGAATCCCTTCAGTCCGCCGAAGTTCCGCTCGGCGACACCGTCGACGATCAATCGCCGCTCGACTTCGGTCAGTTCGCAATACGGCACGTCGACGCGCAGATCGAAATCCGCGGCCAAAGCCAGCAGCTCTTTGAGCTCATGCGCGTAGGCTGGAGTGTTCCAGGGCGCGATCGCTCCTCCTTTTAGACTCTTCGTCGGATCGGGAACGATCAGTTCCATATCCAGATCGATGACGTTGCCGAACCCTTCGCATTCCGGGCAAGCCCCCAGCGGGCTATTGAAGCTATACAGTCTGGGTTCCGGCTCTGGGTAATCGAGTCCGCAATTCTCGCAGCGAAATTGTGTGCTGTAGGCGGCGTGTTGCCACTCGACCCCGTCGAGTATGTAGGGAACGGCGCCGCCCAGCGCCGGGGCGCCTGAGCGCGCGGCGACAAATAAATGGGCTTTGCCGAGTCCTTTGACGAAGGCCGTTTCCAACGAGTCGCGGAGCCGCTCGGGACTGACGGCGCCCGCTGCCAGCCGATCGACGACGGCAAAGACCACCTTGGCCGCGGCCGAAGTCTCGGACCAGGGTTCGTCGGCCAGATTGACCAATCGATCGTCGACAATCGCGCGGACGAATCCGTCCTCCTGAAATGACGGCCACAAGCCGCGCTCGCCACCATTGGTCGGGTCGACGGCGAAGGCGATCAGGTATCGCGCGCCCTCGGCGAGACCCATCAGCATTTCAGCCACGGACTGGGGTGTGTGGCGGCGCACTTCCTGGCCGCACCGGTAGCAGAACACTTGCCCGATCTTGGCGAACAGCAGCCGCAAATAATCGCTGGTCTCGGTGGTCGTGCCGACGGTGGAGCGGCTCGATCGGCTGGCGTTTTTGTGCGTGACGGCGATGGCCGGAGGAATGCCGTCGATCCGATCGGCCGCCGGCTTTTCCAGGCGTTCGAGGAACTGCCGGGTGTAGGCCGAGAAGCTGTCGATGTACCGCCGCTGCCCCTCGGCATAGAGGGTATCCAGGGCCAGGCTCGTCTTCCCGCTTCCGCTCAGGCCGCATAACACGACCAGCTTGCGATGCGGGATGTCGAGATCAATGTCCTTCAGGTTGTGAACCGCGACGCCGCGGAGCGAGATAAAACGCTCGGTCACTACAGCCTCGAATTTGGAGCGAAGCCAAACTCTTAATCATAAGCCGAACGCCAAACCGAGGCTAGCAATCGCCCGGCAGTTGCAACACGGCGCGGACCAGGCAAGATCTGCGTTCCATTGCATTGCCAGCAAGGCGATGCATCGCGCCCCTGAAACGTGCGCGGCACGCTTTTGCCCTTAATTGACGATCCTCCCCGGACGATAACCATTCGTAGAGCGGCTCTCCCGCCGCCAGCGTCCGTCGAATCCGCCGCCCTCCTACCTACGCCGCCAAGGGCTCGCCCCAAGCCCAACGAGCGGCCACCCGCCAGCTTGCCGTAGTTTTCCCGAAAACGCACCGGGCGAGCATCAATTTCCGCATCGACTCGAACGAGTTCGCGCACGCGAATGATCGCTTGCGCGCCGTCACAGGAAAGGAAGCCATGCACTTTCTTCGAAAAGCATTTGGCCTGGGCGCCGCCGCGGGTTCCAAAAGTCGCACGCCGCGCAAAACCCGGCGTCCCCTGCAATTCGAGTCGCTCGAAGCCCGCGAGGTGTTGAGCACGTCGCCGTTCTACATCGCGAACGCGACGTGGGCCGATGCGGCCAAGACACAGCTCACGTATCAGGCCGACCAGATTCACCTGGCCATCTTCGCGTCGAACTTCGCTACCAACCCAACCTACTATTACTTCAACAAAGACGGAGTCGCCACTCCGACATTGGGCCTCTCCACGGTGCCCGATTTCTTGCTCAGCGACTTGCCGACTGTAAATGGCCAGTATGTCATCAATCTGCCGGACGACCTGGCCGGACAGCGCGGCGTCGACTCCGCGAGAATCTATTTCTCAATGGGCGTCGGGCTAGGTCTCTCCGTCAACGGCGACGGCAGCGTGAACGCGCCTTCGCTCGCCGCCGACGCGTATTACGACTCGGTCGAGTTCACGATCAACGACCCAAACCAACAGTTTCGCAACTTGAACATCAATCTGACCAGCGTCGATCAATGGGGAGTGCCGCTGCAATTCACGATCGACTCCACCGATACGATTGACAATCCAGACCATCCGATCGGCACACCGACGGCGACCACGCGGGCGTTGGTCGTTAGCAACTTCCAAACCTTTTCACAAAACAGCATCTTTAAAGCCTCGCTCGATTCCGACTCGGGCGCGAACGGGCCCTATCGCATTCTGAACCCCAGCCATTTACTCGACAACTCCGCAACCGCCACGACTTTGATATGGGTGCGCACGGTTTTGCAACAGAAGATTCAAACGGCTGAGCAAACCCAGATCAATGTTTCCAGCGCGTCTGCGTTTCCGAATCCGGCCAACGGGCCCTTTACGATTCAGATCGAGAATGAGCAGATGACTGTCACCGCCGCGTCCGCTCCTCTGGACGACGGCACGACCAATTGGACAGTGACACGCGGCGTCAACGGCACTCTCGCGGTCCCGCACACCGCCAAGGCACTCCCAGTCGTACAGATCGATCCCGTGATCACGGCCACGCAAACCACCTTGCCTGTCGGCGGTGGATCCGGCTTTCCTACACCGTCGGCCGCCAATCCGTTCACGATTGTCGTCGGTTCCGAGATCATGCTCGTGACGGGCGTCGCGGCCGACAATCGCGGCGCTCCGGTCTGGACAGTCCAACGAAAATACGACGGCACGGTGGCGACAATGCATGTCGAAAATGCGCCGGTCTACTACAACTCCGCGGTCACGAGCCCCTTCAATAGCTACTTCAACACCGCGATCGACGCCCTATTCACCAAGTACCACAACACGGGCGAAACGCTCACATTGCAGTCCAATGGCAGTGGCTCGGAATTGCTCTACGACGGCCACGTCACGACCGATGCCAGCGGGGTGTACGTCTTCCAGTTCTGGGAGCAGGGCAATCAAAACGGACCCAAATACGACATCTACTACCCGTTCTTCGATGACAATCACTATTTCTGGGCCGGGTACACGCCGGCGCTGCCCGTGGGCGCTGCCCCCTCCTGGTCGACGAAGGCCAACGTGGAGTCACTGTCTCCGTCGGCCATGGTATTCAGTTGCAATGGAGTATTCGCGGACAATTCGGGCCGCCCGGTTCCGCTGGTGCAACAGACGGTCGTCGCGGACCTTGAGAATCAGATGGCTTCGGCTCTTAACCGCGGCGTGGCCCAGATCGACGGATATTCCGCCAGTGGTGCGGATTCCTGGTTGGACACCTCGCAGTTCTATGGCAACGTCAACCCCGGCCAGGGCACGCAGCAGGTGTGGAATGAGTACGCGCAGTTCCTGCACGAACAAGACATAAGCATTGACGGACTGAACTACGGATTCGCCTATGACGATAAAGGGGCTCAATCCTCGGATGTCGGCGTGACCAACTTCGAAAGCGTGACGTTGACGCTCGGACCCTGGTCAGCGACTCCCGACCCCAATCCCAACCCGAATCCGAATCCCAACCCCGATCCGCCCGTGCCATTAACCGGTGGCTACTCGCAGCGAAGCTTCATGTCGTCGAATCTGTAGTCGCGCGCCGGTGAAGCCCGCTGCGTCGCTTCGAGCTTGGGCGGTTACATACCGCCCGACGCCCCCCTCTATTGGCCGGCAATAAATCCCTGCCGGAACGACGAATTCTTATCGGGAACGCCGCGCTCGCACGGGCGCGTTTCAAGGGGCAGGGGCGCCTCGCGTCGGCCCTGGGCTGGCGCAACCTGTGTGGCGATACCGGCCACTGCGTCGCTGGCGTCGGCCACCTCGATGCACGCTCGGCGTTCCCCTCGGCAAGTTGTAAAAACGGGACGTCCCCGTGGCATGCTCGCGACACCCGCTCCGCCACACGGCGGCGCTGCGCGCGAGTATGAGCCTTGGATGAGCGTCAAAGTCGCGCTACTCGGCACAACCGGCACTTAACGAGGCATAGGTCGGCTTGGGCATTCGATTTGCAAATCGTGTCGGTAATCGTGAGGGCGATCGTGTTGGCGACCGTCCAGACTGCGAAGAAATTGCAGCCCGCTGGGCAAATTCGTGCCGTGGCCAGCAGACCCGTGGAAATCCATCTGATAAGCTAAAGGCTTCGGTCGATCCGCTCGCTGCCGCCCTTGGGCGCGAGCTTCCGCCCCCGGTCGAACGGTACGTTCGGCGCCCGTCAGGGTGGAAAAAAACTAACGCAAAACAGGGGACCTTTGTCACCCATGAGAACGGAGTGCGCGCTTTGAACCCGAGGCGCGATTGAACGTCCCGGTTGCCCGATGTCAGCGGCAGCCAGCACCCTGCCCGCTTGCGCCCCGATGCCGATTTTACCTGGCGAACCCGACATCTATCCGGCCCAGTTGCTGGAGCATGTCCTCGAGGCGCCGAGTGCCGATGTCCAATGGTGGGCCATGTACACCATGGCGCGCCGCGAGAAGGAATTGATGCGCCGCCTGCGGGCCTTGGAGATTCCGTTTTATTCGCCGCTGGTTCCCAAGCGCACCCGCTCGCCTGGCGGGCGCGTTCGCTAGAGCTTTGTGCCGCTGTTCGCCAGCTACGTATTCGTATACGGCAACCAGCAGCAACGGCACCAGGCGCTTTCGACCAATTGCATTTCCCGTACGCTGAGCGTGCCCGACTCGGGCACCCTGGTACACGACCTGCGACAGATTCGCCGCCTGATCGAGCTGGATGCTCCGCTGACCGTCGAAGCCCGGATCGAACCGGGGCGCCGTGTGCGCGTTCGTTCGGGGTCGATGGCCGGGCTCGAAGGCACGGTCACGAAGCGGCGCGGCAAGGACTGGTTGGTCGTGGCCGTCGAGTTCCTGCAACAGGGAGCCTCCGTGCTGCTCGAGGACTTTCAAGTCGAGCCGCTGTGACAATCCCCGCCGCGCTTGGCAACCTGGCAGGTTGCGGAGAACGTGGTCGCGGTAAAAACCGGCCATCGGCGACAGAATTGCTAGCAGATTGTGAGAGTTCGGTGCGGCTTGGGCATGCTCGATTGATCCTCCGGCCCGCGCAAGTTATGCTGCAAACCGATCGTGAGTACTCTGATTTCGGCACCATGCGTCGGATGTTGACGGACCGATGGACACCTTGGCGAGCCCCATGAGCAACAGCCTCTTTCCTCAGCGTCCCACCAAGCGCGCCCTTGTCGCGCTCGTGGCCCACACGATCGTCTTCGGCCTGGTCTATTGGCTGGCATTCTCCGTCCGCTCGGAATTCGTCATTTCCGAGGCGGAATTCGTCACGCTATGGTTCACGCTGCCGGGCATCGTAATCCTCAAGCTGATCGTGTTCTATTACGCCGGCCATTGTCACCGCTCGTGGTATAGCGTTTCGTTCTCGGACCTGGTGGCGCTGTTCCACTCGGCCACGCTTTCAGTCCTGATCATTGCCACGGTCGACAAGCTCTTCATCAACAGCATCCATCCGCCCCGCGGCGTGTTGCTGCTCGATTGGGCGTTGACAATCCTGTTGCTGGGCGGTTTACGCGCCATGGCCCGCATGTCGCGCGAAGAACTCAGCCCGCGCTTTTGGCGCGGCGGGTATCGCAAGGCCCTGATCGTGGGGGCCAATCAATCGGGCGAGACCCTGGCCCGGCACCTGCTCAACGTCCGCCGGCTGAAGTATCAACCGGTTGGCTACTTGGACGCCGATCCCGAGCGCGTGGGCTCCACGCTATGCGGTATTCCCATTTGGGGACAGCCCTCGCAGGCGCTGGCCATCGCCAATCGGCTGGGCATCGAAGACATGCTGGTCATCTCGGGCGTCATGACCGGCTCGGAATTGCGGTCTCTGATGGATGGCTGCGCCGCCGCCCACATCACGCTCAAGGTCATTCCGGCTTACGACGACTTGCTGGCCAGCAATTACTCGCCGCAGATTCGCGACGTGGACATCAACGACTTGCTGCGTCGCGAGCCGGTGCAACTCAATAGCGACGCGATCAGCACCTTGTTGGCCGGCCGCACCGTGATGGTCACCGGAGCCGGTGGCAGCATCGGCTCGGAAATCTGCCGCCAACTGCTCAAGTTTCGACCCAAGGCGATCCTTTTGGTCGAGCGATTCGAAAACAGCCTGTTCATGGTGGAGCAGGAATTCAAGGCCCTGCGCACCGAAGTGCAGGTGATCCCTTGCATCGCCGACATTACCGACCGGGCCCGCATGAATCAACTGTTCCGGGCCCACCGCCCTTCGGTCGTGTTTCACGCCGCCGCGCACAAGCACGTGCCGATGATGGAGCACAATCCGGGCGAAGCCATCAAGAACAACGTGCTGGGAACGCGTCAGTTGGCCGAGTTGGCCGACGAGAGCGGCGTGCAAGAGTTCGTGATGATCTCGACCGACAAGGCCGTGAATCCCACGAGCATCATGGGCGTTTCCAAGCAGCTCGCCGAGCGCTTCATCCACGCCTTCTCCGAACGAGCTAGCACGAAATTCGTGGTCGTCCGCTTCGGCAACGTGCTGGCCTCGAACGGCAGCGTGGTGCCGATCTTTCAAGAGCAGATTCGCCGTGGCGGGCCGATCACGGTCACGCACCCGGAGATCGAACGCTTCTTCATGACCATCCCCGAGGCCTCGCAACTTGTTTTGCAGGCGGCCGCGATGGGCAAGGGGGGCGAGATCTTCGTGCTCGACATGGGCGAGTCGGTGCGAATCGTGGACCTGGCGCGCGACCTGGTGCGGCTCTCCGGCTTGCAGCCCGACGACATCGAGATTCAATTCACCGGCCTGCGTCCGGGCGAGAAGCTGTACGAGGAGCTGTATTTTGACGACGAGGAGATGCAGCCGACGCCGCATCCCAAGTTGTTCGTCGCCTACCATCGGCCCTATACGTTGAAGGACGTGCAACAGGCGATCGAGGAAGTCGCGTCGCTCATGCACGAAGCGCCCGACGTATTGCGATTGAAGATCAAGGAACTGGTCGCCGAGTACGCCGAGCCGAACGATTCGAGCGATCGCCCGGCCAAATCCAGCGAGAAACCCGCCTTTGCTCCCACGCGGCGCACCGGTCCGGTATCGTCAGAGCCGCGTTACGTGCCCTAGCACGCCTGAGCCATTTTTACCGTCGCCAGATCGCGCACGATCGCAATCGTCCGGCGCGGCCGCCGAAAACTCCCCCTTCTTACGTTCATGTCCGCATTGTCAAGCGATCGCTTGGCCGAACCCGTGTTGATCGCCGGCTTGGGCTCGATAGGCCGCAGGCATCTCAAAAACCTTCGCGCACTGGGTTGCGAAAAATTCGTATTCTATCGCACGTATCAGTCGACGATGGCGGATCCGGAGATCGGCTCCTGGCCGTCGACCTCCGACTTGCAGGAAGCTTTGTCACATCGTCCCAAGATAGCCGTCGTATCGAATCCCACATCCTTGCATGTTGAAGTGGCACGCGCCGCTGCCGAAGCCGGTTGCCACTTATTCATCGAAAAACCGCTGTCGAATTCGCTCGAACACTGTCGCGAACTCGCCGAACTGGCCATCCAGCGCGGGCTGACCACGATGATCGGCTGCCAATTTCGCTTTCACCCGCTCCTGATTAGTCTGCGAGATCAGTTGCACGGGGGGCGATTGGGAAATGTGCTCCGCGCGCAGGCGACATGGGGGGAATACCTGCCGGATTGGCATCCCTGGGAAGATTATCGGAAGAGTTATAGTGCCCGGCCTGAGTTGGGTGGCGGCGTCGTACTCACCTTGATTCATCCGCTCGACTATTTGTATTGGCTTTTCGGACCGGTTGACGATGTAAGAGCCGAAATCCGACACGAACCTAGCCTGGAAACAGCGACCGAGGACGATTCGGCCGAAATCACGTTGCGATTCGCCGGCGGACAAATCGCCGAGGTGCATCTCGATTATATGCAAAAACCGCCAGTGCACCGGTTACTCATCTCTGGAGAACGTGGCAGCGCCAAATTAGACTTTCACGCCGGCGCGCTGACGTGGGAACTGGCCGATGGCGGCACCCAGACCGAGCGCGTGCCCGAGGGCTTCGAACGCAACACGATGTTCGTCGATGAAATGAAACACTTCATGAATGCGGTGCACGAACGCCGCGCTAGCGCCATTCCGATTGAAGAAGGGATCAACGTGCTGGACATCGCCTTGAAGGCCAAGCGCAGCGCCAGACCCGGGGTCCATCGTGGCTAATCCAAACGAGTCGCTGTTCGATCTATCCGGCCGCGTAGCCGTGCTGACAGGCGGCGCCGGACTGCTGGGCCGCCACTACACGCGCACGCTGTTATCCGCCGGAGCCACGGTCGTGGTTGCCGACGTCAGCGCCGAACAGGCCGCCAACGCCGCCGGCGAAGCGACGGCCGAGACCGGCGGCAAAGCGATTGGCTGGAAGCTCGACGTTCGCGACAAAGCGGACGTGCAAGAGATGGCCGCCGGGGTTCGCGAAAAATTCGGGCGGATCGACATCCTCATCAACAATGCGGCTATCGATCCCAAGTTCGACGCCGCGCTTGCCTCGCAGCAGTCCAATACGTTCGAAGACTATCCGCTCGAGCTTTGGCAGCAGTCGCTGGACGTGAACCTCACCGGTGCGTTCCTTTGCAGCCAGGCGGTCGGCAAGCTGATGGTAGGGCAAGGCCGGGGCGTGATCGTGAATGTCTCGTCGACCTACGGCCTGGTGGCCCCCGACCAGCGGTTGTACCGCCGCATGGGCGAGCGCGAGCAGAAGTTGTTTAAGCCGGCGGCCTATTCTGTTACCAAGGCCGGTATCGCGCACCTGACGCGCTATCTGGCCGCCTACTGGGGTGGACAAAACATCCGCGTCAACACGCTCACGCCCGGCGGAATCTTCAACTCGCAGGACGACGAGTTCGTCACCAAGTATTCTGCCCGCACGCCGCTGGGGCGAATGGCCGAGAAGCACGAAATGAACGGCGCGATGCTGTTTCTGGTTTCCGACGCGTCGTCTTACATGACCGGCGCCAACCTGGTCGTCGACGGAGGATGGACCGCTTGGTGAGCCGCCCCGAAGTGCTGGCAATCGTGCAGGCCCGCGGCGGGTCCAAAGGATTGCCCCGCAAAAACCTGCGGCTGCTGCGCGGGCATCCGCTCGTGGCCTACAGCATCGCCAGCGGCCTTGCGGCCCGTTCGATTACGCGCGTCATCATGTCGACCGACGACGAAGAGATCGCCGACGTCGCCCGGCAGTACGGCGCCGAAGTGCCATTCATGCGGCCGCCCGACCTGGCTGGCGACGACACGCCCGACTTTCCCTTGTTCGAGCACGCGCTCGCCTGGCTGGCTGAACTTGAAGGTTACGTGCCTGCCACTGTCGTGCAATTGCGCCCGACCACCCCACTGCGGCCCCGCGGCATGCTGGACGAGGCCGTGCGAATTTTGCACGCCGATCCGCGGGCCGATTCCGTACGCGGCGTGACCGTGCCGAAGCAGACGCCCTACAAAATGTGGCGCGACGGCGCCGACGGCAATTTGCTGCCGCTGATGGAAACCAGCTTTCCCGAGCCCTATAACATGCCCCGGCAAAAGCTGCCCGCGGCCTATTGGCAGACCGGCCACGTCGACGCCATCCGCGCCACGACCATTACCGCCGGCGGGTCATTGACCGGTAACCGAGTGCTGCCGATCATGATCGACGTCAACTATTGCGTCGACATCGATACACTGGTCGATTTCGACCTGGCCGAACGGGCCATCGAGCAAAAACAACTGGATATCGACGCGCCGCGGCCCACTTCCGAGCCGGCGCTGCGCGGTTGGCCGGCACCCATCGAACTGTTGGTATTCGACTTCGACGGCGTCTTCACCGACAATCGAGTGCTGGTTTTGCAGGATGGCCGCGAGGCGGTGGTCTGCAACCGCGGCGACGGCATGGGCCTGGCGATGCTTCGCGACAAGGGACTGCCGATGGCGGTGTTATCGACCGAGGTGAACCCGGTCGTCGATGCCCGCTGCAAGAAACTGCGGCTGGAGTGCCGGCACGGCCTGGCGGACAAGCGCTCCGCGCTCGTGCAACTGGCCCGGGAGAAGAACGTAGACTTGAAGCGAGTCGTGTACGTGGGCAACGACGTGAACGACCTGGGTTGCATGGAAGCGGCCGGATTTTCGATTGTAGTGGCCGACGCCCATCCGCTGGCGATTGCGAAGGCCGACTATGTGCTTTCGCGCTCGGGCGGGGCCGGAGCCGTGCGGGAATTGTGTGACCTTCTTTTGCAACACATGAGGTAACGTGGATCATGGCGCGAGTTGTGCAACTCAACGGGCGACCCACTGGCGATGGCTGCCCCAATTACGTGATCGCCGAAATCGGCATCAACCATAACGGCAGCCTCGAAATCACCAAGAAGCTGATCGACGTGGCCAAGAGCAGCGGCTGCGACGCCGTGAAATTTCAGAAGCGCACGCCCGAGAAATGCGTGCCCGCCGAAATGCGCGACAAGATGCGAGAGACCCCCTGGGGCTATATCTCGTATCTCGAGTACCGCTACAAGGTCGAATTCGGCCTGGAGGAGTTCCAGCAGATCGACAATTACTGCCGCGCGCAGAAGATCGACTGGTTCGTTTCCTGCTGGGATCCGGACTCCGTGGAATTCATGAAGCAATTCCGCACGCCGTGCATCAAGATTCCCTCCGCATCGCTGACCGATCGCGAGTTGCTCGAATCGGTGCGCGACTCGGGCCAGCCGATCATGCTCTCCACCGGCATGTCGAACATGGAACAAATCAAGGCCGCCGTGGCGCTGGTGGGCACGAAGAACCTGCTGCTGGCCCATGCCACGAGCACCTATCCTTGCGTCAAGGAAGAGCTCAATCTGCGCATGGTCACCACGCTGCGAGAAATGTTCGACTGTCCGATCGGCTATTCGGGCCACGAAGTCGGTCTGGCCACGACCATCGCCGCGGTGGCGCTGGGCGCGTGCTTCGTCGAGCGGCACATCACGCTCGATCGGGCCATGTGGGGCAGCGATCAGGCCGCCTCGATCGAACCGGGCGGACTCAAACGGCTGGTCAAGGACATTCGCAACGTGGAGATCGCCCTGGGAGACGGCAAGAAGCAGGTCTATCCCAGCGAGGTCGTGGCGGCCAGCCGATTGCGACTCAAGGACACGCTGCTCACCGCCAAGACCAAGTAACGGATTGCGATCATCCTCATCCTGGGCCACTTCTGCTCGCCGCCAACGGCGGGCCAACTCTAGCTTCCATGAGGTTCTGGTGAATTCGGCTTTTTGGCATCGCAAGCGCGTGCTGGTGACCGGCGGCTGTGGTTTTGTCGGCCGTTGGGTCTGCCGCGCTTTGGCGCCGGCGGAAGTCGACTTGCACATTCTCGATCTGGCGCCCTCGACGCACTTAGAAGAGAAGCACACGTTCCATCGCACCGACATGCGAAACCTGGCCGCTACCAGCGAGTTGATCGGCACCGTCAAACCGGCCGCCGTCATTCACCTGGCCGGACAGCCGGGCGTCGGCTCGTCGCACGACAATCCCGTCGGCGCCTATGAAGCCAATGTGTTGGCCACATTCAACCTGCTGGAAGCTTGCCGCCAGCGGGGTGGCGTCGAGGCCATCGTGGCCGTCTCGAGCAATCACGTCTACGGCGAACAGCACCATCTGCCCACGCCCGAGGACGCGCCGCTCAACGGGTTGGGAATGTACGCGGCCTCGAAACTTGCCGGCGATGTCCTGGCTCGCTCCTATGGCAAGACCTACGATCTGCCGGTGGGCATCGCGCGGATGACCAACTCATACGGTGGAGACGATCATCACCTGGCCCACATCATCACGGCCACGATCTTGTCGGCGCTTAAGAAGGAACGGCCGGTCATCAAGCAAAGCGGCAAGGACCGCAAAGGCTATCTCTACATCAAGGACACGGCGCAAGGATTGTTGGCCGTGGCCGAGGGTGTCGCTGGTTCGCGCGAACTTCGCGGCGAGGCCTTCAACCTGGTTCCGAACGACGCGGTGACCGTCATCGAACTCGTGCGCACGATCTTGGCAACGGTCGGCGTCAAGCTGGAACCCGACGTGCTGAATCCTGACGCTCCGTTCGAAGAGGAACATCTGGACAACTCCAAGGCCGGTCGGCTGCTCGGCTGGACGCCGCAATACGACCTGGCGGCCGGGGTGCGCGAGACGGCCCAGTGGTTTTCCGAATCGCCCCTCTCGCCGCTGCGCTCCGGAGCAAAGAGTGCCCACTAGCGACTCAGTTCTTTCGACAACCGGCCGACGAAATATAGCTTCCGCCCGTTTGATGGCCACTTCGAATATGACATCCCCAGCGACACAGGCGTCGCCAGTCGCCGCGGTCGAATTCCAGGGCTTCACGTTTCCGTTGGAACGCGTGCCGTGCGATTTCTGCGGCTCGCGGGAATTCCACGCCTTTTGGACTCGCATGCGGCACGGACTCGATTTGCCGACCGTGCTGTGCAAGACGTGCGGGCTGTGCATGACCAATCCACGGCCCACGTCCGAGGCCAACAGCCTGTTCTATTCGCAACTGTACAATCGTTTCCATAAGCGTGAAGCGCCGCTCGATGCGAACAGCCCCTACTTGAAGAAGAGCCGCAAGCTCGCCGGGCCGCGCGTGGAGTGCCTGTCGCAGTTCCTCGATCCGCGGCAAAGCCCCTCGGTGTTCGAGATCGGCGCCGGCGTGGGGCAATTTCAAGTCGCGGCCCGCGAACGAACCTCGTGGCGCGTAAGCGGCCTGGAACCGGGCAACGAGCAGTCCGCGCTATGCCGGCAGTTGGGGCTGGACGTGACGCAAGCTTTTTTCCAGACCATGCCGATCGACGACGAAAGTCTGGACGCCGTCGTGTCGTTTCACGTACTGGAGCACGTCGATTCGCCGGCCCAATTCATTCGGCACGTGAATCGCATTTTGCGACCCGGCGGTTTGGTGCATCTGGAGGTTCCCAATCTGGCGCGGTGGGGCGAAGACGGCTTGGACCGCTTCTTCCAGTTCCCCCACTTATTTAACTTCACGTCCGTCACGCTGCGAAATTATCTGACCACGATCGGCGGCTTTCAACCAATCTATTCCGCCGCCCGCGCGCATAGTTTGACGATCGTGGCGCGCAAGGTTGGGCCGGCCAACGTTGACACGGCCAGGCCGCAAGATTTCGAACACTTTGACGTTGTCAACTTCATGGAACGGCTGCGGATGATGCAGCGTGTTCGCTGGCTGGCGCGTTTTATTCCGCGCTGGCCGCTGCTGGGCAAAGTGCGCTCGACGTTGGAATCGATTTAGTCGGCGGGTAATACCCCGCGCGAGACCGTTCAGGGAGCTTGTGTATTGGGCAGTGAAAAAATCAAGGCGGCCGTGATCGGCATGGGCCCGCATGGGCGGCGCATTGTCGACGTCGTGGGCCGTTTTCCGCGGGTCGAGCTGACGGCCGTGGTCGACCGCCAGGCCAGCGCGCTCAACTACGAGAAACTGCCGGCGTCGACCGCACGGCTCGAATCGACCGATTCGCTGTGGACCGGCGGCGTCGATCTGGTCTGCATCGCCACGAATGGCCCCTCGCATGCAGCGATCGCCGCGGAGGCGATCGCCCGCGGTGTCCGCTACCTGATGGTCGAAAAACCGATGGCATGCTCCGTCGCCGAATGCGAGCAAATCGTGGCGCAGGCTGCCAAGGCCGGCACGCGGGTCGCCGTCGATCACGTCCGTCGGCACGCTCCCATCTATCGCTGGCTTCGCGAGCGCATCGTCTCGGGCGATTGGGGACAAATCCGCGCCATCTGGATGCAGCGGCCCGGCATCGGCCTGGGCTGCAATGCGGTCCACTCGTTCGACACCGTGCGGTTTCTCACGGGCCGCGAAGTGCGCCGCGTCACGGCCTGGGTCGACGACCCGATCGCTAAGAACCCGCGCGGCCCCGACTTCGTCGATCCCGGCGGGCTGGTAGTGCTCGACATGGGCAAGGACCTGCGGGCCGTCGTGGCTCAGATCGAAGACGGCGCCGGGCCAACCGCCGTCGAAATCGACATGACGGCGGCCCGGATCCGATTGGACGAGCAAAGCGGCGCTGTGGAAATCGTCGAGCGCGACCTGTCGGTTAAACCGGGGCCTGGGCGTCCAGCGTCATTTAATCGCACCGAAGCTCCCGACGGCCTGTCGGCGAAGACGGACATGCTGCTGATGATCGAAGGCTGTTTGGCGGACTTGCTCGGCGATGGTCCGGTCGCTAGCGACGGCGCGCAGGGTCTGGCCACCGTGGAAATTCTGGTTGCGGCCCATTTGTCGCACAGGCGAGGCAACGTGCCGATCGATGTCCCGCTGGCTTCTCCCTCGGACCGCAAAGAATGGTTGCCCGTCACATGAAGCGACTTGCTCTGATAGGTTACGGCCGCATCGCCCCGCGGCACTTAGAAGTTTTTCGGGCGCTGGAGTGCGAGATCGTCGCCAGTTGCAATCGCAGCGAGCGCGGCCGCCAAAAGGCGACCAGCGAAGGGGGCATTCCGCGCACCTACTCCGACGTCGAGGCGATGCTGGACAAGGAACGTCCGGACGGCGTGATTTGCTGCGCCTCGGCCGATCAGATGGCAAACGCGGCCGGCAAGATCCTGCCGTTCGGCATTCCCACGCTATTGGAAAAGCCGCCGGGCATTTCGCTGGCCGAATTGGCCGTGCTCAAAGCGTCGGTCGCCAAGCACGAGACTCCGGCGATGGTCGGATTGAATCGCCGTTACTATTCGGTGCTGACTTCAGCCATCGAAGACGCGGGCGGGCCCGAAGCCATCACGGCCGTGTTCGTCGACTGGTCTGAGGAGCCCGAGTATCTGCTGCGCGATCGGGGATTTTCGCCGCTGCAAGTCGCCCAGCGCGTGTATGGCAATAGCCTGCACGGGCTCGATCTGCTGGCGTTTCTCTCCGGCGAGATCGCCGCGCCCTCGGTGATAGGCCGCAGCTTTGGCGAGCCGTTCCGCTGGATGATGAGTTTACAAGGGGTTTCCAAGCGCGGCGTTCTGGCCACGTTCCAGTCGACCTGGGACAGCCCCAGCCGCTGGCGGCTGGTGTTCTGCTCGCGCAATCGCCGTTACCAATTCGCTCCGCTGGAGTCGTGCGTCGTTTCCGAGTTGGAAAAAAAAGAAACCCGCACGATCGAACCGGATGAGCTGGACAAGAAATTCAAGCCCGGCTTTTACCGACAAGCCCGCACGTTCTTGGAAATGATCAACACCCGCCAGGTCCCGCCCTTGCACGGACTGGAAAGCGCCAAGTCGTCGATGGTCCTGGCCGAATTGCTCACCGAGGCCTGCATCAAGAACACGACGACCCATCCTTGAACGGCGACTTTGTCGTCGCTGCACTGATTGAATCAACCCCGTTGCCGATCGACCACGCAAGCTGATGTTCCGCAAGCTTCTCTCCCTGCTCTCCGACACGCTGACCTACGGCGCCAGCAGCCTGATTGGGCAAGTGCTCAGTTTTCTGCTGCTGCCGCTGTATACGCGTTTTCTGGATCCGGCGCAGTTTGGCGTGATCGGCATGCTGATCATCGTGACGCTGCTGTTTGGCCCTTTGGCCAACCTGGGGATGACCAACGCGATCTTTCGTCGCTACAGCATGTCCAAGGACGACGAGACACGCGCCGCCGTGCTAGGCACGGGACTGGCCAGCGTCATCGTCAGTTCGCTGGTCGTGCTGGTCATCGCGGTATTCGCGGCCGAACCAATCGCCCAATTCATCGTCGGCGACGCGCGCACGATCAACCTGGTGCGGCTGAGCCTACTGTCGGCCGCCATCAGCACGATCGGGACCGTGCCGCGGGCCATGTTGCGTGCCAGCCGCCGCGTCCGCGCCGTAGGCGCGCTCAATATCGCGCAAGTGCTGTTCACCACGATTCCCACGATCTGGTTCGTGGTCATCCAGGAGCAGGGCGTGCGCGGCGTGGTGCTGGGTACCTTAGTCGGGGAAACGCTTTCGACCATCAGTTCGTTTTTCTGCACGGTGGGTTCGTTTCGCGTGGGATTCAACCGCTCGACCTGGCGCGAGATGCTTTCATACGGGCTGCCGTTCGTGCCGCATCATTTGCAGGCCGTCGCCTTGGCGCTGTTCGGGCAGTACATGGTGCGCGAGATGCTGGGTTTCAACCAAGCAGGCTTGTTTAACATCGCCAGCAAGTTTGCCATGCCCGTGGTCTTCGTCGTCACGGCGGTGCAAAACTCTTGGGTTGCCTACAAATTCCAGATCCATGCCGAAGATGAGGACCCTAAGGCCTTTTTCCGCTCGACGTTCACCTACTACGTGGCCGCCATCACCTACCTGTGGGTGGGCGTTTCATTGTGGGGCCCGGAGATGGTGCGGCTGATGACCACCGACGGCTTCCATCAGGCCGCCTTGCTGGTGTGGGCGGTCAGCCTGGTTCCGCTAGCGCAAGGCATCTACTTCATGTCGGGCACCGGCATGGAATTGAGCGACAATACTCGCCCCTTTCCTCTGATCAGTTTGGCCGGTCTGCTGACGGTCGTCGCCGGCGCGTATCTCTTGATTCCGATGATCGGCGCCCTGGGAGCCGCTTTGGCGACCGTGTTGGGCTGGGTCGTGATGAGCGTTGTGATGTTCTTTTTTGCGCGGCGCCGTTTCGCCATTGAATACGACTGGGCCACGATCGGTTGTTTTGTTCTGCTGGCCTCGGTCTGCGTGGCGGTGGGTTCCGTGTTGCAGAATGAGTCGCTCATAGTGCGCCTGCTGTGCGCGATCGGGATTTCGCTGGCCTACCCGCTGGCCACGTTCGTGCTGTTGCTGCGTTCGCGCGAGGAGCGGCATCGCATGCAGATCCTATTGACCAAGTTTCGCCTGGCGCCTTTTTCTCGCTGAATATGGGAATATCGGACTACGCACTGTATCGCCTGGCCAAGAACTGGCCCTCGCCCATGGCCCGGCTGACCAAGGAACTGGCCGCCGAGCCGGGTACCGAGGCCTACGACATGGCCTACGCCCAGCACCAGTTCGACTGGAAAGTGCGCAACGGAATCCTGCGCGAGATGACCGGATTGGACGTGCTCGAAATCGGGGCCGGGCACGGCGGAATCTCCTGCTACATGGCGGCCGTCGGCGCCAAGAGCGTGGTGGGCCTCGACTTGAACGTCAAGCATCTCGAATTTGCCCGCCGTTTCGCCAAGATCGTCGCCGACCGCTACGGACCGAATTATCAACTACCGGTCACGTTCATGGAGATGAGCGCCGACCATATGACGTTTCCCGACGCCACGTTCGACATGGTGCTGGCCGACAACGTCTTCGAGCACTTCACCGAGCCTGAGGCGGTGATGAAAGAAGCCTATCGCGTGTTGCGACCCGGCGGCGGGATGCTCATCCCCGTGTTTTCGTCGATCCTGAGCAAGTACGGATTGCACTTGAAGCACGGCCTGAAGATGCCCTGGGCCAACGTATTCTTCTCCGAACGGACGATCATCCGCGCCATGCGTCGCCTGGCCGATGTCGACCCGAACTTGTACGAGCTGTACCCCGGTCTGTCCGACAGCCCCGAGCGGGTGCGCGACCTGCGGCGTTACAAGGACCTGAACGATATCACCTATCGCGAATTCAAGGCGATGACGGCCCGCACCGGCTTCAAGCTGGAGACGTTCTCGGTCTATTCCACCCGGCTGGGCAAGCTGCTGATTCGCGTGCCACTCGTGCGCAATACGAAGATGATGGATATTCTCTCGACCGGTGCCGCGGCCTATCTGCGCAAACCGAAGTAGTGTCTCAATCGCCCGTGAGCTCGCCCGTCAAACAACAAGCCGAACCGCTGAACCAGGCCGCCATCCTGGCTTGGATCGACGAGTTGCGCGAGTCGGCCCGCGCCGCCCCGTGGGCGCCGCTGGTTGATTTCGACGGCGTCGACGCGATGGACGTGCTGTTGTCGCCGATTTATGTGGCGGCCCTCAATGCAGTGCGCAATCAGACCGACGATCGCCAAACGAAAACGTCCGGATTGCTTCCGCGGGCTCGCAATTGGGCTTACCAGGCCAAAGTGGCCTTGCGCGATCGGGCGGCGGCACGGAGATCGGCCCAGCCCGGTCCCGCCGACGTCCTGCTATGGTCTCGCGATATCACGCACACGGTTATTTTTGATCCCGTCGTGCGGGCCCTTCGCGAACAAGGCCAAAGCGCGCGGATGCTTGCCTGCCAGGCGTCGATCTTCGAGCAATTGGCGGCCCGCGATGCCAACTCAGTTTTTACGAGAGGGGCCTGGCCGGGGGCGCTTCGCCGCGCCCGGCTCGACGGGGAGCGTAGGGCCACAGAAATAGCCCGGTTTGGACGTTGGACGGTTCCTCGGATTGCCGGCGATCTCGACCTGGAACCAGTCGTTCGAAACACGGTAATCGAGTTGCTGCCGCTGGTGAGCGAGGCGATTGCCAACGCCCACGCCGCGCTCGATGCGTTCGGAGTCCGACTGTTGGTCGCGGGAAATGATCTCACCTTGGAAGGCCGCGCCGGCTGTCGCGTGGCCCGGCTGCGCGGCATTCCGACCGCGATGTTCATGCACGGCAGCATCACCGGCGACCCGCTGCAGTCGCTGCACTGCGTGGACCGAATCCTCGTGTACGGCAATGTCCATCGCGACGAGCTCACTCAACGCGGATTCCCTCAGGATCGAATCGTCGTCTGCGGCGCGCCCAGCCTGGACAATCGCCCCCGCCAGACCGGCCGCGTGAACGCCCAATTGCGAGAGCGACTCGGATTGCAACCCGGCGATCCCTGGGTCCTGGTGACCACCAGCGGGCCCGGGCACCGGATCTCGTTTGCCCACCACCAGCTCGTCATCGAGAACCTGGCCCGGCTGAGCGCGGCAATGCCGACGACGCCCGTGGTCGTCAAACTGCACCGCAAGGATCGCGCTGAGCATTACCAGCAAGCCTTGCAAAACTCGGCCGGTCGAAAACTGATTGTCGTCGGAGAAAATATGCCCGGCTATCCGAACGATATTTTTGAGTGGCTCGCCGGGTGCCCCGTCGTTCTCACCGGGGCTTCGGCCGTGGCGGTTGAAGCCATGTTGATGGACGTCCCCGTCGTGACCATGGATTTCCACGACGAGGTCCACGGGGTCGACTTCATCGATGCCGGTGCGACCGCCCACGTCCGCACGGGCGAAGCGCTGATCGAGGCCGTCGCCGAGATTCTGGCCGGCCAGGCGCCCGCGGCCGAAGCCCAGTCGCGCGTGCGAGCCTACTTGGAAGAATCGTTCTGCGCGCTTGACGGCGGCTCCGCCAGCCGGGGCGCACGGTCGCTCGTCGAGCAGATCCAGCAGGGAACGCCTCGATGATCGCGCCGCGATTCCACGAAATCGCAAACTTCGCCGCCAACCGAACCTCCATGCGAGAAGCAAACGTATGTGTGGGCTGGTAGGCCTTTGGAACGTCTCGACCGAGCGACCGCACGCCACGGTGTGCGACATGCTCGAGGCGATGAAGCATCGCGGCCCCGACGCCAGCGGTACGCTGGAATACGCAGGCGGAGCAGCGGGCATGGTGCGTTTGGCGCTCGTGGATCTCTCGGAGCGCGGACAACAGCCGATCTGGTCGCCTGACCGCCGGGTCGCGATTCTCTACAACGGCGAAATTTACAACTTCCGCGCCGAGCGCGAGCGACTGCTGGCGGCCGGCCACCGCTTCACGAGCACGACCGACACCGAAGTCATATTGCACCTGTATCTGGAGAATGGCCTGGAGTTTCACGAGCATTTGCGGGGCATGTACGCCCTGGCCATCTTCGACTGGCGGCAAAGCTCGCCGGGCGGTTCGCCGGTCATGGTGCTCGCGCGGGGGCCGCTGGGGATCAAGCATCTCTATGTAGGACATCCGCACGGCGATCCACGGCAGATTATTTTCTCCTCCGAGATCCGTGCCATTCTGGCCTTGGGCCTGGTGCGGCCGCAGGTCAACTCCGAAGCGCTCTCGACCTACCTGGCTCACGGCTTCGTGATGCAAAGCGACACGATGATCGCCGGCGTGCGGATGATGGAGCCGGGCACGATCGAGCGCTATGCCCCCGGCGAGCCCGTGGTCAAGAAGCGGTTCTGGCAGATTCCGCCCTACGCTCCGCGAACCGAAACGCTGGACGAATCGGCCGAGCGGCTGCGCGGCGTCCTCGAAGAGAGCGTGCGGCTGCACGCCCTGGCCGATGCGCCGATTGGCGCGTTTCTCAGCGGCGGGATCGATTCCACCGGCATCGTCGGACTGATGCGCAAGCACGTGGCCGATTTGCGAACCTACACGCTCAAGTTTCCCGACGTGCCCGGCGAGGACGAGGTGGATCAGGCCATCGCGGCCGCCGCCGCCTACGATTGCCGGCACACGGTCGTCGAAGTCACGTCGCGCGAAGTGGCCGACATCCTGCCACGTTTCGCCGGCGAGCTCGACCAGCCCTCGGCCGACGGACTCAACACCTGGCTCGTCTCGCGAGCTGCCGCGCGCGACGTCAAAGGCGTGCTCTCGGGCATCGGCGGCGACGAATGGTTCGCCGGCTATCCGGTGACCCGGCGCATGGCGCGATATGCGGCCACGCCCTCCGGACGCGCACAAGCGGCAGCCGGTCGGTTTGCCAACCTGGTGGCCCCCTGGATGCCGGCGGGTGGATTGCGCGAGCGGGCGTTGAACCTGGCCACGCGACGCAGCGCGCTGGGTACCTGGCTGCAAACGCATACCGTGTTTCGCGAGACCGCCGCGCGCCGAATGGCCGGCCTGCCCGTCGAGCGCGGACTCGAGGATCGCCGCATCGAGGCCATTTTGAACCATGAACGGAGCGATTGGAGGAAGGAAACCGCGGTCGGTCTGTCGTGCCTGCTCGACACGCGGATCTACATGACCCAACAACTACTCCGCGATTCCGATGCCAGCAGCATGGCCCATTCGCTCGAACTGCGCGTGCCCTTGGTCGATCTGGCCCTGGTGGCATTCTCGCGCAGTTGCGACGACGCTTACAAGCTGCGGCCCGACGGCGGCTCAAGCAGCCAGTATGAAGACAGCGGCTCGAAGCGCGTGCTCATCCACGCACTCCGCGATCTGCTGCCACCGTCAATCGCCAATCGGCCCAAAAAAGGATTCTCGCTCCCCTTCGAGCACTGGATGCGCGGGTCGCTGGCTCCGCTGTTGGAGGACACCTGCAACCACGAGACGGTCGTGCGGCGCGGATTGCTCGACCCGAACATGGTGGCGCAGGCCCGCAAGCAACATGGTCCGCGCGGCTCGGGCCACGCCTACCCGAGCTTGTGGTCGCTGATGATTCTCGAGCTTTGGTCCCGTGCGGTGTTGGACAAATATCGCCAGCCGGCGGTCAAGAATCAGGCGGTCGGAGTTTGAACGGTCCAGTGAACGACGATGTTAGACGAACGGCGAACCATCGACGAGGCTGCCGGTAGTATGGCCACGACGCCCGAAGACAAGCTGTCGACGCCCGTGCCGGCCGCACCTCCGCCGGCCCGGCGCATGATCGCCTGGCTTCGCACAAGCGCGCGGCAACTGGCGGCGTTTTGCAAGGCGCAGCCGCTATGGCTGGCCGCGATGAGCGTGTTTGTGCTGGCCTGGACGATCGAGCTGTACGTAACTCAGGAGATCACGCTGGTTTATCCCAACGAGACGAGTCCCAGCTTCGCTGTCTGGGCGCCGAAGATTCGCCTGGCGCTCGACCTGTTGTTCGTGCTGACTCTGACCTTTTTGTTGCGGCGCCGTTGGCTCTGCGTCGTGGTGGCCGGCGGATTCTTCGCCTACTTGGGGCTGATCACGTATTTCGAATATTTCCTGAGGCCGTTATCGCTGTTGACGATTCTCGGCAATTGGCGCGAAGGCATGCACCTGAGCGGATTCGCGATAGATTTGTTTCCCAAGCGGGTGGCGCTGATGTTGGTTCTGGCGCTGGCGACCGAGTGCGCGGCTCTGTACGTTTCGCGAAAAGCGTCGCTGCCGCGAAACTGCGCCTGGCTGGCCGGCGGGGTTTGCGCGTTGGCCTACCTGTCGTTGTACGTGTTGGCCAACCGGTACGATCCTCTCGACGCGATCCAGAAGACGCGCGGCGTGGGACGGCTGGGAGAGATCCGCGGCTATCTGGGGCCGTGGTTCGCGGAATGGTACTATCTGCGCGACGACGCGGTCTTGCAGCGGGCATTGCAGTTGCGCGCGGTGCGATACGACCGCCTCACTCCAGTGGAAGCCGATATTCCCGTCCACAAGCACCTGGTCATCCTGCAGGCCGAGAGCCTGGACTTCAATGTTCTCGGCTTCAAGGTCGACGGCGTCGAGGTCACGCCATTCCTGAATCAATTGCGCGACCAGTCGATGTTCTATCGAGTGGAGGCGATGCACTTCAACGGCTCGTCCGACGCGGACTTCGCGGCGCTGAATTCCGTCTCCGGGTCGCGGCACGAGAATCCCTATATCATTCCCGGCTATCCGTACGAGAACACGACGCCGCAATTCCTGGCCCGCTGCGGATTTTCAACGTTCGGCTTTCACGGCAACGGCGGAGAGTTTTATAGCCGCCGGCGGGCATTCGAACAAATGGGATTCGCCGGCATCTATTTCCAGGAGGAGCTGGAAAACGCCGAGGGGCTGCGGGCCAATACTTGGGGCGTTCGCGACGCGGACGTGCTCAGCCTGTCGGCGCAAAAGCTGCGCATGGCCACGACTCCAACCTGCCACTTCATCATCACGCTGACGACACACGTACCCTACAAGCTCTTGGCGGATCACGAAAAGGAAATCTACCCGCACGCGCGCACAACCGTGCAAAACTACCTCAACAACATGCGCTACCTGAACAACTGCCTGCGCGACTACATCGCCTCGCTGGGCAGCGGCACAACCGTCATGATCTATGCGGACCATCCGACCGAGGAAGGAGACGGCACGTTTACGCCTGACCGATCCCGCGGTCGCGAATTCATTCCTTGCTTCATCTACGATAGCGATCAAAACTTGAGTCGACTGCAAAAGACCCGCGGCGAGCCGATCGCCACCGACGGCACATTAAACCTCGTGGACATGATCAACTACCTGCGGGCGCAAGCGATGCGTAATCATGGACAAGTGGCCGGAGAAAACCGGCCCGCCGAAAACGGGCCCGTCAAAAACCAAGAACTAAACCATGCAGCCCCCGCGCGACCCTAATAACTCACCGAGCCAACCGGCGAGCCTCGCCGACCAGCAGCGACTGGCCGATACGGTCGTGCTGATCCCGGCCGCGGGACGCGTCGCCGAAGGCGTCATGGCGCTGTCGAACATCGGCTGCCCGGCCATGGTCCCGGTCGCGGGCCGGCCGGTGATCCATTGGACGCTTCGCTATCTGCGCTCGCTGGGGTTGCGGCGATTCGTGATTGCCGTTTCACGGCGTGGAATGTTCGTCGAGGATTTCGTCGATTGCTCGTTTGGACAGGATTGCGACATCTCGTTCATCGTGCCTTCATCCGACGGCGGCGTGGGGCGCACGGTGCTCGAATTGGCCGAACACGCGCAGGGTTCCTCGGCGCTAGTGGTGCTGGGCGACACGCACTTCCGTTTTAACGATCCGCGAATCCTGCTCGAGAACGAGCCTGCCGTGCTTGTGCAGGCGGTCGAGGATTCGTATCGCTGGTGCATCGCGGAGACGGGCGATGACGGCGTCGTCACGGCGTTGCACGACAAGGAGCAGGGCCTGGCCGGACCATTGCAAGCGCTGATTGGCGTGTACTATTTTCCGCAACTGGATGAGCTTCGCGATGCGGCCCGCGCGGCCGTGGCCCAATCGCAAGCTCCCGGCGGCCGAACCGAGTTGGCCCAGATCCTGGGCAACGTGGCGCTCTCGCAGCCAATCCGGGCCGTGACGGCCGGCGATTGGCTCGACTGCGGCAACCCCGATCGTCAGGCCAGCTCGCACCGCACGCTGCTGCAAAAACGCGAGTTCAACGATCTATCCATCGATAGCGTGTTTGGCACCGTGACCAAGCGCAGCCGCTATGTGGAGAAGTTTCTGGACGAGATCAACTACCTGCGGTTGCTGCCGCCCGAGTTGGCCGTGTTCTTTCCGCGCGTGCTAGAGTATTCGACCGACTGGCAAGATCCCTGCCTGACGCTGGAATATTACGGCTATCCCACGCTGGCCGAGGTGTTCGTCTTCGAAAACGTCGATCCGGGCATCTGGGAGCAGGTGTTCGTCCACCTCCGTGAGATATTGTTGCAGGGCTTCATGCGCCATCGCCGGCCGTTGGCGCCGGGCGTGTTGCAGGAAATGTATCTGAATAAAACCCGCAAGCGGCTGGAGAGCCTGAGCGCGCCGGACGAGCTTTTGGCGCTGGTGCGACACACCGGGCCGGTAACGATCAACGGCCGCGAGGTTCCCAACATCCCTGCGCTGTGGGAGCGGCTGGAGACCGAGGTCGAGCGCTTGGCCGAGAACGTGCAGGGTAGCGTCGTGCATGGTGATCTTTGCCTGTCGAACATCTTGTACGACCTGCGCTCGCGCATTTGCAAGCTGCTCGATCCCCGTGGCAGCTTCGGCGCTGCCGGGATCTACGGCGATCCGCGCTACGACGTGGCCAAGCTGTATCACTCGATCTACGGGCTGTACGACTTCATTACCAATGACCTGTTCCACGTTTCCATCGACGGCACGAAGGTCAACCTCGATATCCGCTCGCGTCCGCAGCATCGGCAGATTCAAGAGCGTTTCGAAAAGGTGTTCTTCGCAGAGTTCGATCGCCGCGAGATCCTGCTGATCACCGGCTTATTGTTTGCGAGCATGCCAGCCTTGCACTACGACGCCCCGCGCCGTCAACTGGCCATGTACACTCGCGCGCTGGAGCTGTTCGGTGAGTTATTTTCTCCGACCTACGCCGAGCAACCCTCGTAATCTCAACCATGCGTATTTGCATCGACCTGGACGGAGTGATCTGCCGGCTGCGAGAGGCGGGCCAGACCTATGCCGAATTGGAACCCGTGGCCGGGGCCGTGGAAAAACTTCGCGCGCTCAAGGCGGCGGGACATTACATCATCCTATGCACCGCCCGGCATATGAAGACGTGCGAGGGAAACGTGGGTTTGGTCGTGGCGCGGCAGGGCGCCGTCACGCTCGACTGGCTCAAGCGCCACGGCGTCGAGTACGACGAGATCCATTTCGGCAAACCGCACGCGCAAATCTACATCGATGACAACGCCCTGCGATTCGAGTCGTGGTCCGCAATTGCCGGCGATGGGTCGAACCTGCCGTTGAGTGCCGAACAGCAGAAAGCGGCCGGCGAGGCAGACCAAAGAAAAGCATGAATATCGTCATGCCCATGGCCGGACGCGGCAGCCGCTTTGCCCAACTGGGCATTGCCACGCCGAAGCCACTGATTCCGGTCCGCGGAAAACCGATGTACGCCTGGGCCACCGAGGGCTTGCCGCTGTCGCTGGCTCGGCGGCTGATTTTCATCTGCCTGGCCGAGCATCTGGTCGAGCGAGAACTGGAACACGACATCAAGTCGCGTTACGCAAAGTACGATCCCACTATCATTTCGCTGGACCACGTTACCGAGGGCCAGGCCTCGACCGTGCTGACCGCCCGCGAGTGGATCGACAACGACGAGCCGCTATTGATCTTCAACGCCGACACCTACTGCCCTACGAATCTCGAGAAATCGCTGGACGCGATGGGTCCGACGGTGGACGGCGTGCTGGACGTGTTTCGCGCCGAGGGAGACAAGTGGAGCTTTGCCCGCGTCGATGGGCAGAACCACGTGCTGGAGACGGCCGAGAAGCGCCGCATTTCGCCTTGGGCCACGACCGGCTTGTACTATTTCCGCCGTGGCAGGGACTTCGTGAAGCATGCCGGCGACATGATCGCCGCCAATGAGCGTTCGAACAACGAGTTTTACGTGGCGCCGGTTTACAATCGCCTGATCGCCGCTGGGGCCGACATTCGAGCCAATCCCCTGGAGCGCGTGTGGGTCTTGGGAACGCCCGAGGACCTCGACAATTTCGAACGGGAGTATCCGCGCTCGGCGTCCGCATGAATCGTCCCAAAAAAGTTCTGCACATTCTCAATAGCGCCTCCGGCGGCGCTGCGCTGAGCACGCTGTCGCTGATCGATTACTTGACGGCCCAGGGAATCGCTAGCGCCGCGGTCTGCCACGATGCCGGCACGCCCCAGGAGCGCAAGGCACTTGAGGACGCGGTGGGCGGCGATGTGTTATACACCCGGCTGTATTGGTGGAACCGCAAGATTCGCATGCCGGCCTGGAAGCGACCGCTGGTCGAAGCGCGGCAGATCGTGGCCACCGGCTGGTCGTTGGGTTCCGCCGCCCGAGTGGCCGAAGCGGCGGAGCGCTGGCATGCGGACTTGATCCACACCAATACGATCCTGATTCCCGAAGGTGGTCGCGCCGCGCGTACTTTGGGACTGCCGCACGTGTGGCACTTGCGCGAACTGCTCGGTCCGGGACATCCGTTTCGACTCACGCGCGAGGGCGCGGCGTTCGGTCGTTACATGGCTCACTACTGCTCGAAGCTGGTGGCCAACTCGCAGACCAGCGCCGCGCTGATTCGAGACTGGCTACCGAGCAACCTATTGGCAATCGTACCCAATGGAATCGATCTCGCGCGCTTTCAAGCGAAGCCCGAGCCGACTCTTGGCCGGATCGTGGTGGGCATGGTGGGCAACTTGACCAGCCGCTCGAAAAAACACGCCCTGTTCATCGAAGCGGCCTCGCTGGTCGACCGCAGTCTGCCAATTGAGTGGCGCATTTACGGGCACGATCCTTCGCAAGGCGGCACGGCACACGGCGACCCGTACATCGACGCGTTGCACGCGCAGATCGCGCGGTTGGCACTCGGCGACCGCCTCCGCTTTGCCGGCTTCGATTCCGACCCGGCCCGCATCATGTCCGAGATCGACGTCCTGGTACACCCGGCCGACAACGAGTCGTTCGGCCGCGTCGCGGTCGAGGCCATGGCGGCCAGCTTGCCGGTGGTGGGCATGCGGGGTGGCGGCGTGGCGGAAATCGTCGCGGACGGACAGACCGGCTTGCTGGCAGAGCCCGACAATGCGCGCGATCTGGCCGAGAAGATCGAACAACTGGCTCGCGATCCCGTGCGCCGCCGGCAGTTGGGCCTGGCCGGGCGGCAACGGGCCGAGGCGAACTACTCGGTCGCGGCCTGCGCCGCCGGAATTCTCCGCGTCTACGAGCAAGCCATGAGCCAACCGCTGGGCCGCGTTGCACCAACCGGTCCTTCCAAATCGCGTTGATTGAATTGCCAGTGACGATGAAAATCTCGGTCTGCATACCCAACTACAATTACGAGCGATACCTCGGTCGCACGATTCAGAGCATCCTGGATCAGCACGATCCGGACGTCGAAGTTCTGGTCTCGGACAACGCCAGCACCGACGGTTCGGCGGCACTGGTGAGGAGTTTCAACGACCCCCGAATTCATCTGCACGTCAACGCCTGCAACGTCGGATTCGCCGGCAACCTGGACCGCTCGGCTCGAATGGCGACCGGCGAGCTGATGATCATGCTCTCGTCCGACGACTTGATGCGCTCTGGCGCCTTGGCCGCCTACCGCAAGCTGTTCGCCCATCTCGGGCCGGCAGGGCGCTCGGCCATCGCCAGCGCCAGTTGGGACGTGATTGACTCCGAAGATCGGGTGACGGGGAAAACCGGTCCGGATCCGAGTTTGTGGACCGAGGCCGATCGCAGTGCCGAGCTCGAGAAGCTGTTGGGCGGGCCGGTTTACGCGGTCAAGGCCGACGAGTTGCTGCGTCGCTGTCTGGGGCAGATGAAGAACCCGTTCAACTTCGCCGCCACGGTTTACGCCACCGAGCTATATCATCGCGTCGAGGGCTACGGCGGCGGACGGCTTTATAATCCCGACAAATGGTTCCACTGGAAGGTACTTGGGCAGGCCGACATGGCCTACTTCATCGACCAGCGGCTTTTCGCCTATCGCTGGCACGGCGACAATCAGGTGGCCCAGGAGAGCGCGACCAGCGCGCTCAAGTTCCTCGTTGACGAGTATGTCTCGACGCTCGAAATCGACGCGGCACAGCTTGGAAAGATCGGACTCTCGCGCGACGAGCTCGTCGATGCGTTCGTCGAGCACGACATTGCCCGCCATGGGTTGGCCACGCTCGCGCGCGGTCAGCGGCTGCGAGCGCGGCGAATTCTGGACTTCGGACGCGCCGCCTACCCTCAGCACGTCCGACGCAACCGTCACGCCCGGGCGCTGGGGCTGCTGCTATCCCTGGGAAAAGTCGGCGAATTGGTGGCCGCGCGAGCCTACCGCTCCTTTCGCTCGCAAAACGGACAGCCCAAGGCTTGATGGGTGCTAAAATAGACGTACGAGTTACCAGACAAACGACCGCACCCTCCCCTTTCGGGGCCACGATCCGCGACTGCCTGCACAGGCGGCATGGCCGAGGTCGTCGACGAGTATTCGCATGAGCATTGACCTCGACGCCGAATCGCGGCGGATCATCGCCGAGTACGAACGTCGCGAGCGCGAGATGCCGGCCGATTTTTACGACCTGCACCACCTACGAAACCTGTTCATGCACCAAGAACACGAGCGGCTGTTGGCGCAATGCCTGCATCGCACGGGCCAGATTCCCTCGCCCGAGCGGCGGATATTGGAAGTCGGCTGCGGTCACGGCAACTGGTTGAGCGTGTTCGAGAGCCTGGGATTTCCGCAACAGAATATCGCGGGCATCGAGTTGGGCGGCCCGCGCGCCGAGTTCGCCTCAAAGCGCCTGCCGGCCGCCGACGTTCGCGCCGGCGACGCCACGCATCTGTCCTGGCCCAATCACGCGTTCGACGTCGTATTCCAACGCATGATGTTCACCTCGATTCTCGATGCGGACATTCGGCGACAGGCGGCCGCGGAGATGATGCGCGTGGTGCGGCCCGACGGCGCGATCATTTGGGCCGATTTTTTCATCAACCCCAGCAACCCCAGCGTGCACTCGCTGAGTCGGGCGGATGTCCGCGATCTGTTCCCAGGCTGGCGGGCCACGCTGTACCGCACGACGTTGGCGCCGCCGCTGGCGCGAAGGCTGGTGCGTGTTTCGTGGAGTCTGGCGCGAGCGATCGAAAAACTGAAAATCTTCAATGCGTACTTCTTCGGCTTCCTCAAACGTGAGTCCTGACGACGCCCGTCGCGAGCCAGCCAGGCCGGCGACCAATTGGGCCCGCGCGAAGCCGTTCAGATTCCGAACCAGGAGAGACTAAGCTTGTCACGTTATATCCTCGGACTACATGCCAGCCACAACGCCAGCGCGTGCATTGGCGATGAATCTGGTTTGCTCTATGCAATTCAAGAAGAGCGGCTGTCGGGCGAAAAGAATTATTGGGGATTTCCCAAGTTGGCGATGCAGGCGTGCCTGGACCGCGTGGGAGTCAAACCGAACGATCTGCTGGCCACCACCTACGGCGGCAACCAGGTCATCTGCCGCTATCACAGCCGCGACGACGTGCTGTATGCGTTTCGCCGCCAGTCGACGATTGTCGGAAAACTTCGCCAGCGGGTGGCGGTGCCGCTGGTGGCCGCCGTGCGACCGAACTTCGGCCAGTCGAAGCTGCGCGAGCTGCTCGCCGAGAGCGGCTTCAAGGACCCGAACGTTTCGCACCACGATCACCATCTCACTCATGCCGCCACGGCCTACTATGGGCTGCGCGAATCGCCTGACGAGCGGTACCTGGTGCTGACCTGCGATGGGGCCGGCGACAATGTCAGCGCTTCGGTGCGAGTGTGGGGAGGCGGGAAGTGCGAGGAGATCGCCATCACGCCCGAAGGCGATTCGCTGGGCGCCGTCTATAGCTGGGTCACGTACGGCATGGGCTTTGTCCCGCTCGAGCACGAATACAAGTTGATGGGCATGGGCCCCTACGCCTCGGACCGCGCGGCCGAAGAGACGGCCAAGGTGTTCCACCGCTACCTGCGGCTGCGAGCCGACGGCCTGGCGTTTCAACGGGGCACGCGCCGGCAAACGCACTTCATTCACGAGTGCCTGGAGCGCGATCTGCGCGGCATGCGTTTCGACTATATCTGCGCGGGCTTGCAGCGATTCACCGAGGACATGCTGTGCGATTGGGTGCAGCATGCCGTGCGAAAGACCGGAGTGCGCAAGGTGCTGGCGGCCGGCGGCGTGTTCATGAACGTCAAAGCCAACAAGCGAATCGGGGAATTGCCCGAGGTCGACTCATTCGAGGCATTTCCCTCCTGCGGCGACGAGACGCTCTCGATCGGGGCGTTGTACCTGGAATCGGCCCGGCGGTTTGGCGACGCGACCATCAAGCCGCTCGAGCACTTCTACCTGGGCGACACGCCGCAAGAGGCCGACGTGTTGGCGTCGGTCAAGAAAAGCGGATTCCACTACGAGCGGCCCGCCGACATCGCCGACGCGGTGGCCAAACTGCTGGCCGAGGGACATCCGGTGGCGCGCTGCACCGGGGCTATGGAGTTTGGAGCTCGAGCGCTAGGCAACCGGTCGATCCTGGCCGATCCGAAATCGCAGGATGTGGTGCGGGTGATCAATCGCATGGTCAAGAAGCGCGACTTCTGGATGCCTTTCGCGCCCATGGTCAAGGAGGAGCGACAGCACGACTATATCCAGAACCCCAAGCACCTGCGCAGTCCCTTCATGATGATGACGTTCGACACCAAGGAAAACTTCCGCGACCTAATCGCGGCGGTTCACAACGCCGACTTAACGTGTCGGGCGCAGATCCTTGCCCGTTCGCACAACCCGGAAATGCACGACATTATCAGCGCGTTCGAACGCCGCACCGGCGGCGCGGTCATTCTCAACACGTCGTTTAACCTGCACGGCTTTCCGATCGTGCGCACGGCCGAAGAGGCCCTGGGCGTGCTGCGCGAAAGCGGCCTGGAGTATTTGCAAGTCGGAGACTACCTGGTTCACAAGCGAAGCAGCGCCGCCAGCAATGGGGCGACCGCGCACTAGTCAAGAATGGCCGACTCAACGCACACTCCCGATTTTCGCCTGGGAATTATCTGCTCGATGCCGGCCGCGCGCGATGCCGGGGGCCGGCTGGTGTGCAACCATTCCATCGGCCGGCTGCTGGACATGTTTCGCGAGATGTTGCCCGGCACGAAACTTTGTATTCCGATCTTGCCGCATCTCAACGACAGTATCAGCCACGCGCTCAGCTTTCCGCCCGAGGACGTCACCGAGTTGCCGCCCTTGAGCAGCGTTATGCGTTCGCAGGCGTATTACTTTCAGACTCGCGCCATCGTGCGCCGCTTTGCCCGTAGTGTCGACGTGCTGTTCATCCGCCTGCCGTTTCAAATTCCCACCGCGCTCTTGGGCCTGGGCACGCCGAAGCTGTTGCACAGCGTGGGCAATACGCACAAGGTGATCGCGGCCTCGAGCGACTACCGCGGGCTGATGAAGCGCCTGGCCCTGACGTTTGCGGCCCACTCCAATGCCACGCAGCGCCGCATGGTCGCAGAGCCGATGACCCGCGCGGTGACCAATGGCGGCGAGATGTGGGAGTTTCTCCGTTGTCGCGATGGCCGAGTCGTGGTGTCGTCGTGCTTGTACGAGCGAGAAATGCGACCACGAGAAAACCTGAAGCTGGGCAATCCGCCCAAGTTGCTGTTCGTCGGCTACCTGCGTCCGGAGAAAGGCATCCACAACCTGCTGGATGCTTTCGAGATGCTTCGCAAGTCGCGCCCCCTGAAATTGACCCTGGTCGGCGGCACCGACAAGACCACAAACGCCGAGACGGAAGTCCGCGAGAGAATCGCGAACAGCCCCTACCGCGACGATATCACCGTGACCGGACTGATCGATTTCGGCGAGGAGCTGTTCGAGCTCTATCGCAGTCACGACGTGTTCGTGCTGCCGAGCCTTTCCGAAGGCACGCCGCGGACGCTGGTCGAAGCCCGGGCATTCGGCTGTCCGGTCGTGGCCACGCGCGTGGGCGGAATTCCCTCGTCGGTGCAGCACGGCGTCAACGGCCTGCTAGTTTCGCCCAACGACTCGCTGGGCCTGGCCAGCGCCGTCGACCGCGTGTTGACCGACGACGCCCTGCGGCTGCAACTCATCGAGGAGGGACTGCGCGGGGCGAGCGAATTGACGCTCGAATGCTTCGCCGGTCAGTTGGTCGAGGAAATCAAGATTCTGGCTCGACAGTTCTGCGCGGGCAGACCTTCGCAACCGGCGCACGCGGGCTAGCCGTCGGCCAAGAATCATGGGGATCGTCATCACACCATACGCCGAAGAGCACGTCGCCGCGGTCAAGGCGTTCAATGGCCGGCTGCGCTCCGGCGGCGCGGAGTTGCTATTTCCGGAAAGTCCGGTTCCGGCCTGGCTACCCAAGCTCGACGGCCGCGAGATCTACGACGAGTATTACGTGGCGGTCGACGACGGCGCGGTGCGCGGAGGCTACATCTTGAAGCACCAGCCGTTCTACGTCGGCGGACGAATGATGCCGCTGGTGCAATATCGGCTGCCGCTTTCCGAGGGCTTCATCGACAAGCAATTCGCCCCTGTCGGCGTGCAGATGTATCTCGACGCAATCCGCAAAGCGCCGAACCTATACACCGTGGGTTTGGGAGGTCTTGACGATCCCTTCGCGCAATTGCTCGTTAAGGCGGGCTGGAGCACGTCGCCGGTGCCGTTCTACTTTCGAGTTCTGCACCCGGCGCAGTTCTTGCGCAATATCGTGTATCTTCGCACAAGCGCCGCGCGGCGATTTGTTTTGAATATCATGGCCTCCAGCGGATTGGGGGCGATTGCGATCCATGCCTACCAGGCCCTCAAGACCCGCAAGGCCCCCCGCGACCGGTCACACGCCGAATTTACCGAGGAGCCTTCGTTCGGTTCTTGGGCCGACGAGATCTGGCGCAACGCGCACGCGGACTGTTCGCTGGTGGCGCTGCGCGACGCGACGATTCTCAACATCCTTTACCCGGCCAGCGAAGCGCGCTGGCATCGACTGAGGATTTCGTTCGAAGGTCGCGTCGTTGGCTGGGCCGTCGTGCTGTGCGTGCCGATGGAGGACCACAACTACTTCGGCAACATGCGCGTTGGCTCACTCATCGATTGTATGGCCCTGCCGGGCAGCGAGAGCAAAGTGACCACCGTGGCAATGCAATTCCTGAAGCGACAAGGGGCCGACATTGTTGTGACAAACCTGTCGCATCAGGCCTGGCGGCCGGCGCTGGAAGCCGCCGGATTCTATCAGGGGCCGTCGAATTTCATCTTTGCCGCGTCGAAAAAAGTGGCTGCCCTGCTCGAACCGTTCGACGAGCGCAAAGAAAGCGTCCACATGACCCGCGGCGACGGCGCCGGCCCGCAAAACCTGATCGCAGCCCGCAAGTAATAGCGTGACCAACAGTCCTTTCAAACCGGCCGAATACCTGAAGCGGGCCCGCGAAATCGAGGCCACCTGGGGTGCTGGCGTGGCCACGCTGGGAGTCATTTCCACGTTCACTGCCGAACTGCTGCGCCCGTTTGTGATCGTCGAGAGTGAGCAAATGGGCTGCTCGGTGCGTCCCTGGTTCGCTCCCTTCGGGCAACTGGAGCAATTGGTGCTCGATGACGACTCGGCCCTCTTGCGGCAGAATCCCGAAGTGCTGTGGATTGCCTTGCGATTGGACGACGTCGAGCGGCACCTGGCGAACGAGTGCGCCGCGATCGGCGTCGCGGCCACCCAAGCGCGCTTGGACGCGATTCGCGCTCGGGTCGTGGCGTTGGCGCAAGCCGCCCGGGCGAAGCACCGCGCGGCGATCCTGGTCTCTAACTTTGCCGCGCCGCCGGCGACTGCTGGAAACCTGTTTGACGCTAGCGACCCGGATGGACTGGTACACCTGGTGGCGGACTGCAATCGGCAGATGGCGCGCGACCTGGCTCAAATACCCGGCGTGCACGTGTTCGACTATGCCGGTCTCGTGGCTCGCTGGGGAGCGCAGCGCTGGAACGATCCCAAGCTGTGGTATATGGCGCGCAGCGCGTGCAGTTCCGAGAGCATGCCGCCGCTGGCTCGACAACTGGCCCGCGCCATCGTCGGATTATTGCGGCCGCCGGCCAAATGCGTGGTGCTGGACCTGGACAATACCTTGTGGGGCGGAGTGTTGGGGGACGACGGACCGCAAGGAATCAAGCTCGGCGACGACTATCCGGGCAACGTGTTTAAGGACTTTCAAGCAGCCCTGCTCGGCCTGCGCGAGCGTGGTTTCCTGCTGGCCGTGACGAGCAAGAACGACGAGCAAACCGTGCTCGACGCGCTGGACTCGCATCCCGAGATGCTGCTCAAGCGCAAGCACTTCACCGCCATTCGCACCAATTGGAACGCGAAAACCGACAACCTGCGCGAGATCGCCGCCGCACTCAACATCGGCTTGGATTCGCTGGTTTTCATCGATGACAATCCGGTCGAACGGGCCGCCGTGCGGGCCGAACTGCCGATGGTGCACGTGGTCGAGCTGCCCGCCGATCCGCTGGGCTTCCTGGCCGCGCTTGCCGACGTAGCTCTGTTCGATCGTCCGCGACTGCTGGATGAGGATCGCCGCCGGGCCGAGATGTACCAGGGCGAGGCCCTGCGCAAGCAGGTCGAGCAACAAGCCACGACTGTCGAAGAATTCCTGCAAGGATTGAAAATGACGGCCCAGGTGGGCCTTGCCGACACCAACACCTTGGAGCGGATCCACCAGTTGATCCACAAGACGAATCAATTCAATCTGACTACGACGCGCCACGCCATCGACGAGTTGCGTCAATTCATGGACTCGCCGCGCGCGGCCGTGGCGTGGTTGCGGCTGGCCGATCGGTACGGCGATTCGGGTCTAGTCTGCGTCGGCATCCTGCGAGCGGCAGACGACGACGCCTGGGAGATCGACACGCTGCTGATGAGCTGCCGCGTCATGGGTCGCCAGGTCGAACATGCGTTCTTGTCGTACCTGGGCGAGTTGGCTCGCAATGAAGGGGCCCGACGCCTGCGGGGGATGTTTCGTCCCACGGCCAAGAATGCTCCGGTCAAGGATTTTTACAACGCGCACCACTTCGCCGACCTGGGCGGCCAGCCCGAACGGCAGTATGAGATCGAACTGACAATCGATGCCCTGCCGTGGCCCGCGGTCATCCATCGGGTGGAACAGCCCAACAAGGAGAACGCGCGTGTCTGATTCCGTCGAGCAACGAACGCGGCGGCTGGTGGCCGAGGTTTTTGGGCTGTCGGTCGAATCGGTCACCCGCGCCACGTCGCACGAAACGGTCGAGGAGTGGGATTCGATCAACGTGCTCAATCTGCTGATGGCCGTCGAGAGCGAGTTCGACGTCGTCATCAGCCCGGAAGAAGCGGCCAGCTTCATGTCGGTGGAAAAGATTCTGGCCGTGCTCGCATCCAAAGGCGTTCAATAGTTCGCGTACCCGTTCGTTCGCGGCATCCTCGAAGATTTAGTCCCGGAAGATTTAATAGTGGAACAAGCAATCGCGACGAGTCTGCCCTTCGTGACGGTCGTCATGGTCGTGCGCAACGAGGCGCCGTTCATGGCCCGCGCGCTGGAGTTGGTCTTGGCCCAGGACTATCCGCGTGAGCGCATGGAAATCATCGTGGCCGACGGCCTTTCCGATGACGGCACGCGCGACGTCCTGGCCGAGTACCAGGCCAAGTATCCGTTCATTCAAGTCGTCGACAACCCAGGCCGCATCGTGGCCTCGGGCTTGAACGTGGCCATCGATCGGGCGCAGGGCGAATTGATCGTGCGCATCGACGGGCACGGCCAGGTGGCGACCGACTTTGTCAGCCAGGTCGTGCAGTTGATGGACGAGCATCCCGAGGCCTGGTGTGCGGGCGGCCCGATCGTGCATGCCGGCACCAATCTTTTCGGCGAGGCCGTGGCCGTGGCCATGTCGCACCCACTGGGGGTGGGATTGGCAACCCATCGCTTCGAGGACTACGAAGGTTACGTCGAAGGTGCACACTTCCCCACGTTTCGCAAATGGATCTTCGATCGCATCGGCAAGTTCGACGAAGGCCTTGTGCGGACCGAGGACGACGAGTTCAATTACCGGATCGCGCAGGCCGGCGGCAAGGTCTACGTGTCGCCCCGCGTGCGCTACGTGTACTATGTCCGCGACCGGTTGGGAAAACTATTTCGTCAATACTTTCAGTACAGCTTTTGGCGGATCCCCGTGATCAAGAAGCACAAGAAACCCACCACGCTGCGGCAGGTGGTTCCGCCCTTGTTCTTCCTGGCGATGCTGGTGCTGCTCGTGGTGGGCATCTGGCTGCGGCAGCCTTGGATTGCCTTGGCGCTGCCGGTCATTTATCTGGTAGCGCTCGTCGCGGTCGCGATATCGGTCATTCCGCGCAAGGGCGTGGCCGTGGCGGCGCTGGTGCCGCTGGCCGTGGCGACGATGCATTTTGCCTACGCGCTGGGAATCGCCTACGGCGCCTGGGCCGCAATGTTCTATCCCAAGGCCTGGGACCAAACCGGCCGCATGTCGGAGCTCAATCGATGACCATTTCTTTAACCCCGCAAGCCACCAAGATCGCCCCGTCATGATCGAGCCCGTCAAGCACGCCAGCGGACGCGCCCAATTGATTGTGGTCGTGGCGACCGCTGCGCTGGTATTGCTGGCAGCCGAATGGGGCAGCTCGCGACTGGTGAGCGAGCCGCCGGCCGAGGTCGCCCCCGAGATCAAGCGCCCGGACAACGTCACGATCGTGCTCAAGGACCCGGCCAAATTGCCGCCGGCCGCCGATGAGCCCAGCGTGTGGTTGTTCGGCAATTCGCACACCTATGCTCTGCCGGGTTTGAAGCAAGGCGACCCGCTGCGCACCGATGCCGATGGAATTCTGATCGACGAGCTGGCCGTCCGCGTCGCCCAGAATTATCCCGATCTTGGCGCCGGATTTTATCTGCTGTCGTATCCCAATTTCTTGCCGTTCGAGATCCTCACCCGCGTCGGACATCTGTTGCACAACAAGCAGCGGCCCACGATCGTTTTCCTCGGCCTGACATGGCGCAATATCGCGCGGGATTCACGACTGCGGCACGAAATCTATCAGGCCTACCGCGACAAAGCATTCGTCGAGGATTTCGAACGTATGCTCGCTGACCCCAAGATCCATGCCGATCCGGAGATTCTCGACGATGTCCGCGCCCAGCGGACCCAGGTCGAGCACGACGAGCAACTGGAGCGGCTGCGCAGCGATTCCGATCGCCTCGACGAAATACTCACGGCCTGGGTCTCCGAGCGATCCACTCTGATGGGCAAGAGCGCCGACTTGCGGGCCCACATCTATCGCACGATGACCGATCGCGTGCAGCGCATTTGGGACGATCGCCAGAGTGTCAAGTATTCCTACGATCTGGTGGAACACGATTATCGGTTCAACGTAGAATGCCTGCGGGCCGCGGTGCGTCTGTTGCGGCAGCAAGGGGCCACGGTGTTTTGTTATTACGCGCCGGAGCGCGACGATCTGCCGCCGCTGATGGATCCCGAGCGACAAAACGAGTTCATCGATGTCTTCAATTGCGAATCCGAGCAACTGGGCATCACGGTCCTCGACGCGCGGCGAATCGTGCCCAACGAATACTGGGGTTGGGTTGACGAATCGCCCGACCGATCGCACTTCACGGAACCGGGACATCAGCTACTGAGTCAATTTCTATTGGAAGAGGCCGCCAAGCGCTCGGCTTGGAAGGAGTTGTCCCGGCCTTGAGGTTCAACAGCCCGGTCTATCTCGCGTTTTTGCCGATTGTGGTGCTGGCCGTATGGCTCACGCCGCCCCGCGCCCGCCGCTGGGTGCTGCTGGCGGCCAGTTACGCCTTTTACGCGTCGTGGCATTGGCCCTACCTGGGTCTGCTCGTCGGCTCGGCGGCCCTGAATCACTGGGGCGCCAAGTGGATCGTCGCCGGTCCGCCCAATCGCAAATGGCGCGGCGGCTGGGTGCTGGCCGCCAACGTGCTGCTCTTGGCGGTGTTCAAGTATCTCAGTTGGCTGTGCGAGAATGTCAACGCCGTGGCCTCGTGGCTGGGGTTCGACCAACTGCTCGAGGTGCCCCATTGGATCCTGCCGCTGGGGATCTCATTTTACGTCTTCGAGGCAATCAGTTACACGGTCGACATCGTCCGCAAGCGCGAGCGGATCCATTCGTTCTGGGACTTTCAACTTTTTATCGCCCTGTTTCCCAAGTTGATCGCCGGGCCGATCATGCGGGCCAAGGAACTTCTGCCGCAGATCGAAAACCCGCCGGCCCGGCTTTTGAGCTCGGCGTTTCTGGATGGCGTGTGGCTGATCACGACCGGCATGTTCATCAAGGTCGTGTTGGCCGACGGCATCGCGCCGTCCGTGGACCAGGCATTTGCGCGGCCGTATGAGAGCGTGGGCGCCACCGACGTGTGGCTGATGGCCGTGGCCTTTGGCTTGCAGATCTATTTCGATTTTTCCAGCTACA
>JANNQN010000431.1:0-6957 GCA_031400775.1 Planctomycetia bacterium | reverse complement strand
CATGTAGCTGCCGGCGTTTGTGTCGTGGCGCTCGATGTTGTAGCGGAGCCGAAACCCGCCGACGGGCCCCAGCGTGTCGCTCAACTCGCCTTGATCTTGCAACTTGGAGGCATAGTCGCGCAGCGTCCCTTTGAGCCGATCGACCAGGGTGTCAAACGGAATATAGGCCAGTCGCCCGCCGACCAACTGGAAGTGCGCTTCCTGATCGTCGACGGTCTTGCTCAGCGGGGTCGGATAGCTTTCGATCTTGATCGACTCGGGCGCCGTGGTTTCCGCAGTCTGGCTGCGCTCGGTTTCAAGGCGCCCCAACTCGTCGCGGGCGATCGCCAGATCGCGCTCCAGATCGTAGCGCTTGCGGGCATTCTGATCGAGCGATCCGCGCCGCTGGGCCAGTTCGTGCTCGATGGCCCGGATCAACGTGCTGATCTGGCCCCGCTCGGCCGCGCGGGCCGCCAATTCATTTTCGACGATCGCGGTTTGCTGGGCGATGTGATGAATATCTTGCTCCACGGCTACCGCCTCGTTTTGCGCCGCCTTCAACTCGGCGTCGAGCGGCGCGCGGGCCAGTTGCTCGATCGCTTGCTGCGAGCGCTGGCCGGCGACCATGACCAGAATGATCAAGATTCCGATCGAGCTGGTGATCACGTCCAAGAACGAGTTGGTGCTCTCGGAATCGTGCTCGACCGAATGGGACTTGGCCATGTTCGTTTACCTGCGAATCTATTTGCGTGTGGTCTTGCGCGGGGGCACGGTTTTGGCGGCGGTGGGCGGGCGCCGCTCGTGAATGTCCAGCCCGCTGTCGGCCAACAGCGACTTGATCTCGGCATAGCGATCGGCCGCGCCTGGCTTCACTTCCATCACCAGCGTCGGACGCCAGTACATTCCCTTGCCGGCGACGCCCCATCCCTTCATGTGTGTCCAGACATCGGAGACCAACTCGTCCATCGAATCTTGCGTGCGCGCCCCCAGGGGAACTTCCTTGGGCAGTTCCGTGCGCGATTCCGGAACGATCACCAGGCGATCATTGTGGCACTCGACCCGAATCGGTCGCGTGGCGGCGACGGCGGCCACTCCGGCTTCGGGCAAGCCCCAGTCGCGACCGCGCGTTTTGGCCATGCTCTTGACGTTCGCAGCCTGACCCGCCGCGGATGTGCCGGGCGGGCAGCTATCTTGCGCCGAGCCGCTCGACGATCCCGCGGAACCGGCCGAGGCCTGATTGCCGGCCGAATCCGATCCCGTGCTCGAACCGCCTGACGCAGCTCCCCCCTGCGATGAACCTTGCTGGGATCCTCCGGCCTTCGAGCCGCTTTGCGCGAGTCCGCCGGGCAATGGGCTGAAGCCTTGTCCCTCGGCTCCGTCGCGCGTGCCGGCGGCGCCTTGTCCGGCCATCGATGAGCCGCCGCCGCCTGTTTTCGAGCCGTCCTGGCCACTGGCATCGGAACCCTTGCCGTAGCGCGAACCTGGCTCGGTCGATCGCCCCTCGGGCGAGCCGCCCGCCTGACCCGATGTGCCGCCAGGACCACCACCGCCGCCCGTGCCGTTGCCGTAACGCGAGGAGCCCGTGCCGTCGCCGTAGCGGCCTGCGCCGCGCCCGTTGAGTTCGCCACCGACCGCGGCCACGTCGAGACCTTGACCCGTGCCATCGAGTCCGTCGCCGCCGCTGCCCAGTGCACCAGATCGCCCGCCGGGCGAGGAAGCTGCTGCGCCGCCGGCGAATCCGCCGCCGGCAGAAGTGCCCGATCCGCCGTCCCCTTCGTCGTCAGCTCCGCCGCCACTGCCACTGCGGCGCGACCATTCGCTGCCCAATGAGTCCCAGCCGCCGGCGCCTGCGCTGCCGCCTCGACCGCCGGCCGAGCCGGGCTGCGCCGAAAAGCCGCCGCGCGAGTTGGCATGAAACGTCGGGCGGCTGCGACTGCGGACCAGTTGAGGCGAGTGCATGACATACTCGCGGCGCCGCTCGCGGGCCTCGGCCACGACTTGCCGCGTCAGTTCGGCCAGTCGTGGGTCGGGCTCGGGAAACTTCAGCTTCCAATCCGCGCCGACCAGTTCGTAACCAAATTCAGAGCCCCAAGAATCCAGCGCCGTGCGGGCCGCATAGTAGGCTTCAATCCCATCGGGCCGCACCAGCAGCAGCGGATAGGGCTCCGTGTTTTGATTGGGTTTCGTGGCCTGGCTGGCCAGGTATTCACGCATCCCACGCAAGGCCGAGGCCAGGGCATTGCCCGGGCCCAACATGCCGGTGAAGTCTCGCGGCGCCAGCTCGATGCCCTCGGGCTGCAAGACCACGGTGTTGGCGCGGCACTCGATGTAGATGGGGCGGCGGCGGGTGGCATTCGGGCCCTCGTAGGGGACGACCGAGTAGGTCGAGGCCTGGCCCTGGGCCTTTTTGCGGGCCTCGTCGAGCGCGAGTTGCGCCGCGAGCACGCTTTCCTGCGCGGCTTGCAACTCGGCGGCGGCGTGTTGCTGCTCCTCGGCGCTGGATGAGCCAAGTCGCACCATTTCCTCGGCCGCGATCTTCAGATTGCGAAACTGATCGCGCAGTCGGCGTTCGTGGTCTTCGACGTGGCTCAATTTCAGACGCTGCTCGGCCAGATCGGCCGCCGATTTGTCGCGCGACTCCTTCAAGTGCGCGATCCGCCATTGCAGGTCTTCGCGCTCGGCTTTGACCTCGGCACTATTGGCCCGCGCTTCGGCTTTCTGAGTCACCGTGTCCTGGCCGTGGCGCGCGAAGGCATGCAGCAGCACGAGCAAGGCGCCCATGGTGCAGATCATCGCGTCCAGAAAGGAGAACATCTGGACGCCGCCGCTCGGTTTAACTCGCCGGCGTCTACGCATGCGTTTCGAGTTCTCGGGGCATAAGCGGTCGAGCCTGCAACTGCGAGCGGGGAAAACGGGACTGCGCGCGAATGGGACATGCCTGGGAACGACGCGCGCAAGCATACCGGCTCGCGCAATCGTCCACGGGTGCGGCGCTGACCTTAAAATCGGCGTAAACGCTACAGTCTATGAACCAAAGTCGCCAGAGCGGACCGGCGGGAGAGTGCTAGCCAACGCTGCTATCGAGCGGCTAAGCCGCAAGCGGAGGCCCGGAACAGCCCGGCTCGCGCGTGCCGCACAACCGGCAGGTTTTTCCCAAAGTGTGCGCGGCTGCCTAACCGATACTCTTTGCGTCAACGCTCATGCTTATTCCCAGGGGGGAACTCAACAGCCCGGTGATGGTCCAACGCGGACCTCCCGGGCTGTTTGCATTGACTCGCGCGATCCTACAGAGGCGGGCGATGCCTCACGCGCGATACGTCGCGAAGCAACGGGGCGTTTCCCAGAGCACGGTCTCGACGATCGGAATTCCTTGGCTCTGGGCAAAGTCGAAGATCAGCCGGGCGATGTTCTCGGCAGTGGGATTGGTGTCGATTAAGTACAGCGGCTCGCCCAGCTTTTCCAAGGCCGCGCGGGCCGGATCGTCGCGATGCAGGATCATGCGATGGTCCAGGTTCTCGTCGATCCAGTTGCTGATGACCCGTTTGATATCCGAGAAATCCAGCACCATGCCGCGCTCGT
Organism: Planctomycetia bacterium; assembly: GCA_031400775.1. Taxonomy (GTDB): domain Bacteria; phylum Planctomycetota; class Planctomycetia; order Pirellulales; family PALSA-1355; genus PALSA-1355. The sequence goes on along the minus strand of JANNQN010000431.1, from coordinate 3,399 downwards.
CGAGCTTCGCGGATTCGATCGTGATCACGGCTCGGCCATTATGGCCGTGCAGGTACTTGCACTTGCCGTCGTAGTTCAAAAGCCGGTGCCCGTAACAAAAGTCAATCTCGCGGCTCACTCGAAACATCGTGGGTTCCTCGAATGCATTAAATCGCGACCCGGCGTGCGGTGGCGTATGGCGTGGGATCTTCCAACTCGGCCAGACGAAATGCTTGCTGCCGCTCGGCGCACTTGTTGCAACCGCCGCAGTGCAGGCCGGCCGCGGGACTCAAGCAGGAAAACGTCCACCCGAGCGGCATCTCGCGCCCCAGCCGCATCACTTGTCGTTTGTCGAGCCCGGCCAGCGGTCGCACGATTTGCACCTGTCCCGAAACGGCCTGGTTCATGGCAGCTTCGAAATGGACGAAGAATGCGTCGGTCGAATCGGCGAACGGATTGCTTGCGAGCGAACCTAAGGCCAACTGTTTGACCTCGTGCAAGCGACACCACAGGTCGGCTTTGACGAGCAACAGGGGATTGCGGCCCGGCAGGTACACCAATTCGTCCGGATCGGTGTCGCTGGGCACGCCGCGGCCGGTCACGCTCCAATGGTCTTCATACAGATCCGCCAGCGGCATCCTGAGAACTACCAGCTCGCCCAACTCAGGAGTCTCGACCACCTGCAAAAACCGCCGGGCCGCTTGCAGTTCGGCCGCCTGCCAATGCAGTTCGCAGTCGACATACAACGGCACGACCCGTTGCCGTTGTGCTAGCAAGCTTGCCAGCAAAATCGAGCTGTCCAAGCCGCCGCTAAACAGCACCGCCACGGCGGATTTCGAGGAGAGGGAGTTCACCGGCAACGTGTCCGCGGAGGGAGGATGGCCCGTACTGCGGTCATTGTAGGCCCCGGTGTGGCCTCGTGGGAGTGGATGGCCGCCGGGCAGGGGACCGCCCGGGTTGCACTTGCCCGGCAAGGCGCGTCGCACTAAACTCCCCAACCCGAAAAACCCTTCTTAGCTGTCCATTCGGACCGGGACGAACAAATCGACCGCGGTGCAGCGCATTCGAGTGGCGACCGTATTTGGCGAGAAGGCGGTTGCCGCGGGGCCGCCAGGTCCGAGCCGTTTTATCGATGTTTTTCGCCTGCGGAACCGCAAAACCCCCGCTCGTTCGCGAGCCTGGTCCTGCGAATCCGGAGCGGATTTAAGTTGAATTGGAAATTGGAGCTTTTAGAATGGAATTGTCGCTCCAATTTCCGCCAAACTCCTAAGTTGAAAGGTGACTTATGAGAATTGCGGTGGTCGGTGCGTCAACAGTTGCAAGTCTAGTGATTGCCATGTTCCTGGCCGCCTTGGCGCCGAACGTTGGCCTGGCCCAACGCAACGAGCCGCTCCAGGCCCGAGCGACGGGCGGGCTGATTGCGATGTCCACGGCTGCCGGCGAGCAGCGCCAACAGGTGACGGTGATCGATCCGGAGACGCGAGTCCTGGGCGTGTATCACATCGATCTGGCCAGCGGCGAAATCGTGCTCAAGAGCGTGCGCAGCATTCACTGGGATTTGCAATTGGGAGTGTTTAACGGAACGAGTCCGCTGCCACGAGAGGTGCAATCTCTCCTGGAGCAGAAGTAAGCAAACAATGGCTGTGCGAGCGGACTATTCCGCCCAAGCAGCGAGAATTCGCCTGCGAACCTTGCCGGGCGAATTCAAGACTGGGAGCCCCCGATGGCCCGCAAATTTATCGACCTCGACGAAGCCGCCAAGATGCTGGGCGTCACGCCCGAGACGCTCGCCGAAATGCGCGAGCGGCAGAAGATCTACGGCTATCGCGACGGCGGCAGTTGGAAATTCAAGCCCGAGGACGTGGAACGTCTGGTGGCCGACCGCGACGCGATCGACGAGGAGGGGGAATACGCCGAGCTGGACGAGGATCCCGATTCGATCCTGCTCAGCGAGGTCGAGCTGGGCCAGTCGGACGAAAGCACCTCGAGCACGATCATCGGCGGCAAGCCGACCCGCAAGAATTCGAAGGATTCGGCCGACGCCGATATTCAACTGGTGCAGCCGAAGCACGACAGCGACGTCAACCTGGATTCGGCGCTCACGCTCGGCGATCCGAAGAGCGGCTCGGACGTGCTGGAAGGCGGCTCCGGAGTGAGCCCGATGTTCGACGAGCTGGACACGCTCGACCTGGAAATGCCCAGCGCCGCGGACAGCGGGATAACGTCGGGCAAGATCGGCGACCCCAAGACCGGCAGCGATATCGACCTGGGGAGCGAAGTCGGCGGCGGCGGCGGAAGCGAAATCACGATGGGATCCGACGCGCTCAAGTTCGAGGGCTCGGGCCTGGCCTTTGGCAGCGGAGACGAATTGGCCTTGGGTGAAGCCTCGGCCCTGGAAATCGCCGATTCGAGGTCCGGAGGATCGGCCATCGATCTCACCGGTGACGAAGACGGCGACCTGGTGTTGGGCGGAAGCTCGCACGGCGACTTGTCGCGGGCCGGCGATAGCGGCATCAACTTATTGAATCCGGCCGACAGCGGCATTTCGCTGGAATCGGCGCCGCTGCAATTGGGCGGGTCGGCGGTCGAATCGCTCGAATTGGGCGAGGACGAAATGCTCTCGATCGACGAGCCTGCCGCTGGGGCCGCGAAGAAAAAGAGCGCCCCGACGGCGGAGCCCGACTCGGACGACGACTTTCTGTTGGCGCCCTTGGAAGAGGCCGGAGTCGAGGAATCGGACAGCGGATCGCAGGTCATTGCGCTGGACAGCGAAGTCGAATTCGACGAAGCCGGGCCTAGCGTCAGCGGCATTACTTCCGAACTGCAAGAGTCGCAAGAATCCTCCGGCGGATTGCTGGACGACGATTTGGACGCCGGTTTGGGCGAGGCGCTCGGCAGCTCGGCGCTGACGCCTGCCGCCAGCGCGCCGGCCTTGGCCGCCGCTGGAGCCGCACCCGGCGCTGCAGCCGCGCCTGCAGAGGTCTTCTCGGGTTGGAATGTGGCCAGCCTGGTGCTGTGTGCCTTGCTGTTGATGTTTTGCGGCATGTTCACCTTCGACCTGTTGCGCAATATGTGGAGTTGGGGCGAAGCCTACTCGGTCAATAGCCCGCTGATGGACATGGTCCTGAGCATGTTTTAAGAATTCCGCGCTGCGCGAGTGTCCCGGTTCCGGGGCTTGACGCAAGCGCGACTACGAACGTTCGATGCCGATTCGAAAGGAGTCGAATCCATGCCTGCCGCTCGAAACGCTTTCTGCTTGCTCGTTGCCTGCGCGCTTGTGTCGTGCGGCTGTAAGATGACGACGCAAGGACAGTTCTCCGCAGTGCAGTCGCAAAACCGCATGCTCACCGAGCAATCCAAGGCGCAACTGTCCGAGATCGAGAATCTCAAGATTCATTCGCGCCGCGTCGAGGATCAACT
>JANNQN010000430.1:0-25615 GCA_031400775.1 Planctomycetia bacterium | reverse complement strand
GCTCTCTAGACGTAACTGCCGATTCCCTCTTTTTTTCGCTGCCAATCAATTCGCTGATTCAAGTTCCCGAGCCGTCCAGCGTCATACTCGCCGCGCTCGGGCTCATTGGCCTGGTTGTCTGGAAGCGGCGGAAGCGATCGTGTCACTAGGGCCGATTCTTGGCCTTGGCTTCCGCCTAATAGCGCTGCCGCTCAAGCGGGCGGGCCTGTGTGACGTGTGTCGGCACGAGACCGTCATTTGCTCTGCCAGCAACCGCGCGTGCGCAGCGGTTAGCTCGCGGGGAGCAAATCCGATTTCACGCGAGGGGCCTGGCCGTGACAGCCGCGACCAATTTAGGCGGGGGTTACCGACCCAGCCCGCGGGCCTTTGCCCTTGGACGACTGACCCTGCTCGACGGTGTATTCGACTTGTTGTCCTTCGGACAAGCTATCGAAGCCCTGATCGGCGACGGTCGAGTGATGGAAAAAAATGTCCGTGCCGGAATCGGTTTGAATGAATCCAAAACCCTTGTCGGCGACCAGCTTCTTGATTTTGCCTAGCGGCATGCAACGACTCTCCACTACATAAGATAAGCACTCAGCGATTCTCCGGTCGGACCCACGCGGGGCCGCCTACAGATTGCCGCCTATGATATCACAGCCCCCGCCGGTGGATAGGACCCCCGAATGCAGTCCCGACCACGGAATCGGCCCGTTTCGGCAAACTGGCGATATTGTGCGGCGCGCCCGGCAGCCAATAATCGCGCAATTGCTTGTCAGTTCTGGGCCACGGATTAGAATTCAGGGTATCCCTTCCATTCTTCCTTGCAGGAACCATCCTTCTTTGCAGGAATACAAGGAGAGCGCAATGTCGGCATGGTGGGTGGTCCCTCTCGTCGCGTCGATCGTGGCGCTGGTGATCGTGCTGGCGGCCTGGCGGCCCGTCCGGGCGGCGATGCGCGAGAACGAATTGGCCAAGGCCCGCCGCGACTTCCACCGCCACCGCGAGCACCTCGAGGCGCGCTTCATGCGCCTGGCCGGGCAGAGCGGCAAGCCGCGCGGACTGGAGTGGGTCCGCTGCGACTTCGACGACGACGTAATCTATGCCCGGCATCGCCAAAGCGGCGAGCTGTCGGCCTATGTCAGCGTGACAATTGGCTTCGAGGCCATCGAGGGCGGCGGCATGGAAGACGTCGAGGCCGTTGGCAATCTGCGGGCCGCCACGGCCGTGTTTCGCGTTGAGAACGGCCTCTGGGCCACCGACGGCCGGGCACTATTCAATCTGAATCCCAGCGAGGCGATCGCCTACTACCAGGAAAACCTGGAGCTCGTGGGCCAAGAATTGGCCCAGCACCGCTAGGCGGTTGCATCATTTGGCGACCCAGCGGCAAACCCGCCGCGCGAAATCGACCAATCCGCGGATCATCTCCGGCACACGTGCATGAAAGACGGATGCAACCCCTTCAGGGTTGACATGGCATGGCGCTCGATACATCCCAGGGTAGCTCGCGGACTCGCAACCCTGGGCTGGATGCTGCAATCCCGTTGGGATTGGTAGAGTCATATGTTCTAACCCCGGCGGAATTGGAAGAGCTACAAACGGCAATCCGTTCGTGCTAGGGAGGGGCTACACGCTGCAATCGCGTTGGAATCGGGGAGTGTTTCGCAGTTGCAACGGCATGGGACAAACCGGCCCTCCCAATCCCAAAGGGATTGAATCTTTCAGCCCAGGGTTGCCGCGAGAGCGGCTACCCTGGGTACCGGTGGCCACCGAATAAGGGCAACCCTGAAAGGGTTGAATCCATCGCAGCTAGGTTAACCGCGTAGGGTGGCACCCAATTTCAACAACTGAATCGCCCTAGCGCCCAGTGCCGTTAGCTGGTCGACAGCTTGCGCAGCACCGTCTGCAAGATGCCGCCGTTGCGGTAATACTCGAGCTCCACCGGCGTGTCGATGCGGCACCGGCAGGTAAATTTCTTCGTCGTGCCGTCGCCTGCCCGCGCCGTCACGTCAAGCAGGGCGCCGGTTTGCAGGTTGTCGTCGAGACCGTGGATCTCGAACGTCTCCTCGCCCGTCAGGCACAGCGACTGCCAGGTTTCGCCAGTGGGAAACTCGAGTGGCAACACGCCCATCCCCACCAGGTTGCTGCGATGGATCCGCTCGAAGCTGACGGCAAGCACGGCGCGTACGCCCAAGAGCATCGTGCCCTTGGCGGCCCAGTCTCGGCTGCTGCCCGCGCCATACTCGGCGCCGGCCAGAATCACGAGCGGCACATTCTCGCTCTTATAGAGCATGGCCGCGTCGTAAATGTTCATCAACTGCCCGTCGGGCAAGTGCAGCGTAACACCGCCTTCGGTGCCCGGGGCGAGGAAGTTACGAATCCGGATATTGGCCAGCGTGCCGGGAGTCATCACCCGATCGTTGCCGCGGCGCGAACCATAGCTGTTGAAGTCGCGGGGGTCGACGCCGTGCTCCATCAAATATCGCCCGGCGGGGCTTTTGATGGCGATCGAGCCGGCTGGCGAAATGTGGTCGGTCGTCACCATATCGCCCAGCATGGCCAGGACCCGCGCCCCGCTGAGCGGCCGAATCGGCGACGGCTCGGGCGCCAGGCCCAGCAGAAAGGGCGGTTCCTGGATGTACGTGCTCTTCGGATCCCAGTTGTAAAGATCGCCTTCGCTGGTAGGCAACTGGTTCCACTTCTCGTTCGAGGTCATGACGTTGGCGTAGCGAGACTGAAACATCTCGGGCAGAACGCAAGTGGCAATCGTGTCTTGGACTTCAGCGGCCGAGGGCCAAATGTCTTTGAGATAAACATCCTTTGAATCCTGGTCCTTGCCCAACGGCTCGTTGACCAGGTCGATGTCGGTCGTGCCGGCCAGGGCATAGGCCACCACCAGCGGCGGGCTGGCCAGATAGTTGGCTTTGACGAGCGGATTGATGCGGCCTTCGAAGTTGCGATTGCCGCTCAACACGGCGGCAGCGACCAGATCGCCATCGGTTACGGCCTGGGCCACGGCCTCGGGCAGGGGGCCGCTATTGCCGATGCAGGTCGTGCAGCCGTACCCGACCGTGTAAAAGCCAAGCGCCTCGAGCGGCGCCGTAAGGCCCGATTTATCGAGGTAGTCGGTCACCACACGCGAGCCGGGAGCGAGGCTCGTTTTGACGTGGGACTTCGACTTGAGACCTTTTGCGTGAGCCTTCTTGGCCAGCAAGCCGGCGGCGACCATCACCGAGGGATTGCTGGTGTTGGTGCAACTGGTAATCGCCGCGATGACGACAGCGCCGTGACCGATGGTCGAGCTGTGTCCGTTGTCGACGACCTTTCCGGTGCGCTTGAGTCCAGCCTCGTCGAGCGCGAAGCCGCGCTCGTTGACCGGCGAAACGAGCGACTTGCGAAACGAGGCTTGCATGCTTCTGAGCGGGACCAGGTCTTGGGGCCGCTTGGGGCCGGCCAGGCTGGGCTCGACGGTGCTCATGTCCAGCGAGATCACCTTGGTAAATGCCGGCTCCGGCCCGTCGTCGGTGCGGAAAAGCTGCTGCTCCTTGGTGTAGCGCTCGACCAGGTCGACTTCGGCCTTGGTGCGACCGGTGCGCCGCAAATAAGCCAGCGTTTCGCCGTCGACGGGAAAAAAGCCCATCGTGGCGCCGTACTCGGGGGCCATGTTGCCGATCGTGGCCCGATCCGGCAGCGACATGTTCGAGACGCCCGGTCCAAAGAACTCGACAAACTTGCCGACGACGCCTTGCTTGCGCAGGATTTGCGTCACCGTCAACACCAGATCGGTCGCCGTCGCGCCGGGTGGCAATTGGCCCGATATTTTGAATCCCACGACCTCGGGCATCAGCATATAGAGCGGTTGGCCGAGCATGACGGCCTCGGCCTCGATGCCTCCCACGCCCCAGCCCAATACACCGAGTCCGTTGATCATCGTGGTATGGCTGTCGGTGCCGACCAGCGTATCGGGCACAGCTACCAGGTCGTTCTTGTCGCCGCGCAGGAACACGCCTTTGGCCAGATACTCGAGATTCACCTGGTGTACGATGCCGACCGATGGTGGCACGACGCGGAAATTGTCGAACGCCTTTTGGCCCCAGCGCAGAAATTCGTACCGCTCTCGGTTTCGCTGATACTCCAGATCGACGTTTTCGCCCAGGGCAGCGGCGCTGTTGAACGCGTCGACCTGCACCGAGTGGTCGATGACCAGGTCGACGGGAATCAGCGGGTTGATCTTCTTGGGGTCGCCGCCCAGGCGTTGCATGGCGGCCCGCATGGCAGCCAGGTCGACCACGGCCGGCACGCCGGTGAAATCCTGCAACAGCACGCGCGTGGGATGGAAGGGAATCTCGACCTGCAGCGGAGCGGCGGCCTTCCAGCCGGCCAGATTCTTTACGTCCTGCTCGTGTACCGCAAAACCGTCGCAGTTGCGCAGGGCCGATTCGAGCAAGATGCGAATCGAGAAGGGCAATTTATTGATCTGCCCCAAGCCCAGCGATTCCAGCTTCGCAATTCGATACAAGCTGGCCGGGCCGGATCCGGTCTCGAAACGTTCACGGGCCGCGAATGGATTGGGGTCACGCTTGGCAGTCATACGCTCGTTGCCTTGATTAAATTCCAGGGGGTTGTCCGTGCCCCAGTCGTGCGGACCCCGCCGTCATCCGCGTGAAAATCGCAGCCGTACCGCGCCGATATTGTCCTTATCGGCGGGCAAGCTTGCCCTTGCAATTGGCTTGAATTGTACCCAATTGTCCCGCCCCTGTCTGCCGTGGCGAATTGGCATCGTCGACGCGTGTCGGGGCTATGAAAAAGCAAGCCTGGCCTGCTGGCGCGGCCGAAATATCGCGATTTGACCCGAGCGATATCGCGACCTAGGTTTGCGATGCCGTGTAGACATCCGCTGCTCTCTCCACAACATAGGTCAAAAGCCGATGGCCGATCTTGCGAACGACAGTTTATTGGCCCGCCTCGCCGGACAAGGAACCGCCGCCGATTCCAATTCCTGGGCCGAAGTGGCTGCCTCGTTGCCGCAACACGCCGCCAGCGAAAGCCGCGGAGGCGAAAAGTTGGACGAGTTGTTGGGCCGTTTGCGGGATATGACCAACTCGCTAGAGGGCGCGACGCCGCCGGGAGCCTCGCCCGAGGCGACTCCGGAAGAGTTCGTTCCGATCGAGCCGGCGACGCTCGAAGAAGCTCAACTCACCACGAGCGCCGTCGAGGGCTTGTTTCTGAAGCTGTTGCTCTCGCGCGGAGACGCGACCGGCCGGCAAGTCAGCGACCACATCAAGCTGCCGTTTCGCATCGTCGACGAGCTGTTGCGAAACATGAAGGCCGATCAATTGGTGGTTCACAAAGGCTCTGCGCCGATGAACGACTACATGTACCAGTTGACCGACATGGGCCGCGAACGGGCCCGTCGGCTGGCCGATCACTGCACTTATTTCGGAGCGGCGCCTGTCTCGCTCAAGGACTACGTCGCCTCCGTGGCCAAACAATCTTTGACCAAGCAACATCCGACCGTTGAGGCGCTTAAGCTGGCTTTCGAAGACCTGCTGATCAATCCCCGCATGTTGCGCCGTCTTGGACCGGCCATCAACTCGGGCCGAGGATTGTTCCTGTTCGGCGCGCCGGGCAATGGCAAGACGAGCATCGCCGAGCGCGTGACCAAAGCCTTCGGACAATACGTCTGGATTCCACGGGCGATCGGCATCGATGGAGAGGTTATCCGGCTTTACGATCCGAACGCCCACGAACTGGCGCCGCTCGAAGCTGGCAGCGGGCTCTTGGAAGAAAGTCGTATCGACAAGCGTTGGCTGCGCATTCGCCGGCCGACGGTGGTGGTGGGTGGTGAATTGACGATGTCCAATCTGGAAGTCACGCTCAACACGTCGACCGGCATTAGCGAAGCGCCGGTGCAATTGAAAAGCAATTGCGGCACGCTGGTGATCGACGACTTCGGCCGGCAACGGATGAGCACCGACGAGTTGTTGAACCGGTGGATCGTTCCGCTGGAAAAGCGGCACGATTACCTGAACCTGGCCAACGGCAAGAAAATCGAGGTCCCCTTCGATCAGCTCGTCATCTTCTCGACGAACCTCGAGCCGAAGGATCTGGTCGACGACGCCTTTTTGCGGCGAATTCCCTACAAGATCGAGATCAACGATCCGTCGGAGGACGAATTTCGCGAGCTGTTCGAAATGATGGCGCCCAAGCTGGGTTTCGAGTACGTCGACTCGACCGTCACATACCTGCTCGAAACCCACTATCGGCCAATCCAGCGCCCGATGCGCTGCTGTCAGCCGCGCGACCTGTTGATGCAAGTCCGCAACATGTGCCTGTACGAGGTGCGCGAGCTGGAAATGAGCAACGACGCGATGGATTTCGCCGTCGAGAACTATTTCGCCGTGCTCTGAGCCGCCGATTGCGTCGGCTCGAAGAATTGCACGACGCGCATCAGTCCGCTACCCAAGTAGCGTATGGCCGTATAGTGGCCCGCGTTCCACCACACGATCTCCGGCTCGCCAAAGGCGTGCCACAGGGCGCGCGTGCAGGCCGGTGGAATGACCTCGTCCTGGCTGGCGTTGAGCATCAGGACCTTTCGCCCGGGCAGGGGCCGCACTTATGTCACCGGGTCGATGACCTTTAGCGCCGCGAACAGTTCTTCCTTCGTGCGACCCGACTCGTCCCACCGTTTGCGCAAGGGGGCCATTTCCGTCGAGGTCCAGGCCACTTCGCCCATGTCGCCGCCGGCCAACAGCAGGCAGACTTTGCTGAAGCGGGGTTCCATGCCTGCCGCCAATGCGCCGGTGATGCCGCCCAGGCTGATGCCCATGATCCCCAATTGGTCCGGATCGATCTCCTCCTGCACGGCCAGCCAACTGGCGGCCTGGCGGATATCCAACACCGCCTGAGTCATGCCGCGCACCGTCTCCTCGGGATCCATCGAGATCATTCTGACGGGTGAATCGTTTTGGCGCCGCTCGCCGTAATACGGCATCTTCAAGAACAACGCCGCTACGCCCCGGCTGGCCAGCGCGCGGCAAAAGATGCGGGCCAGGTCGAAGTCGCCGCCCAAGATGTGCAGCACGACCACGCCCGGTTTCTTGCCCGCCGCCGTGGGGCAGAAATATTCGCAATGTACCGTGTTGTTTTTCTCGTGCGGGGTCACCAGCGGCGAAGGAAAAGTGACCTTCGAGACCCTCATGACCGTGCCCGAGGTTGGAAGGGTCATGGTCTGGTAGCCGAAGTCGTGCGGCGCCAGGCGGAATTGGGGCGGCAGGCTGGCCTCATCGGCTCTGGGAACAAATGGAGCGGTGCCGAAGCGAATCGTCGGCTTCTGCCCGTCATCCGCAAATACAAGTGAGTTGCATGCGATAACCGCTAGCAATATCGCCAACAAATGTCGCGCGTGCATTTGCCGCTCCATGAGTGTCAAAAGTCGCTTCCATCGCCATTTGTATGCGAACTTCGACTGGCGTCGCAAGCCGAGCTGACGCGAGGCAGTTGCGTTGAGTCGCGCAACCTGTGCGGTCTTTTCCGAAGATGCGCTCGGGTCGTCCAAATCGTCGCGTGGCGTATAATTCCCTTGCCGGAGAGGGTTTGAGGGGTATTCACCACCACTGTCGCCGGCAGCTTGTTCTCGTCCGCGATGTTTCGCCAGGTGTCGTCATGCGAAAGGTGCTGCTGCTGGGCGCGGGAAAAATCGGCCGCATGATCGCGCGCTTTTTGTCGGCCAGCGAGGACTACGATGTTCTGGTGGGCGATGCCGACCGGTTTTCGCTCGAGCGCATCGGCAAGCAGAGCAAGGTCGAGACCGTGCTGATCGACGCGGGCAATCCGGAGCAGCTCGCCCGCGCACTGGACGGTCGCGAAGCTGTGATTTCGGCCCTCAGCTATTTGCACAATCCGGTCGTCGCGCATGCGGCCCTGATCTCGGGGGCTAGCTATTTCGACCTGACCGAAGATATCACCACCACGCGGCGCGTGCGGGAGATCGCCGATTCGGCTCGGCCGGGCCAAATCTTCATGCCCCAGTGCGGCTTGGCGCCCGGGTTCGTTTCCATCGTGGCACATCGGCTGACCGAGTCATTCGATTCGCTCGATACGGTACACATGCGCGTCGGGGCGCTGCCGCAGTTTCCGTCCAATGCCCTGACGTACAATCTAACCTGGTCGACCGACGGTCTGATCAATGAATACTGCAATCCCTGCGAGGCGATCCACGACGGCCAGCGGATGAACGTCTTGCCGCTCGAAGGGGTCGAGCATTTCTCGCTCGACGGCGTGCGCTACGAGGCATTCAACACCTCCGGGGGCTTGGGCACGTTGTGCGATACGCTCGACAGCCACGTACGCGAGCTCAACTACAAGACGATTCGCTACCAGGGTCACCGCGACTATATGGCCTTTCTGATCAGCGAGCTGCGTTTGGGCCAGCGCCGCGACATGCTCAAGGAGATTTTGGAAAACGCGATTCCCGTCACGTTCCAGGACGTAGTCGTGATTTTTTGCACGGCCTCGGGCACCCGCAAGGGGCAGTTGGTGCAGATCAGCGATGCCCGCAAGATTTATGGCCAGACGATCGGCGACGAAGCTTGGAGCGCGATTCAGATCACCACCGCGGCCGGCGTGTGTGCAGTCGTCGATATGCACGCCGAGGGCAAGCTGTCGGGACAGGGCCTGGTGCGGCAAGAGCAAGTCGGACTCGAAGCGTTTCTCGACAACCGCTTCGGTCAGCACTACAAGGGATCGAACATTTACAGCCGCTACATGGGCGTGGGAGATTTTTCGGAGGCCGATCATGACACGCCAGCTTGATGGCTTGCTCGAGCGATTGGGCGTGGCCAGTCCCTTGGCAGTGGCCTGCGGAGCCGACTGGTCCTCTGGCAGCGGCGTTCAGTTAATCGTGCGCAGCCCGATCGACGGCGCTGAGCTGGCCCGATTCGCCGCCGCCAGAGCCGAAGATGTCCGTCCGGCGATCGAGTCTGCCCAGCGGGCGTTCTTGCAATGGCGCGTCGTGCCGCCGACCGTGCGGGGCGAAGTGGTGCGCTTGATCGGCCAGCGACTCCGCGAGCGGAAGGCGGATTTGGCCATGCTGGTGGCACTGGAAACCGGCAAGATCCTGGCCGAGGCCGCAGGCGAAGTTCAGGAGATGATCGACGTTTGCGATTTTGCGGTGGGATTGAGCCGTCAGCTCTATGGCCTCTCGATTGCCAGCGAGCGGCCCGCCCATCGCCTGGCCGAACAATGGCACCCGCTGGGGCCCGTGGGCGTGATCTCGGCCTTCAACTTTCCGGTCGCGGTTTGGGCGTGGAACGCGATGCTGGCGCTGGTTTGCGGCGACTCGCTTGTCTGGAAGCCTTCGGAGAAAACGCCGCTGTGTGCGATCGCGTGCCACAAGATCGTCCTCGATGTCCTGACCGGCTTGCCGCACGTGCCCGCCGGCATTGTGAACCTCGTGATCGGCGCCGGAGCGGACGTGGGACAAGCCATTGCCGGTGCGCCCGAATTGTCGCTGGTCTCGGCCACCGGCTCGGTGGCGATGGGGCGTGCGGTGGCCCAGACGGTTGCCGGCCGGCTGGGTCGCAGCTTGCTGGAGCTGGGCGGAAACAACGCAGCGATCGTCGCGCCCTCGGCCGACCTTGAATTGACGCTGCGGGCAGTCGTGTTTGCCGCGGCAGGAACGTGCGGCCAGCGCTGCACGACATTGCGTCGCTTGATCGTGCATCGTTCGCTGGCCGACGATCTGCTGACCCGGCTGGTGGCCGTCTTCAAAAAGCTGCCGATCGGCAATCCATTGGATTCGGGCACGTTGGTTGGCCCGCTGATCGACCAACACGCTGCCGAGACCATGGCTAAAGCCCTGGACATGGCGCGGGCTCAAGGCGGCCGGGTGCATGGTGGTAGTCGCGTCACCGAGGGCGTGCCCGGCGGGGGCGCGTATGTGCAGCCGGCGATTGTCGAGATCGATCCGTCGGCGCCGATCGTCCAGCGCGAAACGTTCGCCCCGATTTTGTATTTCATGCGCTACGACACATTCGACGAGGCGATTGCAATCCACAATGGCGTGCCGCAGGGCCTAGCCTCGGCCATCTTTACCAACGACGTGCGCGAAGCCGAGCTCTTCTGCTCGGCCGCGGGATCGGATTGTGGCATCGTGAACGTGAACATCGGCACCAGCGGGGCCGAGATCGGCGGCGCGTTCGGCGGCGAGAAGGAAACGGGCGGTGGCCGCGAGTCGGGCTCGGATTCGTGGAAAGCCTACATGCGACGGGCCACAAACACGATCAACTACTCGTCGGAATTGCCGCTGGCGCAGGGCATCGAGTTCAACCCGTGACGCTCTGATTCCGCCGACTGCGGATAAATACTGCGGCGACTAGGAAGAGGAGTCCCACGCCGATACAAAGGGCCAAGGCCTTTGTGGGAAATACCGCGCCGGGCTTTTCCATTTCTGGCAAGCCGAACGCTGGCAAACTACACTCTTCGTCTGTGGCTGTGCCGCGACCGATCTCAGAGTAGTCCAATGTTATTTGAAAGTACGCCAACATCTCGGCAGCGTCAGTCCGGCTGCAGACGTGGCGGGTGATAATCGGAATGCCGTCGAGAGTTTGTGGAGAATATTCAGACGTTCCGCGCGAAAGTCCCAGCGAATCGGGGTATTGGATCCTTAACGCGTAAGAAAAGACGGCCCATTTCTTCGCCGGACTAAAAACAATTTGTCCGCCCTTCACGTTATAGCTGGGGCGGTGCTTCACGTCGCAATCGAAATCGACCTCGATCAACTCGTCGTCGCCACTATTCTTGGATTGAATTTTGAGTATCTTGAAGCTTGGATCGAGCACGATTCCGTCGGCGGACTCGGCGTCGACTTTGAGCGCATAAGCCTGCAGTCGATATTCGTCCATCTGATCGCGCGCGCCCTGAGGGTTCCATCCAAAATTCTTGACATAAAATGGCTTGTCATTTCCGCGGCGGGCTAAGGAACTACCGTAACGCCGGTTCGCGACAATGGCACTCACGCTGCCGGCCATCGGCCCCTCTTCGTATGCCGTTTCAAACCGGTCGTTGCCGGCGTTGTTGTTCCACCGATAAACTACCTCGAAGCGTTTGCTGTTCGGCTTGGCTCCGGCTTGGGGGACGGTGATCTCGCGCACCGTGCCTCGGCTGGAATGCGAGAATTCCCTGAGTGCGGACCATCCGATAGGCGCCTCCGCGAGAAAACGATCGGCAAGGTCTGCAGCCGAACTCGTGACTGCGCTGCAAACACAAACTGCCACCGCCAGCCAGAAAGGAATCGTCACCATTAACAATTCTCCGCTTCGAGAAGCCGCGCGGAGGACGCCACTATCGGCGGGTGCGCGCGTTTTAATCTAGTCATTCGAACTACGGCCGGTCGAACTTCACCCGCTGAAGACGAGAGCCGTAGCCGAATCACCAATCACGGTGCATTCGATGATGCGCAGTGGATGCTGCGCGCCGTCGTCAGACGAATGGAATTCATCCGTCACACGGACAAATACTTGGCGCACCACAGCCGAATCCACCGTAGTCGGTGCAAAGATCGTTGCAGCCCCCAGTGGTAAACGAGCAATAGGGGCTAAAGTGCGCGTAGGCTACATTGGTTTGCGCCACCATCACTAGGCAACTACCTAGAATGATACTGACGCCGAAGCTGCCGCACGCTAATGAAGCCCAATCTTTGAAACTCGCGAACATTGCAGACCCTTTCTATTGCTTTTCAGCTACGGTCCCATGAATATTCACGCCCAACAAAGGCGTTGCGCGTGAATTGGAGAAAAAGAGACGTCCTGCGTAAAGTCGCCTGCGTGCTGGGGAACTCGCACACGAAGCTCGACTTCGCCCTCTGTCCCTGGATCTAGACACTTGGGAACCCCTAACACCGTAATGCAACTGCACGAGGATTTGGCCCCCATCACGGTCACCGGACGATTGCCGCGATTGCCCAACGTTGCGCGCAACGATTTGACAGTTCCTGGGTCGCAGATCCCCAAAGATAAGTTGGCACTCGTTACAAACAAATCTGAGCCACGAAGCTGCGCTATGGCAATGTCCCAGGAGCCGTAGACGCTCAGAAATAGCGCCCAGCAAAGTCACACAAGAATCGCTGCGAAGGTTAGGCTCTGAATTGCCCAGGCGATCCACGTTCGTGCCATTAAGAAACCCATGAGTAGCAGTCCAGCACTTTGGGTCGTTTCCGTCGGCAATGTTAACTTAACGAGTTATGTGACTAAAGGCAAGACTCTCGACGCCTGACGCTCTCTACGAAGGGCCGTTACACGCGTCTCGATTGGACGCGTGGGCTGCTATAACAGCCCCGCGATCGGCTGGCCTTGATAGAGACGAAACGGCCGATGCTCGGAATCGAAGAATTCGAGATCCGCATCGATCCCCAGGCAATAAAAGATCGTGGCCGCCAGGTCCGAGGGGGTATACGCCTCACTAACTGGCAGTCCGGCATGGCGATCGGTTTGACCGATGACCCGCCCGGGTTGGATTCCGCCGCCGGCGAAGAAACAAGGAAAGACGTCGCCCCAGTGATGGCGGCCGGGCGAGAAGGGCTCGCCGGCCGTGTTCTTGCCGGTGGCGCTGATCGGGGAAATTCGCGGTGTGCGCCCCATTTCGCCGCACATCACGATCAGCGTCTCGTCGAGTAGCCCGTTTGATTCGAGATCATCGAGAAATCCGCTCAAGCAACGGTCGATCGACGGCAGCAAGTGGCCCTTGAGATCGCGAAATGCGTTTTGGTGCGTGTCCCAGCCGCGGAGGTTGACCTGCACCATCCGCACCCCGGCTTGCACGAGCCGCCGCGCGACAAGAAACGCCTGGCCCCACTCTTCGCGACCATAAAGGTCGCGCATCGCCTCGCTCTCGCCGCTTATGTCGAACGGATTGTGCTTGCCCTTCTGGCCCAGAATCAAGTCCCAAGCCTGGCGGCGATAGGTATCCATCCGCTCAAGGGCCGGGTCGCTTTCCAGCGTGCGCCTCGCTCGATCGAGATCGGACAAGAGCGACGCGCGGCTGTTTAGATTCTCAACGGTCAATCCACTCGACAATCCCAAGTCGGGCAAATGAAAGTCCGGATTGCGGCAGCTCGCATTGTCCCACCATGCGCCTGGCTGCTTGCCCGGCGCACGCGCGGGATCGTTTGGCTGGTCGTGGGCAAAGCAATTCGGACAGGAACCGCCTCCATCCGGGGTGCGACAAACCGGGGCCAGGTCGACTCGCCAGCGGGCATATTTGTCGCCCAACATCCCCGGGCCGGTGCCGGGCCCTTGGATGTTGGCGCGCGGGATTTCGACGACAGGGGGCAAACCGAAGGAGGCCCCGCCCGGCATGGCATAAGCGATCGCCGAGCCGATCGAAGGCCACTCGAAGCGGCGCGGCCGCGGTATGCCGATCGTGTTCGTGTTCTCGCCCGGCGGCAGCTCGCATCGCCCGCTCTGCACCATGTACTGCGAGGCGTTGTGCTCGTTGCGAAACTGGGGGCCGGCCGTGTGGTGCATCGTCCGCACGATTGAGAACCGATTGCTGCGGCTGGCCAGCTTGGGCAGATGCTCGCAAATGCGATAGCCGCTCGTTCGCGTGGCCGTGGTGCCGTAGTCGCCGCGAATTTCGGCTGGGGCTTGCGGTTTGGGGTCCCAGGTTTCGTGCTGCGAGGGCCCGCCCGATTGAAAGATGAAGACGACGGACTTGGCTTTCGCGGGCGTAGATCGCGTGTCCGCAGCCTGCGATTGTATCCGCAACAGGTCCGTCAGGCTCAAACCCAGCAGCGACAGACCACCGGCCTCGAGCAGGCGGCGCCGTCCGATGTTCGGATGGTCGGCTGGCGTGCAGCCCAAGCGATGGACGTTGCGCGACATCAAAGTCGTTTCCACTTTGGCGAGAACGAACGGGCGGGGCCGTTAGCGGTTGCAGCCATGGTAGCCGTTTCGGCGGGCTGCGGCAATTAACCAGCGGCAATCTGCTGCGCCAGGGCAAACGCGCCCAACACGCCGGATCGATCTCCCAGTCCGGTTGGCACGATGTAGCGATCGATGTCGCGTTCGATCGAGGGGGCCTGCACGTAGCCGTTGAGCAACTCCCGCACGCGATCGCGAATCAGCGGAAAGAGTTGTGCATTGGCCATCACGCCTCCGCCCAGAATGATTCGCTCGGGCGACAACGTGCAGATAACGTTGACCAGTGCCCAGGCCAGATACTCGGCTTCCAGCGCCCATGCCGGATGATCGGCGGGCAAGTCCTGGCTGAGCCGCCCCCAGCGCTCGTTAATCGCCGGACCACAAGCCAGGCCTTCCAGGCAATCGCCGTGGTAGGGGCAGTGGCCCGAATAGGGATCGACCGCCAGGTCGTGCGGCACGCGGATGTGGCCCATCTCGGGATGCACAAGCCCATGCATCAACCGTCCGTTGACCAGTCCGCCACCGCCGATGCCCGTGCCGATGGTCAAATAGACCAGATTGTCGAGTCCTTGCCCGGCGCCCCATCGCCATTCGCCGAGCGCCGCCACGTTGACGTCGGTGTCGAAACCGACCGGCACGTCCAAGCCCCGCGCGACCGCGCCGGCAAAATCCGTGTTACCCCAGCCAGGCTTGGGAGTGGAGGTAATATGGCCATAAGTCGGCGACCCCGGCTTGGGATCGATCGGGCCAAACGATGCGATGCCAATCGCCGCTAGCGGCCCCAGCTTGCCACGCTGGGTCTGGAAGAATTCGATCGAACGGGCGATCGTTTCTTGCGGCGTCGTGGTGGGAATGCGCGCGAGATCTCGAACGTCGTCGGGACCGCTCCCGACGGCACAGACGAACTTGGTTCCGCCCGCTTCGATACCGCCGACCAGGGCACTCATGTGTAACCGCCGTGCATTTTTGCGATTGCTGTATTCGACAATCATGCAGCCATCGCCCAGAATGTGTCAAGCACTGCGGGCGGGCTAGTTCTCCAACATCTGCGTCGTGTCGTCGTGCCGTCGTGGTAGTATAAAACCGAGGAAAGAACCACAACGACACTACGGCACGACGAAGATCTATTGTCGCGATGAGGTAGACGAAGCGCCCATGCCGAAGACTGGATTCCCTCGCTGGCGCGTCGGGTTAGTGTGCGCCATTCGCTACGTCAAATATAGGCTCATAGAAGTCTGAATAATGAATCCCAGCGCATTCGTCCGATGGCAAGCTCGATCGTTGGCGATTGCCGCTGCGCTGCTGGTCGCGATGCCGCCTGCGGCGCGAGGTGCTGAACCCGCTCCGGCGAAGGTCGCGCCCGTGCTGGCCGATGTCGTCGCAGCATTCGAGCAGGTTTTCTCGTCGAGCGAGGCCGTCAGCTTCGCCCTTGGGAAGACGACGCTGCCACGCGGCGGGCACTTGCAGGGAATCCAAGTCCGCTTCGACGCAATCAAGAACCGCCACCTGGTGTACTTAACCCACGATTCGGAAACGGTCGCTTACTTGCTGGTCGTCGAGTTCGTGGACGACTTCACCCGGCCCGGTCGGGTCGTGGCCTATCAGGAGTTTCCCAGCGACGGCGGGTCGCCCGCGCTACGGCATGCCGGTGGAATGCAATTGGTTGGCGACGTGCTGGCGGTGGGCTTGGAAGACAACCAACAAAAAACGCGCTCCGAGGTCCAGTTCTGGGATGTCTCGAACGCCGAGAAGCCCGCGCAGTTGAAACACTTGACGATCCCGCGCACCGGAACGGCCAAGGACAAGACATCAGGCGCGGTCGGAATCCTGCGCCGCGAAGCCGGCTATGTGCTGGCGGTGGCCAATTGGGATAGCCGTGCGATCGACTTTTACTTGGCGCCGGGAGCGAGTCTTTCCGAACCCGCGTGCCGTTTCAAGCAACTTGCCCGCTGGCAAGTCGACTCTGCCCGGACGGCCGACTGGCGGCCGGATGCGACCTTTGGAACGTATCAGGCCATCAACCTGGTTGCCGACGAACAGGGCCTGTTCCTGCTCGGGCTCAATACGACGTCGGCCGGCCAGGACATTGTCGACCTGTTCTCCGTGCGACTCGACCAGCCGCCTGACGAAATGTTGCAAAAGCTGGCCCAGAAGGAACTGAAGCTCGCCCGGGAAAACCGCTTTCGCTTCGCGGGCGGAATTTGGGTCGATCGGGGTCGACTGGCAGTCCTATCCAGCCCGCGCAATCTAGCGCCCCAGACATGGATCGGCATTGCCCGATAGGTGCGCGCGGGGCGAGCAGACCTTTGACGCCTGCGGCAAAAAACTCGCGCTAGTTGCAAACCTCCGGCGGGCATGGCAAGCTAGACGAGCATTTTCACTTCTCTATTCGTACAGTCCTCAAGGAGTGCCAAGCGATGTGGCGCCTACGCAGCAATTTGTCTGGCCGCGGTCTGATGGTTATGTGGGTGGCACTGGCGATGGCGACGCCCCTGTGCGTTGCCGACGAGCTTGGCGACAAGCTGGCGGCACAGGTCACGATTCATCGCGACGAATGGGGTGTGCCCCACATCGAAGGCCCAACCGACGCCAGCGTTTGCTTCGGCTTTGGCTATTGTCAGGCCGAGGATTATTTCTGGCAGGTTGAAGACACGTATGTAGCCAGCCTCGGCCGCTATGCCGAACTGTACGGCGACAAAGGGGTCGATTCGGACTTGTTGAATCGCTCGTTCGAGATCCCCCGGCAAGCCGAAGCCGACTACGCAGGTATCGAGCCGCCGCTGAAGGCCATTTGCGAGGCCTATGCCGCCGGCTTGAATCACTACCTGGCGAAGCATCCGCAATTCAAACCGCGCTTGATCACCAAATTCGAGCCCTGGCACGTCTTGGCCTATGAGCGGCACGTGCTGTTGGAGTTCATGTTCGGTAAGTCGCACGCACCCAAGTCGGGCGTGCGCAAGGTGGCCGAAGAAGTCGAAGCCGCCACGGGCTCGAACGCCTGGGCCATCGGACCGAGCCGCACTAAGTCGCGCAAAGCCATGTTGTTTGCCAATCCGCACCAGCCGTGGTTTGGCTATGGTCAATTCTATGAAGGTCATCTGAAGAGCGGCGAAGGGTTGAATTTCGCCGGCTCGAGCTTCTTCGGCGGACCACTGTTGACGATGGGCCACAACGAAGTGCTGGGTTGGTCACACACGGTCAACGACCCGGACGTTGGCGACGTCTGGCTGGAAAAATTCGACGATCCCAAGAACAAGTTGAACTATCGCTACGGCGACGGTTATCGCCAGGCCACGGAGTGGAAGGAAACCATTCGCGTCAAGACCGACAAGGGATTCGAGGACAAGACCTATACGCTGCGCAAAACACACCACGGCCCGATCATGGGCCGCCATGCCGATGGGCGGCTAATGGCGGTGCGGATCTCGCGCCTGACCGAAGGCAGCCGCCTGCGGCAAGCGCTGAAGATGACCAAGTCCCGCAATCTGAGCGACTGGCGCGCGGCGATGGCGGAATTGAACCTGCAAATGTTCAACACCTGCTACGCGGATAACCAAGGCAATATCTTCTACGTGTACAACGGGGCGATTCCGAAGCGCGACCCCAGCTTCGACTGGACCAAGCCGGTCGACGGCTCCGACCCGCGCACCGAATGGCAGGGCGTGCATGCGTTCTCCGATCTGCCGCAGATCTTGAATCCCGAGTCGGGTTACGTGCAGAATTGCAATTCGACGCCGTTTACCACCACCGACGAGGGCAACCCGTCCATCGGCGACTTTCCGGCCTACATGATCGAGGACCGCTTCGACGACAAGCGGCGGGCCAAGGTCTCGCGGATGTTGCTGCGCGATATGCGCGATATCTCGTACGACGATTGGAAGCAGGCCGCCTGGGACACGACGCTGTACTGGCCGTTGGTGAACTTGCCTCGGATGGCGATCGAGCTGAAGGCACTGAATGGTTCCAATTCGGAGCTAGCGGCCAAGGCCAAACCGTATCTCGACCACTTGCTGGATTGGAATTGCCGTTCGTCGATCGATTCGACACAGACGACGCTGTGCGCCCTGTGGTATGAAGAAATGTACGGGCGTGGCTATCCGGTCGAGACGCTCAAAGCCGAGTTCGTCGACAATCCGGCGGCCCGATTCCAGGCGCTGGTGACGGCGGCCGGGAAGTTGCAATTGTTTTATGGCGACTGGAAAGTGAAGTGGGGCGACATCAGCCGCATGCAGCGGCACGCCAACCATGCCGACGTGGCGCAGATTCCATTTTCCGATTCGCTTCCCAGCTTGCCCTGCGCCGGCGCCCCGGGGCCCTTGGGCGTGGTGTTCAATACGTATTACGCGCCCCCCACGGCCAAGCACAAGTTCCAATTCGGCGTCGTGGGCGGATCGTTCATCGGCGTCTACGAATTCGGCGACAAGGTTCAGGCTTCGACGATCTTGCAGTTCGGTCAAAGCTCCGATCCCAAGTCGCCGCACTTCATGGATCAGGCCGAGCTGTACTCGAAGAAACAGTTCAAGCCCGCCTGGTTTGAATGGACTGATGTCTTGGCGCACTCCAAGAGCAGCTATCATCCGGGCTCGGAAGCGCGCTAGGGCAATTCACTTACGACTGGGGTTGTCGCGCGACGAGTCGCTCGGTTTCGCGTCCTGCGCAGAATTGCTAGTCCGGTACTTGTTGTGCGTATCGCCAGGATTGGTCAGCGCGAGCACGCTCTTCATTTCGCGTTGCAAGCCCGGCACCGCGCCGACCAGCGCCGCCAGGATCAGCCGGAACACCAAGGTCAAGAAATGTCCCAGCTCGGGCCAGTCGGCGGTCAGCTCTTGCCAGAAAAGTTCCATCTCTTATAAACCCCAGAAAAAATGGCACTTTTGAATCTGGACACCCCAGGCATGTGCAAAATGAGGGCCGTTAGTCTATCGAGATTGGAAAGGCCGAAGCCGATGATGAAACAAGGAAATAAGAAATGCCTAGTAAATTCATTGACATTCAGTATCGCCCCAAGTAGACTAGCGACCATTCCCCACCTTATGGGGCAACGCTGAACCGAAGGGTCGCCACTGAGCATCGCAATCTAGTCGTTGGCCGTCAGACGCCATTTCTCGACTCCGCTCAGTTTTCCTTGGTGCCCTTGTCCATGCTTCCACGTTCAATCACCTGCGACTGCGCCAAACGCCTCGAGGCTTCGAGACTGCAAAGGCGTGCATCGTTGTCGTCAAAACCGATCTCAAATTGAGACCAACAAATGAAACCCCAAACACATATTCTTCTGCTTCACGCGACGCTCTGCTACTTCGCGATCACCGGAACAGTTTGCGCCGAGCTGATCGTTAATGGCGGATTTGAATCACCGTCCGTCCCGGGGTACCTCGCGTATTCGGCTCCCAGCAGCTTTTCCGGGTGGACGGTCCTGAGCGGTGGAGTTGACATCGTAGCCAACAATTTCTACAGCCCTGCGTCTGGGATACAGTCATTAGATCTCAACACGATCGTGAGTGGTTCGATTTCACAGGACGTCACGACCACGCCCGGGCAAGTGTACCAGCTCTCCTTTGCATTCGCGGCTAACCCACTCCCTGATAATCCTTCGTGGCCCGCGCCGGCAATCAAGGTGATGCAAGCCCACTGGAACACCTCATTGCTTGGAACTTTTTCGCAGGACTCAACAGGGCGCACAGCGACAGACGTGGGCTGGATTCTCCATATCTATACCGTCGTTGGCACTGGAACCGACACGCTGTCATTTGCGAGTCTGACGGACGGCTCAGCAGGACCTGCGCTCGACGATGTTCGGCTGGAGCCTGTTCCAGAGCCAAGTACCTTCGTCCTCGCCGCGCTCGGGCTTTTCGGTTTGGCGGGCTGGCGATGGCAAGTCGGCGTCCGCAAGAGAGGCTGATTCCCCCGGCATTTTCCGGGTCAACTCTTGCCGGAAAAATTCATCGCTAGGCCTAAACGCCCGCGGACTGCGTCCGCCGCCGGCGAGCCTGGATGAACGATACGATGCACAGCACGACGTGGATCAAGCAGACCAGCGCCATGAGCATGATCAAGCGCACGGGCCGCTTTTCGACGTCGGGAATGTCCGATACCAGCGTGCCCAGCTTGGGCACTCCGCGGCCTGCCGCCGCGATGAAACCGATCAAGCTCACGAGCACCGCGACGTGCATGGCGTGCATGCGAAAGCGCTCCGCGCGGGCGATCAGGCCGCAAACTACCAGCGCCGCGCCGAAGTAGAACGGAATCAACGCCGTCATGCTCGGGTTTTCCGAGGCCGAGCCGAAATAACCGAACAGGCCGATGGCGCACAACACGGCCCCTAATCCAATCGTGGTATTTGCCATGCGCGCCACTCCTTTATCTTGCCAGTGACTCGAATCGGTTTGAGACTCTAGAAGCAGTTTCAGAACCGCCTCGGAGAAGGGGACAGTCCCATTTTTCTCCCAGAGCACCGAAAAATCGGGACAGTCCCCGGCGGTTTTGAAACTGCTTCTACAAACCTAACGATCCGGGCCGCGAAAGTCGAGACGAGTCCAGCCGGCGCTGACTTCGCACGCGTTGACATCGGCCCATGAGTGGCTAGGCTGATGGGTCGCATTGCGTTGAATTTGCGGACCGGAAACGCTGTGTTTCGACCTGGCGCTGCGCGATCCCAACGGCCCGCCTGGCGTCCACACCCACCGAGGCGGCCGCTTCCCGACATTCCCAGCGAGTTAGAAGTATTCAAGCATGAAAGCTGTCGCCGTCACTCCAGGCAAACCCAATAGCGTCCACCTGGCCGAACTGCCGAAGCCGGATGTGAATGACATCCCCGGCGGCCGCGGCGTGCTGGTGCGGGTCTTGAAGATCGGTGTCGATGCCACCGATCGCGAGATCAACGAGGCGAAATACGGCGCGGCGCCGCCGGGATACGATTTTCTGGTCCTGGGGCACGAATCGTTCGGAGTGGTCGAGGCCGTCGGGCCGAACGTCAAGCACGTCAGGCCGGGCGACTACGTGACCGCGACCGTGCGCCGGCCCGGCGGTTCGATCTACGACCAGATCGGCACCTCGGACATGACCAGCGACGAGGTGTATTTCGAGCGCGGCATCAATCTTCTGCACGGGTTCATGACCGAGTATTACGTCGACGATGCCGAGTTCATCGTCCGCATGCCGGTCGGCCTGAAGCACCTGCACGTGTTGGTCGAGCCCATGAGCTGCGCCGCCAAAGCCGTGCAGCAGGCCTACGAAGTGCAGCGTCGGCTGCACGTGTGGCGGCCCAAGATCGCTTATGTCATGGGGGCCGGGCAGATCGGATT
Organism: Planctomycetia bacterium; assembly: GCA_031400775.1. GTDB lineage: Bacteria > Planctomycetota > Planctomycetia > Pirellulales > PALSA-1355 > PALSA-1355. The sequence goes on along the minus strand of JANNQN010000430.1, from coordinate 4,416 downwards.
GTTAAGCACGCTGGTCCTTCGCTTGCGCGGGCTGGAGGTGTTCACCCTGGCCCGGGGCGAAGCGCCGTCGCTCAAGAGCGAGCTGGTCGAGTCCCTGGGCGCTCACTACATCAGCACGAAGCAAACCCCGCTTAACGAGCTGGCCGCCAAAGTCGGCAAGGCCGATCTGATTGTCGATGCCACGGGCTCAAGCGCCGTGGCGTTCGGCTGCATGCAACTGCTGGGACACAACGGCGTGCTGGTTTGGACCAGCGTGACCGGCGGGTTGCAGCACGTCGAAGTGCCCTCGGACAAAGTGAATCTCGATTGGGTGTTGGGCAACAAGCTGCTGCTGGGATCGGTGAACGCCAACCGTGAGCATTTCGAGATGGGCATCAAGGATCTGGCTTTGGGAGAGGTGATGTATCCCGGCGTCATTTCGCGGATTCTGACGACCCCCATCCGCGGCCTGGATAACTACCAGCAGATGATGAACGCCCTGGTCAACGACACGTCGGCGCTGAAGGTCTATGTCGACGTGGCCGAGGGCTGACGGCTGCTTGTTTTGTTGCGTAAGTCCATCGCGTCCATCGGAGCCGATCATGATCAAGATCGCAGCGTTATCCAGCCTAGTCGTACCGCTAATGATGCTCCTGATTTCGGCGCAAGCCTCGGCCGACGAAGTACTATTGCGCGTGATGTCGTTCAATTTGCGATACGCGACCGCCGCCGACGGAGAAAACTCGTGGCCTAATCGCAAAGACGTGCTGCTGGAGACCATTCGCAAATTTGATCCCGATTTGCTCGGCACGCAGGAAACCTTGGCCGTTCAGGCCGACTTCCTGGTCGCGAACCTGCCCGGCTCGACCTTGGTCGGCGTCGGGCGCGACGATGGCAAACGCCAGGGAGAATTTTCGGCCCTGCTGTTCAAAAAGGCCCGCTTCGACCTGATCGATTCGGGCACCTTCTGGCTGAGCGAAACGCCGGAGAAAGTCGGCAGCAAAAGTTGGGATAGCTCGCTGCCCCGGATCGCCACCTGGGTGCGGCTGCGGGACAAATCCGATGGCGGGCGCGAAATCTGTTACCTCAACACGCACTGGGACCATCGCGGCAATCAGGCCCGGGTGGAATCGGCCAAAATCATCCGCCGCTGGATTTCGGAGCATGCGCCCGACAGTCTGGCGATCGTGACGGGCGACTTGAACATCACGGAGGATCACGAAGGCTACCGCACGCTGGCATCCACGAGCGACGCGCCGTGCCTGCGCGATGTGTTTCGCCTGTTATATCCGCAGCAGGGCCCTGAAGAAGCCACGTTTCACAATTTCTCGGGCAAGCGCGGCGGGCGGCGGATCGATTTTATCTTCGCTTCGCCCCAGGCCACGCCGATCGAGGCCGGCATCGACTACACGAATCGGGACGGTCGTTACCCATCAGACCATTACCCGGTCACGGCCGTGCTGCGAATCGACAAGCCGGCCGATAAGTAAGCCTGCGGATTATTTCGCGGGCGGTTTCTCGGCGACGATGCCCAGCGCCTTCTGCACGCCGCGAATGCCGTAACCCAACCAGGCGTGCTCCAGTCCATTGCGGGCTTGCGATTGCAAGGCTTGGAGTGCTTGCAGCTTGGCGTCGAGCGCGGCGCGATGGGTCGGTTCGGCCGCCAGCGCGGCGTCGGCCATTCGCAATCCGCGCACCGGATCGCCAGCGCGAGTGATCTCGCTCGATTTCGCCGCCACGGCCGTGGGGCCTCCGGCCAGTTCGACCAGGTCCTTGTCGGCCATATTAGGCGAGGCCGAATACATCGTGGCCGGATTCAGATCGAACCAGCCCACGTAACCTTCGTAAATGCCGCGCACGCTCCACGCCACCTTGCCGTAGCTTTCGCCCACGTCAAGCTCGGCGGGCAGTTTGATCTCGCGCATCAGCGTGAATACGTCCTTGCCGTCGTTCATGCCGCGCACCGTGGCGTCGTGAACGTATTGGATGGCGTCGCGATAACGCGTCAGCCGCTTCACGATCTCGTCGTGACCCTTGATCGGCAGCCCGTGGCTGGGCAGCAAGATTTCCGGCTGTAGTGCGAGTACCTTGTTGATCGACGCCACGTAGTCGAGCGCCCAGCGCGGCTGCGTGCCGCGCAGCGTATAAATGTTCGGGAAGGAGTCGTAGAAGTTGTCGCCGACGAACGCCGCCTTGTATTTGGGTAGCCAGACGGTCAGGGCGTCGGGAGTTTCGCCGGGCGTGTGAAAAATCTCGAACTTGACGCCGCCCAACTCCAAGTCATGCCGATCCGCGAACGTCACCGTCGGCTCGACGCGATTCTTGGGCGATTGATACAGGCTGCGCAGGCGGGCTTCGTCGAAATTGAACTGCGCGGCATTGGCACGGGCGAAGTACCCGGCCAGCCGATCCTGATAGGCGCAAAACGTCGGAAAGTTCCGCTGCGTCACGATCTGCGTGCCGTCTTGCTTCCATAGATGCACTCCGCCCGTGTGGTCGCCGTGTCCGTGCGTCAGGATGATATACCGGATCGGCGCCGCGCTAACTTTGGTCAACAGCTCGTGGTGTCGCGGGGCGGCGGCGGCAGACGACGTGTCGACGATCGCGTTGCCGTCGGGCGTGGTGATCAAAAACGTGTTGCCGAACCCGATTCCCTGAAAGATCGCCTCGTTGACCTTGAGCGCCTCTTTCTGGTCCTGACCGATGCGGCCAAAGTCGACGGCCTGGCTGGCGTTGACCTGCCCAAAACCGGCCTGGGCCGACACGTCGACGGGCTGTAGCGCCAACGCCGCTACGGCAAAAACCGCGACTGTTCGCAGAGCCAGGAGCTTGATCTCGATTGCACGGTTGGCAAAGGTCATTGGAAGCTCTCTCCTGGAAGACGCCGAAGTGAAGAACTAAGCAAACCGATGGCGGGTGGCTGCCGCCGGTCATTGTGCTACGCGGGGCAGGGGCGTGCAACATCTCCGGTCTCGGACGGGGCGATTTCGATGACTGAACACGTCGTCGAAAGTTCAACTACAATGGCCCTCGCACCTAGTGCCCATTCCTATTGGCTCCAGAACCGAAGAGACGATTCATGCGACGAACGCCACGGATTGCGAGGTTCACTTGCCAATTAGCCGCGGCGCTAGTTTCAACGATTCTCGCGAGCTCGGCGCCAGCGGAGTGGACGATCGAGACGATCGCCGGGATTGGGAAACCCGGTGCATTCACGGGCGACAACTCGTTCGCCCTGGATGTCCCCGTCGATCTGCCGTTTGGCGTCGAGATTGGCCCCGGCGGCGCGCTGTACATCACCTCGGTCGGCCAGCACCGCGTTCTGCGGCTGGATCCGGCCAACGGCAAGATATCGAGCGTGGCTGGCAGCGGCGTCAAAGGCTACGCCGGCGATGGCGGCGTAGCGACTCGGGCGTTGCTCAACGAACCGTACGAAGTCCGCTTCGACAGCCAGCAGAATATGTATTTTGTCGAGATGCAGAATCACCTGATCCGCCGTGTCGATGCCGCCAGCGGCACGGTTTCGACGGTGGCCGGCAACCCACGAGATGGCTTTGGCGGCGATAACGGACAGGCGCTCACCGCGCAGTTCCGCCAGCCGCACAGTATCGCCTTCGACGATCGAGACAATTTATATGTTGCCGATATCGGCAACCATCGCATTCGACGCATCGACACCAAAACCGGGCGGATCGCCTCAATCGCCGGCAATGGAGAGCTCGAGCTGCCAACGGACGGTTCGAAAGCGCAGGGCCGGCCGATTTTGGGGCCCCGCGCCCTTTCGGTGGCGGGGCGCACGCTGTGGATCGCCCTGCGCGAGGGCAACAGCGTGTGGCGGTTGGATCTCGACGCCGGCACCATCCATCACGTCGCAGGCACCGGCCAGGCCGGCTACTCGGGCGACGGCGGACCGGCGAAATCGGCCACCTTCAACGGACCGAAGGGAATCGCCGCCACGCCCGATGGGTTGGTCTATGTCGTCGACTCCGAGAATCAGGCCATCCGTCGCATCGACACCGCCAGCGGGCAGATCGTCACGGTCGCCGGCAGCGGTCCCAAGTCTCGCGGATTCGCCGGCGAGCGGAGCGAGGCTCTGTCGGCCAAGGTCGATCGTCCGCATGGGATTAGTCTTGCGCCCGCGGGCGGCGTGTACATTGGCGATACCAATAATCACCGCGTGCGCTGGATCAAGCCGTAACGGTTCGCGCTACTGCTGGCCGGATTACTGCTCGAGCCGGTAGAGGTGCGTTTTGCTGCGCAGGTAAATCGCCTTGTCGTAGACGGCAGGCGAAGCCATCGTGCCGTCGTCCAGCTTATTGGTCGCGAGCAAATCGAGCTCCCGATCGGCCGACAACACGAACGACGATCCTTCCTGGTTCGACAGATACACCCGGCCGTCGGCATACAGGGGCGAGGTGGAAAACTCGCCTTCAAGGC
>JANNQN010000429.1:0-2447 GCA_031400775.1 Planctomycetia bacterium | reverse complement strand
CTTCGTGATGAATTGCATGGCTACATCGGCGGAATCTTGGCGAACCTCGAGTGTCAACCGATTGTTGTGGGTGGAGTAGACGATCACGTTCACATCCTCTCGACTCTGTCGCGCACGTGCGAAGCAGCAGAAATGGTGAAGGAAGTCAAACGCGGTTCGTCGCTTTGGATCAAAAAGAAAGACCCGGGCCTAAAGCAATTCGCCTGGCAGAGCGGTTATGGCATCTTCTCGATCGGATTTTCCCAACTTGCGGCGGTGCGCAGTTACATTGTTCGGCAAGAGGAGCATCACCGCCAGGTTTCGTTACAGGATGAATTTCGCTTGCTGCTGTCGAAGTACAACATCGATTTCGACGAGCGCTACGTATGGGACTGATGCAACCCTTTCAGGGTTGGCGCGCTTGGACGGCACACGAAGTCCCAGGGTAGCTGCCGCGCGGCAACCCTGGGCTGAATGATGCAATCCCGTTGGGATTGAGGCGGGCGTTTGAATTGGCACTACGCCATTTAGATCGATACTAGCGACTGCCGACGACGACCGTTTGCCCACACCGCCGCTTGCCTGGCTGATACCACGTGGCCTTAGATCATGTGCAATTCCGTGCCGTGCGCATTTCAATTCCCGGACAACATTGGGCAAAGCCAGTGACACCGGAATGGGTGACAACCAAGGATGGTCGGTGCCCTAGTTCCACCACCAGTTGGTAGTCGAGGGGCTCGCCTTGGCCCGAATCTCGCCCAGCGCCGGATTGGGAGACGGCTTCTCGATGGTTTCCCAAGGATTGATCTGCACACCGCCCGAGGCGCTGATGATCCAGGTCGTGCCTTTTTGCACGGCGCTGGCCTGCGAGTCGACGCTGTGCGGAGCGTTGTAGCGTTCCACCAGCAGATCGGGATTCATCAACAGTGGCATGCTCCAACCGCACTTCTCGGTGAGATTCTCCTTGGAGATAAGCGCCGCCACCACGGCCAGGTCCATGCAATTGCGCAACTGGCCAAAAATCGCGTCCTTGGCCGACAGCTCTTCGTAACGGTCCGTCATGTTGTCGGCCCATTTCTTGGCCAAGGGGTTGGCTTTGCCGGTACTTTGACGCTCGCCCGAGGAATTGATCCGTTCGTCTTCGGTAAGCGCCTTGACGCCCGCGCCGCGCAGCTCCCAGGCCAATCCGTCGACGTCGGCCACCAGCGCGTCGTAATTCGGCTCCAGCCACCACCGCGGCAACATGGGGCGGGCCGATTTGTTCGACGACTTGATCATCTGCAAAAAGCTGGGCAGGCCCTCGATCGGAGCATCTTCAAACGCCATCGCCAGCCGTTTCATGCGAAAGTCGGCGGCTACCAGAACGCGAGCGAAATGACTCGTGTCCGGCACGCCGGTGACGGTGATGGTTTGTGGCCCGAGCGTGTGCTCCACGGCGGTCAACAGCGGATTGGGATCGTCGCCCACGGCGCGCGTTTTTCGAAACAGCGATTGCAACTTCGCGATGCCCTCGCTGGACGGATCGATCGAGCAACTGATGCCGGTCTGGCGCGTGTTCTCGATCGAGCGCAGCGTGACCAGCAGGTCGTCGAGCAGCATCACGGGACGATTCGTCGTGATGCCCACGACTTCGCCCATCGCGTTGAGCTTCCAACCCTCGCCGGGTCCGGCCAGCACGATGTCGTTCAATTCGGGATAGACGAAGACGTATTGAATTCGTTGCAGTCCGGCCAGGTAGCGCATGTCGTCGCTGAGCGGGGTGCCGCCCTTGCGATGCTCGGCGATGGCGGCCTCGAGCTGTCGCAACGAGACTTTGCGCATCGCCGCGCCTTTTAATTCGCCGGGCACGGCTCGCATGGCTCGCTGCCGCTCGCGCTTCAACTCGTTGAGCTCATCGATGCGGACGTTGTTGACCACGCCGCGGGCGTCGATCGAAACACCGCCGACCTGCTGCTGCAAGAACTGGGCGCTGGCCAAATCCGGCGCCAGCGCGACCAACATGGCGGCTGCCACCGCGACCAGAATGCGACTTCCAGCGACGGCGACGCTCTTGTGAAATGACATTGACGAGCCTCCCTCGGCATTCCAATCAAACAGGCAGTCGGGCGAGGAAATGAGAATTCACCGACCGCGCTTGCAGGCGGACCCAAACACCCAAGAAAGGCCCCGGTGTCGATCGCCCAGTAACTAGGATAATTCGGGGGATACAAGGGATCAAGCAGATTCGACTCTCCCTGTCGCCGGCACGCAGTATCCAAGGGGTTTTTCGGCGGGATGGGGCAGTTCAGGCCGCTGAAATTCGACGCCAGATCTATTCCACTGTCGGCGTCGATTTATCGCGTCAATTGATACAACAGAATTCCGGCCGCCACGGCGACGTTGAACGAATCGACCTGGGGCGCCATGGGAATGGTCACGGCTCGGTCGCACCGCGCGACCCATTCGGCGTTCAACCCATGACCTTCGCT
>JANNQN010000428.1:0-3261 GCA_031400775.1 Planctomycetia bacterium | reverse complement strand
GTCGAGCAGCTGGCGCTTCAGGACGGCGCGCGGCAAGACACGGTAGACGAGATTCGGGCGATCGAACGATCCGACAAGTTCGAGCGGGGCGCGCAGACCCAGTTGTGAAACGATGTCCTCGCGCACGCGACCGGTGGCCGTCGCAGTGAACGCGTGCAGGCTGACGTTCGGCCAGCGTTCGCGAAGCGTGGCGAGCTGACGATACTCCGGCCGGAAGTCGTGCCCCCAGCCGCAACGGATCACGGCCGGACTCGCGTCGGCATAAAGCCCGGCAAACTCGGCGATCTCGTTCGCGGCGATGCCGGCTATTTTGGCCGCCCGCTCGAACGTCCACTCGGCGGACCGCTCGCGCAGTTTTTCCCAGTTCCGCGCGTGGGCTTGAAGAAAATCGAGATCGGCCCGCTTCGATTCGAACAGCCAGCGAATGACCGAAAGCGCCACAACCACGTCGGTGCCCGGTTTGACCGCCAGATGTAAATCGGCCTGGCGAGCCAGCGGCGTGCGGCGCGGATCCACCACCACGAGCTTCGCACCGTTGGCCTGCGCTTGGCGAATGAAAGGGGCCAAGTGAATGCCCGTGACCGCGGGATTGACTCCCCACAACACGATCAGCCGCGCGAGCGGATAGTCGTCATGCGCCACGCCGGCGAGTTTTCCGTACAGCCCAAACAGCGCGGAGGCGGTGGGCGCGGCGCACAGCGTGCGGGCCAACCGCGAGGCGCCGAGGCGATAGAAGAACCGGGCGTCGAGGGCATCCTGCGAGAGCCATCCGTTCGATCCGCCGTAGCAATAAGGCAAGATCGCCTCGCCGCCATGCTCGTCGCGGACCGCGGCCAGCCGCTCAGTAACCAGGTCCAGCGCTTCGTCCCAGCTCGCGCGGCGAAACTCGCCCGAACCCTTGGGACCCGAGCGAACCAAGGGATACATCACGCGATCGGCGCCGTACATGTGCTCGGGAAAGTGGCGGACCTTGCCGCAGATGAAGCCGGCGGTGAGCGGATTGACGAGATTGCCGTCGAGCGCCTCGACCCTGCCGTCGCGGACGGTTACGTCCAGGCTGCAAGCATCGGGACAATCCAAAGGACAGGCGCTCGTGCGCACTTCGGTTAGCGTTTGGGCCATCTGGCATTGCCTTTTGTTCTCGAGGAAATCGGTCCCGGGTGTGACGGGGCCGCCGACCGGAACGTTATTGTGATGCCCGGCCACCGGCCGCACAATCGGGATTTGGACAGCCGGCAGGCCAGCGGGGTTCGCGAGGCTTTGCCGGGACGTCACGCCGGCCGTACTTGCGCAAACTCGGGGCTGCGCAAGTTTACGCAGCGAACCACGAGCGTTTGCGCCGCGCGCCGGAAGTAGGCGTCGACGTAGCCCGAGCGGGCCAGCGACTCGAAATTCGCTGGTTCGGTCGGCAAGGACGATTTCAGCAGCACGAGCTCGCCGGCGTGCAACACCTCGGCCACGCGGGCCGCGATCGAGTCGCTCGTCACGTCCCAACTCGCTGGCAGCGATTCGGCCGAGCCGTATTCCTGGCTCAGGAAATACTGGGCATCAAGAATTTGCAACGAGCTGAATTTAGAGAGATCCAAATGTTCCATTGCCTCGACGAGCGTTGCCTCCGGAATTAGGCCCGCCACCACGGCAGCCGTGATGCTCATGACGCGAATGGCAAGCCAGTGGCTCGTCTCGGAGGAAAGAGCCTGCGAGGCGTCCAGCTCGCGCAATTTTTCGACTAATGCGCCACCGCCGACGATCAAGATGTTGGCCGCCGGCGGCTGAACGGCCAGCCAGGCTCGCAGCCGCGCGGCCAGTTCCGGCCAGGCCAGCAGGCTGCCGCCCAGCTTGATGACGCGCACAGCGCGAGTCATCGCGATCCCTCGCGCGCGAGCACGGCCAGCGCATGGGCCGGGGCGCAGCGCGACAGCTCGGGGCCTAGTTCGCGGGTCAGCGACACGACCTTGGCCTTGAGCTTCAGCTTTTCCAGCATTCGCAGGGCCAGGAACTCGCCGCGGCCGGAAATGACCACGGTCTCGGGGGGCTCCAACAGGCGGGCCACGAGTTGCGTGGCGATGGCCGAGATCTTTCGCAATTGAGCCTGGGCCAGCGCCTCGCTCATCACGCGCGCGTCGGCCTCGCTGAACATCTCGCGATCGGCGCAAATCGTCCGCGCCAGGCGGTCGCGGGCCGCCGATTTAGTTGCCGGTCGACGATCGGCCGTGTGCGTGTTCTGCGGCTCTTCGGGCAGATCGCCCAGGGTCAGGTAGACGTCGCGCATGGTGGCAAAGTTCTCATGCGCGGTCGGACACTTTCGCCCGCGCCAGGGAACCAACTGGGCCACCGCGCACACCGGCGCGCGTTCGACGCCCGTGTAGATCAATTCGCCGTTGATCATGCGATTCGGATCGGTCTTGCCGATGGTGACCGGCTGGCCATCGACCAGGGGAATCAAATCGCAGGTGGTCGAGCCGATATCGATCAACAGTCCGACGCCCTTGGGCACGTAGCGCCCGGCAAAATTGGCCAGCGCGTGCCAGTTGCTGGCCGCCGCCAGCAGGGGTTGCTTCATGGCGATTTGCAGCGAGACCAGCTTGCCGTTCGTCAGATAGGCCCGCGTGTGCCGGCCGTCGGCGGCCACGGACAGCGCGTTCAAGATAAAGAGAACGCCCTCGCCCTTGGTCTGAAAGCAATCGGCCAATTCGCCGGTCATGGTGACGGCCACGTGATCGGCGCGGGGCACCAGGGCGATCAGAGCCCGCAGCGCGTCGGTCAATTGCTTGGGATTTTCCCACAAGGGAAACGGCTGCGAGACGGCAAAGCCCTCGCCGTCCGCGGCCTTGAGATTGGCGCCCCCGATATCCAGTGCCAGCCACTTCATAAGCTACTCAATTCGACCCATTGGACGCCCCCCGAGGATTGGAATTGTATCGAGCCGGCCTTCCAGTACAACTCGACCCTGCGGCCGGCGGCTAGTTCCATCATAGCTTCGGCCAGATTGCCTCGCGCCAAGGCCCGCAGGCCCACATAGGACGTCGTCAATCGCGGATTCATCTCGATGACCGAGTCGTCCGCGCCCGAAGCGTCCTCCCCTAAAACCAAATCTACCCCCAAATAACCCAGCGGTCCGGCCAGCGTGGCTAGCGCGCGGGTCGCCAACCGCGTGGCCCGCTGGGCAAGTTCCGGCTCGATCGGCAGCGAACCGCCCGAGTATGCGAAGCCGGCGCACATGTCGACAAACTGGCGGCACGGCACGAGCGGTGCGATTCC
>JANNQN010000427.1:0-2649 GCA_031400775.1 Planctomycetia bacterium | reverse complement strand
CAGCCCCAGCAGGTGTGCTGCGCCCGGATGGCGTGGCTCGGCCTGCAGCACCTTCCGACAGAGCTGTTCGGCTTGCGCCAAATCGCCCGCCGCATGAAAGGCCAGCCCGGCTTGAAAGGCCTCGGCAATGCTGACCATAGGGCAAGCTCAACTTCGCTAACTAACTTTACGACAACCAGGCTTCTCGCTCGGACCTCGGACACCGGCGCTATGGTATCCGGCAAGTAGTGCGTGGCCGCGTCTCGGCTAAACTGGCCGCAGTTCGCCGGGCCGATTTTATCATCCCTGCAAGTGCGTTCCTACGGGCCGCTGGCACAGGTGGCGATGCGGGGCTGATGGTCGCCGGCCGTACGCCTTGCACTTTCGCAGCGAGCCGGCAGAACGCTAGAATCCCCATGATCGATCGCGCCGGAAACCGCCGGGGCGACGATGACTTTACAGGACGGTTCGTTTGAGCACGTCGATGCGCACGATTCTGATTACAGGCGGTGCGGGGTTCATCGGCAGTTGCCTGGTGCGACAGATCATCGACCAACGGCGTTTTCGCGTCGTCAATCTGGACAAGCTCACCTATGCGGGCAACCTCGAATCGCTCGGCGCCGTCCGCAAAGATCCCGACCATGTGTTCGTGCAAGGCGACATCGGTGATTTCGATCGAGTCCGATCATTGCTCGACGAGCATCGCCCCTCGGCCGTCATCAACCTGGCGGCTGAGTCTCACGTCGATCGCTCGATCGACGCGCCGTCGACGTTTGTCGAGACCAATGTCGTGGGCGCCTTTCAACTGCTGCAAGCCGCGCGGGCCTACTGGTCGGCACTTGCAGAACCCGAGCGCTCGCAGTTTCGTTTTTTACACGTCTCGACCGACGAGGTTTACGGCTCGCTTGGCCCCACGGGCGTGTTTACCGAGACGTCGCGCTATGCTCCCAATTCCCCGTATGCGGCTTCCAAGGCTGCTTCCGACCATTTCGCGCGCGCCTTCTTTCACACGTACGGCTTGCCGGCGATCGTCACCAACTGTTCGAACAACTACGGGCCGTTTCAATTTCCCGAAAAGCTCATTCCGCTGATTACTTTGAATGCGCTGGAGGGCAAGCCGTTGCCTGTCTATGGCGACGGTTTGAACGTCCGCGATTGGATCTTTGTCGAAGACCATGTCGACGCCCTGCTGGCGGCCCTCGATCGCGGCCGGCCCGGCGAGGTGTACAACATTGGCGGCGACAGCCCTCGCACGAACCTGGAGATCGTCGAGGCGATTTGTGCGATCGTCGACGAATTGCGGCCCGAGCCAGCGATTGGGCCCCGCAAGTCGCTGATCACTTTCGTCAAGGATCGCCCGGGACACGACCGTCGCTATGCGATCGATTCCGCCAAGGCCCAACGGGAATTGAACTGGCGACCCCGGCAAGATCTGGCGGCGGGACTTCGCAAAACCGTGGCGTGGTACCTGGACAATCCTGGCTGGGTCGAGCGCGTCGCTTCGGGCGTTTATCGGCGAGAACGCCTCGGGTTGAACGCCTAATGTCGGTTTTGAATCGAAAGCAGGATCGATGACTTCTCTTCAATTCAACAAAGGAATCGTGTTGGCCGGCGGATCCGGCACACGTTTGGATCCGGTGACTCGGGCCGTCAGCAAGCAATTGCTGCCGGTCTACGACAAGCCGATGATCTACTACCCGCTGTCCGCGCTGATGCTGGCCGGAATCCGCGACATCCTCGTGATTTCCACGCCCGATGACATGCCCAGTTTCCAGCGGCTGCTGGGCGACGGCAGCCGGATCGGCATCTCCATCCAATACGCCGTCCAGCCGCGGCCCGAGGGCTTGCCTCAGGCGTTTACGATCGGCCGCCAGTTTATCGGCCGGGATCGCGTGGCTTTGGTGCTTGGCGACAATATCTTTTTTGGTCAGGGTTTTCAGGACATCCTCGCCCGCGCGGTGCGTCGCGAGAAAGGGGCCACGATCTTCGCTTATGCCGTCAAGGACCCCGAGCGATACGGCGTTGTCGCGCTCGACGCAGCCGGCCGGCCGGTTTCGATTGAAGAAAAACCTGCCGTGCCCAAGTCCAAGCTCGCCGTGACCGGCTTGTACTTCTACGACAACGACGTGGTCGACATCGCGGCCAATCTTCGCCCTTCGGCACGCGGCGAGTTGGAGATCACGGACGTGAATCGCGAGTATCTTCGTCGAGGTCACTTGCACGCCGAAGTTTTCACGCGCGGCTTCGCCTGGCTCGATACCGGGACGCACGAGTCGCTCATTCAAGCGGCCAATTTCGTGCAAACGATTGAAATGCGGCAAGGCATGAAGATCGCCTGCCTCGAGGAAGTCGCTTATCACAAAGGCTTCATCACGGCCGAGCAGTTGGAGAAACTGGCGCGGGCCGTCCCGAACGACTATGGCCGGTATCTGCTGCAAGTGCTCGAACAGCCGCCGCAGGGCATATCGCACCCGTCGCCCTAGCCGGACCGGCAGCTACGCCCGCCGCACCGTGGTGCCTTGTTAGACCCGGCTGACGATGAGGGTGATATTTTGTCCGCCGAAGCCGAAGCTGTTGGAGAGGGCGTGGTGGCAGGGGGCTTCGCGGGCCGCGTTGGGGATGTAGTCCAGATCGCAATCGGGATCGGGAGTCTGATAGTTGATCGTGGGC
>JANNQN010000426.1:0-8557 GCA_031400775.1 Planctomycetia bacterium | reverse complement strand
CGTAAATGCGTTCGTGCCCGGCTGCGAAAATGCCTCGGACGGTCGAACCGCGGTAACTTGTAATCTAGCTATTCGTGTTTCGCTCGCGCCCTTTTCTCGGTTCGCTCGACGCTCTGTTGCTCGCGCCAAGCGGCAATTTGTTCGTGATTTCCGCCCAGCAGCACCTCGGGCACGCTCAGGCCTCGATACTCTCGCGGGCGGGTGTACTGGCCAAATTCGAGCAAGCGATCCGGACCCGAGAAGGAATCCTGCCGGTTGCTTTCTTCGTCTCCCAAAACTCCCGGCACCAGACGGGCCACGGCGTCGATGACGACCATGGCCGCGACTTCGCCACCTCCCAAAATATAATCGCCGATCGAAATCTCATCCGGTTGCAGGATCTGCCGCACCCGGTCGTCAAACCCCTCGTATCGCCCGCACAACAAAATCAGCCGCTCTTTGGCCGCCAACTCCTCGACCACCGCCTGCTCCAGCCTCCGCCCGTGCGGAGTGAGCATCACTAAATGTCCGATATTGCCCGCCTTGGCCCGCACCGCCTCAACGCACTCCACGACCGGCTCGACCTTGAGCACCATGCCGGGTCCGCCGCCAAACGGCCGGTCGTCCACCGTGTGGTGCTTGTCGTGGGCCCAATCGCGGATGTTGTGCAATTGGACGTCGACTAGTCCTCGTTCGATTGCCAGGCTCAACACGCTTTGACCCAGATAACTCGGGAACATTCCCGGAAACAAGGTCAGCACGTCGAAACGCATCACATTCTCGTATTAATTCACTCGCCACACCCCGCGAATAACTGCTCCAATCGAGCGGCCGCGAGCATGCAATTGGTTTTTACTCCGTAGCGGTTGCCGCTTCTTCCGCCGCTTCGCTGCTGGCGGTCGGCTCGTTGGTCGGCTTGGCGGCGGCTTCCGGCGCTGCCGCACTGGCCGGCGCCTCGGCGCCCTCGGCCGGACGGATATAAACCGGCTCGCCCGCTTCCGGGACAATTCGCGGCAAGCTCAGCCGCTGCCGCGCCGCCTGTTGCTGCTGGGCGTGGGTGCCCTCGGCGCCGTATTTCTTGATCAGGGTCTTAACCTTGACCGAAGGTTGAGCTCCGACGCCCAGCCAGTAGGCGATGCGCTCGGGTTTCAGCAGCGCCCGCGCGTCGGTGTCGCTGACCATCGGGTCGTAGGTTCCCAATTCTTCCAACACACGGCCGTCGCGCGGATGGCGCGAATCGACGGCACAGATACGAAAGAATGGGCGGTGCTTTCGTCCCATCATCTTCATGCGAATTTTTACTGCCACGCGTTTCTCCTGGTTCGTTGTGAGTGAGTGGGCGATTTTTTACGGTCGGCATCTCGAAAATTCGAGAAGACGTTAATTGCTTTTCCTGGATTCCCGCTTGCGGCGACGAGCGTCTTTCTCCCGATCTCTCCGCAGCTTGGCCCGTTCGTCCGAACTGAGCCGTTTGCCGGTTCCCAGCTTTTGTTTTTGAAGTTGCGCGGCGGGATTCTTCAATCCCTTTTGCAGTTCTTGCATTTCGCGGAACCGGTCGCGAATGCCCATGCCCGCCATCCGCTTCATGATCGCGGCCATCGGCTCGAACTGCTTGACCAGCTCGTTGACCTCGTGCGGCTCGACTCCGGCGCCCGCCGCGATCCGACGGCGGCGGCTCTGGTCGATCAGCTTCGAGGGATTGCGGCGCTCGGCGGCCGTCATCGCGTCGACAATGCCCCCCATCCTCGTCATGTCGCCTTCGGCGTCGACCTGGCTCATCATCTCTTGCATGCCGCCCATGCCCGGCAGCATGCTCATGATCTTGTTGAGCGGACCCAGCTTTTTGGTTTGGCCGAGCATCTTGCGAAAGTCGTCGAGCGTGAACTCGCCCTTGCGCAGCCGCTCTTCCTGCAGGGCCATCTCGTCCTGGTCGAACTTATCTTGCGCCTGCTCGACCAAAGTCAGGATGTCGCCCATGCCCAAAATGCGCTGCGCCATGCGCTCGGGATGGAACTCTTGCAGGGCATCGAGATGCTCGCCCGTACCGATGAATTTGACCGGCACGCCCGTGACTTGCTTGACCGAAAGAACAGCACCGCCGCGGGCGTCGCCATCGAGCTTGGTCAAGATCACGCCGTCCAGCTCCATGGCGTCGTTAAATGCCTTGGCGCTGTTCACGGCGTCCTGGCCGGTCATGCCGTCGACGACCAGATAGACCTGTTGCGGCTGGACCTTGCGATCGATCTGCTTGAGCTGCTGCATCAACTCGTCGTCGATGTGCAACCGGCCGGCCGTGTCGAGGAGCACCACATCGGCGCCGACTTGCTTGGCGTGCTTGAGCGCGTTCTGGCACACGGCCACGGGATCTTTAGCGCCCGGCTCGCTGTAGACTTCCAGGCCCAATTGCTGGCCGATGACGTGCAACTGTTCGATGGCGGCGGGGCGCTGCAAGTCGGCGGCCACCAACAGCGGCTTGCGCCCGCGCTCGTTGATCAGCCGGCCCAGCTTGCCGCAGGTGGTCGTTTTTCCAGAACCCTGCAGACCACACAACATCAGCACCGTCACGCCCGGCTGCAAGTGCAGCGAGTGATCGACCGGACCCATCAGGTCGATCAGTTCCTGGTGGACAATGCCCACGACTTGCTGGCTGGGATCGAGCGACGAGAGCACCCGTTCGCCGAGGGCCTTTTCGCTCACGCGAGCGATGAAATCCTTGACGACCGAATAGCTGACGTCGGCCTCGAGCAGGGCCGTCTGCACCAGCGCCAAACCGTCGCGCATATTCGCTTCGCTCAGCTTGCCTTTGCCGCGCAGTGTCTTGAGCGCGCCTGCCAGGCCTTCTTGAAGCGATTCGAACATGACCAGCTCACGGGTTGACTAACGAAACGGCACAGAAAAACGAAACCCGTCGCCAAATCGCCAAGCTGGCAACTGACAACGAGTTAGCCGCGGGCTGGGCGCGCACTTAGGCGCAAAGTCCCCCGCGGGGAAACTCGCATTCTATCGAAAAGGCCGCTGGCTTGGCAATCCTCAGTTGACGCTTCGCTTGGGGGTCAGGGATTGGGGGTTGGGGATTTGATAGAAAGAGAGCTGTTACTAACTCCAACCCCCAACCCCTAGCCCCCAATCCCCACTCGGGCTAAAACGCTCGCATGACCAGGCTCTTGCACGATCACCGCGTATTCTGGCGCGAATTTCGCCATCAGTTCCACACCACCGGCGCCGTCATGCCCAGCGGCCGGTTCCTGGGCCGCGCGTTGGCTCGTTACGTGGGCAAGCAGCCCGGCGGTCAGCGGATTCTGGAGGTCGGGCCGGGTACCGGCGCGGTGACGTCGCACATCGTGCGAAAACTCCGCCCCGACGATCGCCTGGACCTGGTCGAGCTCAATCCACAGTTCGTCGACCGACTGAAAGAGCGGTTCGCCAGCGAGCCGGCGTTTCAGGCCGTGGCCGGCCAGAAGCGGATCCTGCACCAGAGCGTCGAGAGTTTGTCGCCAGACGAGCCGTATGACCTGATCGTCTCCGGACTGCCGCTCAACAACTTCTCGGTCGAAGACGTCAGGTCCATTTTGGCCGTTCTGGTGCGGCTGTTGCCGCCCGCCGGAATGCTCTCATTCTTCCAGTACATTGCCATCCGCCCCGCTCGGGCACTGGTCAGCGGTCCGGTCGAACGGGCCCGTCTGCGCGGCATCGGCGAAGCGCTGGGTGAACTCTTGGGTCCCCACGAAATCCGCCGCGACTGGGTCTGGCCCAACATTCCTCCGGCTTGGGTGCATCACGTTCGCGTGGCCGGCGATTAGCAATGCTTGCTGGAATCAGGAGACGTCATGGGGGTACCTAGTACCATTGCAGGTCGCCAATCCAGCTTGTCTTCAGTACTCCTTTAAGCTGCAAGACTCGACGATTCGTCCCATCGGGCAAAAGAATCGCAATACGGTCGTTTCCCTCACCGCCCGAAAGGAACTTCTCTTTCTTTCCGTCGTCGGTCGTACGCGTTTGCCAATTGAATACTTTGACTACCAGCCATTTTCCGTCCGGTGACCATCTGGCATGTTCGGGGGTTTCGCTGCCGTCGGCGTTCTCGATCATGACTTGTTTGCGGTTCGAGCCGTCGATGTCTACAACCCACAAACTGCCGAGGTCCGCCGAGCGTTTGTACACGACTCGCTTTCCATCGGGACTGAATTTTGGGTAACAATTCAGCGCGCCTTCGGTCAACCGCCGCTCTCCAGTTCCGTCCGGGTGCATGACATACAACTGATAGCCACTACCGTGCGGAGGATGCCGGTCGGATGTGGTCACAAGCCAGTTGCCCTGGCGCGACCAATCGTCGACTTCATCGGTCTCCGGCACTGGCAGCTTTTTCGCCTGCTTTGTCTCCAGATCATAACGCCACGCTGAGCCACGCCATCCCGTGTCCTCGGAGATTTTACCCTTGAGATAGAGCACTTCCTTGCCGTCGGGTGACCAGAGCGGACCAATGGCGTCTTCGGCAATCCGCACCGGCGTGCCGTCTTCGGCATCGGTCACCCAAATGTCCGAGATGTATGTCTTGGACCCATCCGGCGGCTGGCGGTCAGTGCTATAGAGATACCGCTTTCCGTCCGGCGATATCTGAAAGGAGGACCCGAACGCGCCGATCTTTTCCCACTCGCCGGAATTCGGATCGATTGCGATCTCCCCGAAGTATTTCTCTACGGCGTCTGAGTCGTTTTTGAATTCCAACCATGCCCTGCAATAGATCTTGCCCGGTAGCGGTGTGGCGGGGTTTTGAATTGCCTCACCGTCCAGGCCGTCGGCGATTAAGAGAGAATCGCTTTTCGCTCGTTCCGCGTCAGATGTCGATCGCGGCGTCTCCTGAGCCACCAATTGCCAAGGGACGCTGGCGGGCAACGCAACGACCGTAAGCAGCGTGCCTGCCGCGAGGAGCCTTCCAAGCGAAAACGGTTTTACGCGTGCCATACCCTGAATTCTCCTTTCAAGATTGCGATAAGCCCCCAGCACACCGGCAGCCGCTAATGTGGCGCGCGGTTCTCGCGGCAGTTGCTGCGCTAACTTCACAAGTAAGCGGCCATAGTCGGCAGGTCCGGTCACCTGCTTCTGGATCAATAATTCGTCGCAGGCGGCTTCCTGCGCCTCGCACCAACTGCGCGTCATCAGCCAGACGAGAGGATGGAAGAACAACAACCAACCGACGATGGTGGGTAGCCAATTCCAAGCAAGATCGCGCCGCTTGAGGTGCGCCAGTTCGTGAGCCAACATGATCCGCAGCTCGCGTTCGCCGAACATCTCCTCGATCCGCGCGGGGAGCATCACCATAGGCCGCCAGATGCCGGTCAAGAGCGGCCCTTGTGCCTTTGGTGAGATTCCAAGGGACGGTGGCGGTCCAAATCCCAATCGCTCGGCCTCTAGGCGGAGCAGGTCTTTCAAGGCCGCGTTTGAAGTTGACGCCGCCGAACGACGCAATTGTCGTAGCGAATTCCATTGCCTTGCGCTTACCGTGACGCGCCAGCAGAAACACGCTGCCCAGGCGAGCACGAACAGGCTTGCGACCGAAACAGCGATTGTCGAAGGCTCGTTTGCGGCACGTGACCGAGCATTTGTCTCCGCGTCAGATTCCACGAGCATGGTGCCGGATGGCGCTGTGTTTAGGAACTCAGTCGGCACGGAAACCGTGGCCGGTGGCTGCGGGGGCAAGACGGCCAGCGACACCGGCTGCACCCAAAACAACGCTACGAGCACTTTTAGACAGGCGGCCCGCCAAATCCAGCACACAATCCGCGGCGACAAGAATGTGCAGGTTCGAGCGATGCCCCAGGCCACTCCCAACGCGATGGTGCCTTGCCAAGTCGCTCGCCATAGATTCGCGGACCACGCCTCGGCCCACGGCTCGATCAAGACCAACCAATCGTGCATGGCTATTCCCCCTGTTCACGCGATTCGATGCGCTTGAGCAACTGTTCAAGCTTGCGCGCCTCGTTGTCGCTCAACAGCGACGATCGGGAAAGGTAGGCGACGAAGGGTGATACCGACCCGCCCAGAACGTCGTCCACGAATTCGCCGACCATCCGTCGCAACAAGTCGGCCTGAACTACGGTGGCCGTGTAGCGATGGATGCCGGCGACCTTGCGGCGCTTGAGATATCGCTTGGCCCGCAGTCGCTCCATAACGGTCAAAAGCGTGGTGCGGGCTTGCCCCGAAATCTTGGCGAAATGCGTTGCCACTTCTCGGACGCTGGCCGGCTGATGGTCGGCCACGTAGCGGAGGACTTCCAGTTCGAGGCGTCCGAGGGGCTCCGTGGGCTGTGCCGTCATTGCGGACTCCTTGATTGACTACGACCGTCGTCAGTTTACAGCAGCCTACGGCTGTAGTCAATAGGCGTGGAGACTTTTACGCGCGGCGATTTGCAGTTCGCCGAGACGCCGTGGCCAGTAGCCATTTCAACAGTCGCGACACCGAAACGGTCGGTCGAGATCGTGTCGCCCGCCTGCGCGGCATTGGCGAGGCGCTAGGTGAACTGCTAGGTCCCCACGAAATCCGCCGCGACTGGGTCTGGCCCAACATCCCGCCGGCCTGGGTACACCACGTTCGCGTGGCGGGGGAGTAGCAAGGATCAAGTTCACTCGTCGCCGTGACCATTACCATTGCGAAAGCGCCGGTCATATTCCCGAGAAATGCGGGTAAGGATTGCCCCGTAGTCTAGTTCCGTGCTGCGAAGGTCGAGCCAGTCAAATTGATACGGCGGCTGATTGCTGGCCCTGAAGCGGAGTACGAGAAACTCATCAAAGTTTGGCTTGGCCTGACTTACCAGGCGAGATTCGGCGTCGGATGCTTCCTGCACAGGATGCCGATATCTTCCCGTACCGTCAGTCGGCCATTCGCGGTCCCCCTCGTAGCTCGTATATGCGTTAGCGTGATTGACTCCCACCACGCCGATACAGATCGGATTGCCGGCGCCGCGCCTAAACTGCGCCACTTGCTTGACAAGATCCCCGATCACACGGTCAATCTGTTTAATCATCGCCTTCGCGAGGATTTTGACTTCGCACCCAATTTCAACGGTCGCGATCGGCCCGCGCGCGACTGCGTACCCGGGATCGGTAGTCGGCGTCTCGTGTGGAATTAACTCGCCGAATGTTCCGTCACCTCGGCGCGCTTGAATTCCGCGTCGTCGATTCTGCGCGTTGAGCACTCGGCTGCCCTCGTCAATCCGCGACTTGAGGCGATTGGACTTGGCAATGCTGTAGAGATCTTCGAAAAGATGGATGGCGACGAAGTCCCCGCTCGTCGATATGCGATGAAGATAGCGCTGCCCCTCGAACAACTTCCGGAATTCGTCGAGCAGCCGATACGACACCACAGTTGTCCTTGTTGATTTTCGAATGCCAAAGGCCTGGCAGCGAGCGAGTAGGCCATTTCCACTGACGCTAGTCGATCGTGTACTCTGCCGCAATTGGTCCAAACATTTGCTTGCCGGCGCAGCAATCTGCCAGCCTCCGCTTTGCCATCTTGAAATAGACAGGATCGATCTCGACGCCGATCGAGTTTCGTCCTGCTCCCACTGCGGCGGCAAGCGTAGACCCCGTGCCGACAAATGGGTCGAGCACGACGTCGCCGGCGAACGAGAACATTCGAATGAGGCGTTCAGCTATTTCAACGGGAAACGGCGCCGGATGCCCCGCTCGAGTCGACGAACCGCGTATATCAGTCCAAAACGACACGAACCAAGACTGCATCTCTTTCTTGGTGATCATCGAAAGCGCCTTCTGAATCGGCGCAACAGACCGGTATTGCCCACCCTTTCGCAGAAAGAGGATGTATTCGATGTCGTTCTTAACGATCGCTCCAGGTTGAAAGGGCTTCCCGTAGAAGCCAGCTCCATTGCCTTTGGCCTCCATGGCGCCATTGGCGATCTTATGCCAAAGGATTGGGGTCAAGCAGTCGAGGCCAATCGCTCGGGCGCGCACTTGAATATCGGCATGCAACGGCATCACATAGTGCTTGCCGCCTTGCTTGCGCGGAATACAAACGTCTCCAACGACACAGCAGATTCGTCCGCCTGGAACCAACACGCGCTCACAGTCCGCCCAAACCTTGTCAAGCTCGCATAAGAAACGTTCGTAGTCCTTAATGTGGCCAAGTTGGCCTGATGTTGGACGGTACTCTTTGAGCGTCCAATAGGGAGGCGATGTGACGACAAGGTGAACTGACTCATTCGGAAGCCAGGATAGGTCGCGCGCGTCGCCCAAATGAAGGCGGTGTCGCGTTCGACAATAAGGTTCAGGCCAGGCGGTCGTCCGCAGGCGCTGGTTGGCCAACATTAACGCCTTAAGGCCCGCCGTTGTGTTATCTCGCGACAGAATGGCTGCAGCTTCGTGTATCATTCCCTCGTTATAGCGTCCTTTTTTCGGCGTGCCACTGCGAAATCTCGGGCAACGGGCAAGCGAGTGTTGACGCAGTGGTTCAGTTATCGTAGGAAAAACCGTGAGCGGCCGATCATTGGCACCCGCCGACAGCCATCCAAGCTCGGCGACATCCAACCCGACCACTGGCTGGCCGAGTATACGACCGAACTACT
>JANNQN010000425.1:0-2477 GCA_031400775.1 Planctomycetia bacterium | reverse complement strand
CCGCATCGCCTACCACAATAGAACGCCGAACGCCGGGTCGACTGCCGACCCGGCGTTTTTTTGATCTCAGCGATCCCGTGGCATGCTTGCGACTGGCACGGTCCTTTTCACGCTTGCGCGACTATTGGCCGAGCCAGAACGAAAAGTTGCGCGTGGCCACGCCGAAGCCGGGTGCCGGATAAGCGTAAGGATATACCGGCGCGACGTAACCATACGCCGGGCCGCCGCCGCACCAGCCGCCGCCGTATCCGCCGCCGTAGTATCCGCCGCGGTAGCCGCCGCCGTGATGGCCATGATGCCCGCCGTGATAGCCTCCGCCATGATAGCCGCCGCCGTGATGACCTCCACCGTGGTGCCCGTGATTTCCTCCGGCCATTGCCGCCGGCGCCCCGATCGCCGCAACCGCCACCAAACAAGCCAACATCAGAGTGATTCGTCGCATCGCAAGCTCCTTCGCGTGTGCTTGGCCGATTCGTGTCGACCGACCAGCCAGTGATTTGTGTTCCCCGGCGTGACACTAAAGCGAAGCGCATGCCAAAGAAAAGGGATCGACAAAACGGCCTGTTTTGTCGATCCCCATGGCCCGAAGCGGTGCATTCGTCCCGGCCGTCGCCGCGGAAAGCGCACTCGATTTGATACCACGCGAAATCGTTTTGAGCCGGCGAGCCGCAAGCACGGACGATTCACGATCTTGTCGGTGCTAGCGGTCCAATGACTTGACGCGGATGTTGCGATAGCGGACGAACTGCTTGGTAAGGTCGCCGCCACCGCCGTGGATTTGCAGGGCAATGCCGCCCGTGTCGGGGTGCCGCTTCTCGGTGTCCTGGAATTCCATGAACCGCACGCCGTTGATCCAGGTCGTGATCTTGGGTGGGTTGCCGACGATCCTCGCTCGCAGCTCGTTCCACTGGCCGTGCTTCCAGAAGGCGGGCCAATCGGCCGACTTGACGGGCAGCGGGAACGAGGACTCGTGGGGCTTGATCTCGGTCACCTTGTCGGTGAAGTCGAAATTCCGCTGATGAACGCCGCCCGAGAGCCCTTCGCCATAAACGCCCGCCAGGTTGCCGCCCGCGTGGTAGTCGATCATGTACTGGTAGGCCTGGCCCTTCTCCGTGCTGCGTAGAAACAGCCCGCTGTCGGGCACGAAGTCGTTGTTCATCTCCAGCGCGACTTCGAAGTTGCCGTAGGGTTTGTCGGTGATGACGATTCCGCCGTTGCCGGGAATGTCCTGGCTGCCGATGATCGCGCCGTCTTCGACGACCCAGCGACCGCCGCTCTTGTTCTTGCTCGCGCGGCTGTGGCCGCTTTGGGCGCTCGTGTGCCAACCGTCCAATGTCTTGCCGTCGAAGATCGAGACATATCCGGCATCGTTGAACGTCTCGCGTTTGAAGTCCTCGGCTGCCAAGGGGGCACTGATCGAAGGCAGCGTGGCGAAGAGCGCGACGACAAGTGGCGTGAATCGCATGGTGGGAAGGCTCCTGGTTGCGGATGGTTGGGTGGGCCGAACGGGCGACCGCGGACCACGGGGTTGCGGACGTACAGGATACCCGTTGCCGGTGCCGCTCGCGAGCCTCTGCGGCAAGGCAGGATTATGCAAGTGGCGGCATTTCTGTGTGGGCCAAAGGCCCAAGCGTGCTACAGCCAGGGGGCATCGCCCCATGGCCGGAGGAGGAGACGGGAAGAGCCACGCGCATCAATCGCCCGCGCCAAGCTCTTCGTTGAGCGCTTCGAGAATCAAATCGCACTCGCGCAACTCGTGCTCGTGAAAGTGCGCCAAAAACCGGGAGAAGTCGCAGGCCATCGCGGCCAAGGCCTCGGCCGCCGCTTCGTGATAGAGAAGCTGCTCGGCGCGTTCCGTCAGATCGCACAGGTCGGCGAAGAGCGGCACGTGCTCGGACCGCAGTTGCTCGGCGCGACGGCTGAGTCGCGGCGCCTCGCGAATCGAGTCCTCGAAGTAGCCATACGCCTCCTCCAGGGCGAAGTGCATGGCCAACTGATCGCGCAGTTTATCGAACAGGTCGAAGAGCCGGTCGTATTCGACCCGCATCCAGCCGGGGCGATTCAGCATGGCGGCGGCGTGGTGCATCAGTTGCCGCAGCTCGTGGTGATCCTCCTTGATCTCCTGCAGAAAGGCAGGGTTGATCGAAACCGTGCGTGTCACCAGAGCCATGACGTGTTCCTCCTGCTGTGGCCGACTCCAAGGCCCAAGCTGGTCGTAGCTTGAGCGGCGGTGGGCCCCCGTGCCCGGATCCCCGTGCCCCAAGTCGTTCCTATCGCGTGAGAAAATCGTTCGCGCCGCGCTTTGGTTCAAGCGGGCGGCTGCGATGGCGCACGGTTTGCGCCCTCGGCGGGATTCTCTCCGAATGCTCTCGCGTTGCGAACTAGTCCAGAAACGCGTCAATCCTGAAACGCGCGAAACAGAACCGAAAGCGGGAAGAACGGAATAGATATGATTCCGTTGACTGTAACCTCCAGTG
>JANNQN010000424.1:0-22437 GCA_031400775.1 Planctomycetia bacterium | reverse complement strand
GTGATTGATAATGGGCAGCCAGAGAGCAATCCTATTTACTGCCAGGAAGCTGGTGCGGTTCACGACATGCAACGTCATCCGCCGAACTCGAAACGACGATTGGCCCTGGCGGCCTGCCTGGGGATTATTTGTCTAGCCGTCAACGCACGCGCCGCTGACACCGTCGAGTTCAATCGTGACATCCGGCCCATCCTGTCGGACAATTGCTTTCAATGCCACGGGCCCGACTCGGCCCAGCGCAAGGCCGACCTGCGGCTGGACGTGGAAGCCAGCGCCAAGAGAGATGTCGAGGGCGTGCGGCCGATTGTGCCGGGCGAGTTGGACCAAAGCGAGCTGTATCGCCGCATTTCGACCGCCGCTAGCGACGAGCGAATGCCGCCGGCCGACACGGGCAAGAAACTCTCGGCCGAGCAGATCGAGCTCGTGGCCCGTTGGATTCGCGGCGGTGCCCAGTGGGAAAAGCATTGGGCTTTCCTGCCGGTCGAACGACCGTCGCCCCCCGCGGTGACCAAGGCCGATTGGGTTCAAGGTCCGATCGATGCGTTTGTGCTGGCCCGGCTGGAGGAATCTGGTTTGTCGCCGGCAGACGAGGCCGATCGCACGACGCTGCTGCGCCGCGTGACGCTGGACTTGACCGGCTTGCCACCCACGCTGGCCGAGGCCGATGCGTTTATGGACGACCGCTCGCCGGATGCGTATTCGCGCGTGGTGGATCGCCTGCTGGCCTCGCCTCGCTACGGCGAACGGATGGCATCGACCTGGCTCGACGCGGCCCGCTATGCCGATACCAGCGGCTATCAAACCGACGGCATTCGCTATATGTGGCGCTGGCGCGATTGGGTGATCGAGGCCTTCAATCGCAACCTGCCGTTCGATCAGTTCACGATTGCGCAGATCGCCGGCGACATGCTGGACGGGGCCACGCTGGACGATCGCATCGCGACCGGCTTCAACCGCAATCATCGCGGCAACGCCGAGGGCGGAATCATTCCCGAGGAGTACGCCGTCGAATACGTCGTCGATCGGGTCGATACGACCGCCACGGTGTGGCTGGGGCTGACGATGGCCTGCGCCCGATGCCACGATCACAAGTTCGATCCGATCACGCAGCGCGAGTTCTACGAATTCTATGCGTTCTTCAACAACGTGCCGGAGCGCGGCCGGGCCGTCAAAGTCGGCAACTCGCCGCCGATGATCCAGGCCCCCACCCGCGACCAACTGCGACAGTTGGCCGCCCTCGACGCCGAGTTGGCCGCGGCGAACGGGGCGTATGCGAAACTCTCCGGAGAAATCGCCACGGGCGAAGCGGCCTGGATCGCCGCATTCGCGCCAAGCACATCGCCATGCAATTGCGTGCCTGAGAATTCGCTGGTTGCCCATTACTCGTTTGACGCCGACCAGCCCCCGCGTGCTAAAGTCGCGCACGAATTGCAAGGCAACGTATCGCATGTGCCGGGCGCGATCGGCCAGGCGGTGGCATTCATTGGCGGCCCGTCGGCCAATGCGGGCAACGTCGCCGATTTCGGCTACTTCGACAAATTCACGTTCGCGGCCTGGATCTATCCCGAGCGCGATACCGGCACCGTTCTGGCCCGTATGACAGAAGGCGCCGACGCCGAAGGCTACAGCGTGCAACTGGCCGGCGGCAAATTGCAGGTGAACCTGGTCAAGCGCTGGCTGGACGATGCACTGCGGGTAGAGACGGTCGAGTCTCTGGCCACCAACCGCTGGCAGCACGTCGCGGTGACCTACGACGGATCGCGCGTGGCCGCCGGAGTGCAGATCCTCGTCGATGGTCGGCCGCTCGAAATTAAAGTGCTGCTCGACGAATTGAATCAGTCGTTCGCCACGAACAAGCCGCTGACAATTGGCGGCGGACCTGGCGCGGGCTTTCAAGGCCAGATCGACGACGTGCGGGTTTACGCCACGAAACTCGCGGCCGACGACGCTCTGCTATTGGCCACGCGCGACACGATCGACGCGATCGTCGCTATCTCGCCCGCGGCGCGCACCCCGGGCCAGGTCGCCAAGCTGCGGCACTATTATCTGTCGGAGCACGCGCCGGAGCCGATTCGCGCGGCGCGGCAAAAAATCCTCGAGCTGGCTAAACGAAGAGCCGAGATCGAGGAGAGCTTTCCCTCCACGATGGTCATGGAAGAACTGCCCCAACGGCGCGAGACATTCATACTCGCGCGCGGACAATACGACAAGCCGGGCGAAATGGTCGGTCCCTCGGTGCCGGCCAGTTTGCACTCCCTGCCCTCGGGCGTCGCGCGCGATCGGCTGTCGCTGGCACGTTGGCTGGTCGACCCGGCCAACCCGCTCGTGGCCCGTGTGACGGTGAATCGTTTCTGGCAGGCCTATTTCGGCGCGGGACTGGTCAAGACGGTGGACGATTTCGGCGCACAGGGCGATCCTCCCAGTCATCCGCAATTGCTCGATTGGCTCGCCAGCGATTTTGTCGCCAGCGGCTGGGACATGAAGGCCCTGGTCCGGCAAATTGTTACCAGCGCCACGTATCGCCAGTCGTCTAAAGTGCGACCGACGATCATGGAGCGCGATCCCGAGAATCGGTTGCTCGCACGTGGGCCGCGATTGCGGCTGTCGGCCGAGGCAATTCGCGACCAGTCGCTGGCCGTGGGCGGCTTGCTCGTGGAGAGAACGGGCGGCCCGAGCGTGCATCCCTATCAACCGCCCGGCCTGTGGAAAGAGCTGACTGGCGGCGGCGACGTCGCGCAAGATCACGGCGCCGACCTGTACCGCCGCAGTCTGTACACATTCTGGAAGCGCACGATCGCACCGCCGTCGATGGTCACCTTCGACGCCGCGGGGCGCGAAGCCTGTTCGGTGCGCGCGGCGCGCACCAACACTCCCTTGCAGGCGCTGGCGCTATTGAATGAAATTACGTTTGTCGAAGCGGCCCGTATGTTGGCCCAGCGGGCGATGCTCGAAGGGGGCGGCACGCCGGCCGAGCGGATCGCGCTGGTGTTCCGCCTGGCCTTGGCGCGATCGCCCAGCGACAGCGAGGCAACCGTATTACTCTCGGGCTATGAGCGGCAATTGGCGTTCTTCAAGAGCCAACCTGCTGCGGCGGCTAAGCTGCTGGCGGTGGGCGAATCGCCCGTCGATCCGCGCTGCGACGCGAGCGAATTAGCGGCTTTTGCCACGGTTGCCAGCCTGGTTTTGAATCTGGACGAAGTCGTAACCAAGGAATGACCGACGCCATGGATCCCCGCACGCAACACCGCTGGCTCGTTTCGCGGCGCAGCTTTCTTTCGCAATCGG
This sequence comes from Planctomycetia bacterium, assembly GCA_031400775.1. GTDB lineage: Bacteria > Planctomycetota > Planctomycetia > Pirellulales > PALSA-1355 > PALSA-1355. The sequence continues at coordinate 19,152 of JANNQN010000424.1, read as the reverse complement.
CCGCCGGGCTGGGGGGCGTGGCGCTGGCGTCGCTGTTGGGCGAAAGCGCCGGCGGGGCCACGGCCGACGCGGCCGGACCGTCGGCATTGCCGCATTTCACACCGCGGGCGAAACGGGTCATCTACCTGTTCCAGTCGGGCGCTCCGTCGCAAATGGATTTGTTCGACTACAAACCCCAGTTGGCCAACTCCCAGGGTACGGAATTGCCCGACTCGGTGCGAATGGGCCAGCGGCTGACGGGCATGACTTCGCGGCAGACCAGCTTTCCGATCGCGGCCTCGAAATATCGCTTCGCCCAGCACGGCCAGAGCGGCGCGTGGCTCAGCGAGCTGATGCCGCGCACGGCACGCGTGGCCGACGAGCTGTGCTTCGTCAAATCGATGCACACCGAGGCCATCAATCACGATCCGGCCGTGACGTTCTTTCAGACCGGCGCGCAGTTGGCCGGCCGGCCCAGCATCGGCAGTTGGCTGTCGTATGGACTGGGCAGCGAGAATCGCGACCTGCCCGATTTCGTGGTCATGATCTCCACCGGCAGCGGCAATCCGACGGATCAGCCGCTTTACGATCGGCTGTGGGGGAGCGGCTTCTTGCCCTCGAAATACCAGGGGGTCAAGTTCCGCGCCATTGGCGACCCGGTGCTGAATCTATCAAACCCGCCGGGCATCGACGACCCGGCCCGCCGCCGCATGCTCGACGATCTGGGCGCGCTCAACCAGTTGAAGCTGCGCGAATTCGGCGATCCGGAAATCGCCACGCGGATCGCGCAGTATGAGCTGGCCTATCGCATGCAAACGTCCGTGCCGGAATTGACCAACGTGGCCGACGAGCCGGCCCGCACGTTCGAGATGTACGGGCCCGAGTCGCGCACGCCCGGCACGTTCGCGGCCAATTGTCTGCTGGCGCGGCGGCTGTGCGAGCGCGGCGTGCGGTTCGTGCAGTTGTTTCATCGCGGCTGGGACCAGCACGTACACCTGCCTCAGCAGATCACGGGCCAGTCGCGCGACACCGATCAGCCGTCGGCGGCGCTGGTTGCCGATTTGCGCGAAAGGGGTCTGCTCGACGACACTCTGGTGGTGTGGGGAGGGGAGTTCGGCCGCACGGTCTATTGCCAGGGAACCTTGACGGCCGAAGACTACGGCCGCGACCACCACCCGCGCTGCTTCACGGTGTGGCTGGCCGGCGGAGGAGTTCGACCCGGCTTCTCATTCGGCCAGACCGACGACCATTCGTACAACATCGTGCGCGATCCGGTTCACGTTCACGACCTGCACGCCACGATCCTGCACTGCCTGGGCATCGACCACACGCGGCTGACCTTCAAATTCCAGGGCCGTCACCACCGCCTTACTGACGTGCACGGCAAAGTCATGACGCCGATATTGGCTTAGCCGCAAGCGGTCTTGGTCACCGTCCGCAATTCACACAATGGCAATCGCGCGCACGGGCGAGCCGTCGCGGCCGAGGATCGCCAGCGGAGTGGCGACAAGGTCGAAGGTGTCGCCGGGAATCGCGTCGAGGTTGGTGAGGTTCTCGACGATCAACACGTCGCTACCGAGTAGCGCCAGATGCGCCTCGAACGGCGGGCGATCGACCGAGGGCGTGTCGACGCCGACCAGTTGCACGCCGCAATCGACCAGCAGTCTGGCCGCCGCGCCGGTGATCAGCGGATGCTCGGTGAAGTAATCCTCGGCGCCCCAGCGATAGTGCCAGAGCGTGTTGAACACCACGCGCGGGATGGTACGCAATCGCTCCTCAAACGGCAGCAGATGCTCGGCATCGATCAGCCCGGCCGATTGCTGCCACGGCAGGCGGATCAAGAGCGCCGGGCCCATCGTCCGTTCGAGCGGCACACGGTCGATCGTCGCCCGGTCGCCGAAAAAATGAAACGGGGCATCCATGTGTGTGCCGCAGTGCAGGCTCGTGCTCAGATGGCTGCAATTGAGATGCCGCTGGGCGCTGGGAGTGCTGTCTTCGGTGGAGTCGAAAATGCGGATCTCGGGCCGCGGATCGCCGGGAAAGGCCGGCGTGTCGGGCCCGAGCGGATGGCTCAAGTCGATGATGGTCCGCGGAGTTTGGTCGGTCATGTTGCACGAACCTCGACGGAATGGCCCAACTTAAGACTCTCGATGGCCGCCTCCGCCAGTTGCAAACTGATCAGGCCGTCGCGGCCAGTCACCGGCGGTTCGCGCCCGCTGGCGACGTGCTCGAGGAACGCCTGCACGTGATCGGTCAGCGATTGGTAAAACGAATCGCCGGCCTGAAACGGATTGGGCTCTAGCGTTCGCCGCTGGTCGGGATCGAGGCCCTCGACGATCACGCGCCGCGTGACATCCTCGACTAGGATCGACCCAGTGGTGCCGCCGAGTTCCATCCATTCGGCAGTGCGCGTCTGCCCGTCTCGATAGCCCGCCACGATCGTGCCGATCAGGCCGCTCGTGAACTTAAGCGAAATGCTCACGCTTCGCATCAGTCGTTCGCTCGGGTCGTCGCCGGAGGTGGCATGCACCCGACAGATCTCGCCGCCGAAATGCCGCATCAAGTCCAGGTGATGCGTCAGCAGCGTTGTGAACATGACGTACCGGTGACGAGCCACGGCAGTCGGCGGCGTGACATCGCTCACGCGCAACAGACAATACTCCAACGCGCCGATTTCGCCCGCGTCCAGCATTTCCCGCGCCGTGCGATAGCCAAAGCCAAAGCGCCGATTGTAGTCTACGCCCAGCCAGACGCCGCGCCCCTGGGCCGCCTCGACGACCCGCGCCGCTTCGTCGGCATTTGCAGCCAGCGGCTTTTCGCAAAACACGTGGCAGCCGCGGGCGATGGCCGCCAGCGCCGGCTCGACGTGCAGGTGGTCGGGCGTGGCGATCGTGACCGCGACGAGCGACTCTTCGGTCAATAGCCGTTCGACGCTTTCGTAGGCCGGCACGCCAAAGCGGTCGGAGGCGGTCTGGCGGCGCTCAGGATCGGAATCGCACACTGCCGTTAGCGTCGCGTGCTCGCTCTGCGCAATCGCCCGCGCGTGCAGCTCGCCGACCTTGCCCATGCCGATCACGGCGGTGCGGAGCGGCTGCACATGAGTCGTCGCGTCGCCGCTCATCGCACCTTTGCCGCGGCAGGCGAGCGGGATTCCTGACCGCTGGCGCAGGCCTGCAATTCGTCAAACAGGGTTTTTCCGGCGCTCATGAACAGATCGGCTTCCGATTTGAACGTGATGGCGTCGAAGCCCGCGGCGATCTTGGCCTGGGCGTCGCTCATGGAGTACGTGTTGCAGCACGCCAGCTTGCCGTGGGCGTGGCAGGCCGCCAAGGTGCGGGCCATCGCAGCCAGGTGGTCGGGATGGTGCTCATAATCCAAGCGAGGCAAGCCCATCGACAGAGCCAGGTCCGTGGGACCGATGAAGCAGCCGTCGACCCCCGGAGTGGCCATGATCTGTTCCACCTCGCGCACCGAGTCGATGTGCTCGACCTGCACCAGCAACAACGTCTCCTGGTTGGCCCGTTCGGGATAGTCGTCGCCGTAAAGCCAGGCCGCGTCGCCCCCCATCGAGCGGCAGCCCAGCGGAGGGTACTTGGCGGCGCGGGCCATCTCGCGGGCTTCGGCGGCCGAGTTGACCATCGGCACCACGACTCCACCGGCGCCCAGATCGAGCGCGCGTTGCACTTCGCAACTAGCGCCGACGCTCGTGCGCAATATCGGCCTGGCCCCGGCCGTGCGCAACACGTGCATGCACTCATAGGCCGTCTCGGTGTTCGGACATCCATGCTGCATGTCCAGGATCACCCACTGCCAGCCCATCAATCCCAGGTAGCGAGAGATCATCGGCGAGGGAATATTCTGCCAGATGCCGACGATCGTCCCACGCGATTTCTTATCCGCCATGATTAGCCAATCTCCAATGCAAACATGGCCAGGGTCTCTAACCGGCCGGCCGAAAAAGTCGCCACGCCCCCCTGCACCTTGTGCTCGATGGTTTTTTCCTCGGGCAAGCGCACCACGCGCCGCAGTTTTTCCTTGGAAGTGCGCATCCGCAGCGTGATGCCCTCGATGGGAATGTTGGGCAGGTCTTTTTGAAAGTTCACCAGGCTGAGCAAGTAGCGATGCCGATCCGCTTGATGAAAAACGGTCATCTCGACCACGCCGGGCGCGTCGGCCTCGAATCGAAGGTCGCCGGCCAGCATCCGCACCAGCTTGACGTATGTCTCGCCCAGGCTTTCCACGTTCTCCACCGGGCTCGCGCAGTACACGGCCCGCCCCTGGCCAAAACGGTTCAGCACAATCTCGGGCCGGTCGGTCGGTTGCCAGGGCGGGTTGCTGTGGATCGAGGCGAATTGAGAGGGCGGCGCCGGCCAAGGCAGCGTGGTCGTGGCCAACACCGTGGCGCCATCGCGGGCCCGCACTTCCATGCCCAAGCCGGTGACGAACGGCGGATACTTTTCGCCGAAGTTGCCGAACAGTTCCGCTCCGGCACGGGTGGGAGCTATGTAGTGCTCGCGATCGTGCCAGTCGGCTTTGACCAGGTTCGTGCCGAACACGTCGGCCAGCATGAAGTCTTTTTGCAACTGCCCCTGCTTGTTGACCAACGAACTGCCGCCGCTGGCCAGCAGGGTGCCGCCTCCGCGAACCCAAGTGCGGATTGCGTCGACTTCTTCCAGATCCATCATGTTGACGGCCGGCAGAATGAGCAGCTTGACGTCGGCCAGCCGGGCCAGCGAACTCTTGGTGATGACGCCAAACGGCACGTGCGCGGCGATCAGCCGGCGGCTGGCCTGCATCGCGGCGCTGGTGTGCGAATCGGACAATTCCGGCAGCCCGACATTGCGGTCGTTGGGAACGAACGAGAATTTGGATTCCAGGCTGTAATAGATCGCCACGTCCTCGACCCGCTGCCCGCCCAGGTGCGCATAACAAGGCATCAGCCGGTCGAACACTCGGCCCATGCGCTCGTGAACCAAGGGGTTGATGGTGCCGATCGGGTCGATGGCGTCGATGAAGATGAAGGCCGCGGCGTCGGCGATGGCGGCCGAGGCTTTGGCCTCGAGCAGCGCCTCGGATTTCATGCCCGTATGGTCGCGCAGCTCCATCGAGAAGCTGGTCTCGAAACCAAACGGGCGATTCGGCGTCAAATCCTCGAGCAGCTTGCGGACGAACGATCCTTGCAGCGAATCGCCATAGAAATCGCCTTGCAGGAAATCGTTCTGCGGCACAAGCGGCGCCGCCACGCCAAACTGCCAGTTGAGCGGATACGTCGACGACTGGTGCTCGACCGTGGCGTTGGGCTTCAGCTTGCGAACGGCGCCGGTGGCCACGGCGGCAAACTCGGCCAGCCAGACCTCGCGACGCCGGGCGAAGGCGACCCATTTTTCATCCTGCCAGTTGATCGTGCGCGGGATCTCGCCGCCGACTTCGTCGGCAAATCGCTTCTGACAGTGCTGGCAGAAGCAGAGCGACGGCCAGAATGTCATGTCGAAGCGCAGGCCCTCGAACTCGAACATCTGGCAGATCTCTTCGGCGAACGCGCGAACGTATTCGCGATAGGGCGAGTTGGGGCACATGACGCCGTGCCGCCCCCCTTCGCCCTGGGGCTTGCCCTGGTGCGTCACCATCCGCCACTCGGGATGGTTGTCGGCCGCCCAGCGATCGAAGATCAAGCTGGTGTAAATCACGACCGCGATATCGCGGGCGTGGCAGCGCTCGATGACCTCGCCCAGGATGTTGCGCCCTTTGAGACCCCGATGCTGCTGACCCACCTTAGTGGGATAATTGAACAGACCGACGTGCGAATGGCCGTAGGCCACGATCGACTGGGCCCGCGACTTGACCAGCATCTCGACATATTGTTCGGCGTTGAACTGGGACAAGAACTTTTCGTCCCAATCCGGAATGTGCATGTCGATCACGGCCCGGCGATAGGCGGTCTCGTACCATCGTTTGTCGTTCAATAGCATCGCTCGGCCAGCGGGCTTGCGGGGATCAATCGGACATGGCGAGTCTAAACCCACGGCGCGCAAAAGGAAAGTCTCGCGGCGGGGGCGGCGATCTCGCTCCAACCGCCTGCCACGGCCGCGTGAATCGTTGACAGGCGTCCTGCCCGGGGCGATCATTCACGGGAGTTGCTTGGTTGATCACGTCGCTTCGTGTGCATCGTAAACAAGGCGGATCTGTTCATGGCGCATCGTTTCCCGGCGCTGGTCGTTGGTCTGGTGCTGACCGTTGGCCTTGCGCTATTCGGGGGTTGCGGCGATCGCTCGGGCTCGGGCCAGGCCGGGCGGGCCGGCCGCGAGAAGCTGTTGATCGCGGTGGTGCCCAAGGCCACGTCGCACGAATTCTGGAAATCGGTCCACGCCGGCGCCAATCAGGGGGCGAAGGAAGCCGACGTCGACATCATCTGGAAAGGTCCTATCACTGAGAGTGATCGCGAAGCCCAGATCAACTTGGTGCAGGATTTCATCGCCCAGGGCGTGGATGGCATCTGCCTGGCGCCGTTGGATTCGCAGGCCCTGGAGAGCGTGGTGCGCGAAGCCAAGCAGGCCGGCGTGCCCGTGCTGCTTTTTGACAGCGGTCTGGGAGACATGAGCAACGTGCTGAGCTTCGTCGCCACCGACAACTACCACGGCGGACAGATTGCGGGCCGGCACTTGGGCAAGCTGCTGGGCGGCAAGGGACGCGTGATCGTGTTGCGTTACGCGGTCGGCAGCCAGAGCAGCGAGCAGCGTGAAGAAGGCTGCCTGGACGCGCTCAAAAAAGAATTTCCGGACATCGAGATTCTCTCGGCCAACGAGTATGCCGGCGACACGGCCGACAAGGCCCTGGTCAAGGCCCAGCAACTGCTGCTCACATACGGCGATCGCGTCGACGGCGTGTTCACGCCCAGCCAGCACGTCTCGACCGGAATGCTGCGGGCATTGGAAGAACAGCAGTTGGCAGGCAAGGTGAAGTTCATCGGCTTCGATCCCGGGCCCGAGCTGGTCGTGGCGCTGCGGGCCGGCAAGATGCACGGCCTCGTGCTGCAAGATCCGGTCCGGATGGCGAGCCTGGCCGTGACGTCGATGGCGTCGCACCTGCGCGGAAAGCCGGTCGAGGCGCGAATAGCCACCGGCGAGACGTTGGCCACGCCGGAGAACATGGACCAGATGGAGATCAAGAAGCTGCTAGAGCCGGAGTCGGCGGAGGAGTAAGGGCTCGTTGGGTGTGGATCGTGTGTGCCACCCGAAGCAATTGCCTGGTCAGCCTGTCTTTTTTTGCAGCCGATCGCCGGCCACGAGCATGTAGATTGAATCGCCGGTCGCGATTTCCTTGCCCTCGCCGTCGGTGACATCGGCCACGGCGTGGATGATCTGTCGCCCCAGGCGCGTGACGCGGGCATCGCAAACGATCTTGCCGGCCGAAACGGGCCGCAGGTATTTGATGCGGAGATCAAGCGAGACGATTCGCCCGCCTTGCTTGTGAGCTTCCATATACGCGGGCGTCAGCAAAATGGAGTGCGCGATCGCGGTGTCCACCAGCGAAGCGATCGCGCCACCGTGCATGATGCCGGCCGGCTGGCACAGGTCCGCTCGCCAGCTCATGGCCAGTCGGGCGCGCCCCGGCTCGACGTCGACAAGCTCGAAGCCCATCAATTGAAAGAAGGGGAACGTCTTGAAGAACGCGCGCAGCCCCTGACGTTCTGCTTCGACGGCTGCGGAAGTTTCTGGAGTCGGTTCTGCCATGGTGCGCTCGTGCTAGGTGTAGGGGCAATCCGTTCAACAGCTTGGTCCATAAGCGGCGTGAGTTTTCTACCATGACGCGATGGTATCCCTCAAGCCATTCCATCGGGCCCCCGATTATCGAACCTTTTCACCTTTTCGGATAGCATTAGATTAAGCGCCATCGCCAGAGTGGATACGGCGCGTCGCGATTGAAGGCGTACCATGAGCGAATTCCTGAAGCTTATCGCTTACTTCGATGTCATAACCGCGCTTGCCTTGTGGCTGCCGTTCTCGTGTGCGTGCGGTCTCCTGGGTCAATTGGCGGCGGAAAGGTGGATCTCGCCCGCGGCTCGTTGGTACGAGTGGGGAATCGGGAGCGCCCTGATCGCCGCCATTGCTTATCCGTTTTTGGAATCGTGGACGGGCAGCACAGTCATCCCTTGGTTCATCGTGGCGATCGTGTTCGTGGAGGCCTGGCTGCTATTCAAGCCACGCACCGCCACGCCAGAAAATCCGGATGCAACCGGCAACGCCCGGAAAGCCAACGGCTTAGAGCTTGGAATGACCTCGTACAATGCATTGCTATCGAAGCGAAATTTGCGGCGCAACCTGGCGGTCGCCGCCGTGATCGGCCTGACGCCGATTGCCGTGATCGTCACTTGGGAAACGTGGAAAGCGTGGTCGCATCGAGAGTACACCATCAAGTACATCGTGCCGAATGGTTTTCGCGGAATCATTATCTTCGACGAGGACGAGGATCATGGCGTGGCCCCCGTGCTGGAAGAGGACGACGTCTATGTCTACACGGTTCCGGCCAGCGGTAAGTTGACGGTCAAAAGCTTCAACCTTTTCGAGCACTATCACTTCGACGCGGCGCAGTACGAAAATGGCGAGACGCTCAGGACAACAACCCCGAACAAGAAGGCGATGTCCAAGGGAAACAGCGAAAAAGATATCGTATTGCGGGGCCTAGGAATTGCCCTTATCGGAGACCGGGCGCAAATGATCGTCAGTGTTGGCGATTACAAGGACTATCGAAAACACGCCTACCAGTACGGTTCTACGACCGAGCGGCCGGACGCGGAGTCAAATTACATTATCCCGCCGGCCCCGTGGGCCGCGAAACCGGGCGGAAATGAGTAGCGATTCCTGCCGGCGATCTGAAAACTATCGCGCAAACCTTCGCAGCACGTTAGCCGTGATCCGCGAGACGGATTCGTCGACCAGCAGGCTGGCGGGCCAGCAGATCGAGCCGACGGAAAACACGCCCCCGCCGCGCGGCGTTTCGAAATACACGAGATCGGCGCCGCCGTCATCGGGATTCGTGCCCTTGGCGATCCGCTGGACATTGGCCGGCGAGCTAGGCGAGACCTTGTCGGTCTCGTGGCCCGAGGCGCCGCCGGGAATCCGCTCGTGCAAGCTCGCTTCGCCGAACAGGTCTCCGTTTTGCAATTCCGTGCCGGCCAGCGTCCAATGATCGGCCGCCAGCACGCGATACGGCGCGGCCGTCATCACACCCGCCTCGGTATAAACCACGCCCAGCAGGTTGGCCTCCGACTCTTGCCGCATGCCGAAGCGGCTTTCGTACCGCGGCAACTCGGCTTGCAGTTTGCGATTGTCGCCGTTGTGGGCGATCATCGTGGCCGGATCCGGAAACGTCACCTCGCAATTCAATCCATTGCCGCCCAAGTAAACCAGCCGGCCGCCGCGCTCGAAGACCCAATCCTTCACGGCCCGATACATTTCAGTTGACCAATACTCGGGGTGCGTGCTGATCACCAGCACGCGATAGGCGTCGAGATTAACCGTGCCGGCGTGCAGTTGGGTTTCGGCATACAGGTCGTACTCAAAACCTTCGCGCTCCATCCAGCCCAGCAGTCGCCATTCGGTCGGCGCCACGTGACAGGCGGCGCGGCCTTCGATCGGGTCGGTGATCTGCACGCTCTGGGGCACGTGGTTGATCGGCTCCGGACGATCGAACGACAGCGGAGCGTAGTCCTGCATGTTCCAGGTGCCGAACTCGGGGTCGTTATAGCGGCTCAGCTCCAGCCGCGCATTGACCGTGGGCACGGCGGGCAAACGATCGGCGTGGATGTAGTTGCTGCGTCCGCCGAAATTGTTGTACGCGTTCCAGGTGATGTTCGAGGCCAGCACCGCGATCGGCGCCGTGGGCCGCCGGGGCGCGACGATCCACGGGAACGAAAAGAACCGGCCGCTGTCGGTGCGGGCGTGAAAGTAGTACAAGCCGGATCGCTCCGGCGCGGTTACGAATTGCGCATGCTGCCAACTGCCGTAACCGGCCTTGTTCCACTGGACGCCGGTCTGGGTGTAATCGCCGTCGGGCGTTATCTGCATCGTGGCCAGCGGACCGTGTTCGTCGAACCAGCCGATCTTCGCGGCCAGCTCCTTCCGCCAACTGTACCGCCACAGGTCAATCTTGTAGGCTTCGACCGAGTGGACGCGAAACTCAGCCCGCTCGCCCGCGCGAACCCATTTGGGCCAGGCATAGCCCAGCAAGCCGTCGGCGAGCAATCGAAACTGGTGCGGCGAGCCTGCCGCCACGCGAACATGGCAGCGCTTCGCGCCGTAGCCGGGCTTTTGCAAGGTCACGCGATAGTCGCCGGGCGTTAGCTCGGCATGGACGGCGCCGGTGGCGCGCGATCGCGCTTCGACGCTTCCTGCGGCACTTTCGAACTCCAGTAGTACGTCGGCCAAGGCGACGTACCGTTCGTCGCTAACATATCCGATTAACATTCGGCGGCCCGCTCGCGACCGATTTGCGATGATTCAGCCTTCATCCCAGCACACCCGGGTCGACGTCGTGAGCAATACAGGCCACGCAATCGCCTTGCGCCACGAGCGACGGCCCGCGCGTAGCCAGTAGCACTCCGGCAGCGTTGGCCGCGATCGTCGTCGGCTCGCGATCGGGCCGTTCCAGAAAATGCACGAGCCCCACCGGCTCGCCGGCGGTCACTTCGGCTCCCAATGGCAACAACGTCTCGTAAATGCCCGACTCGGGCGCAAAACGATAATCGTCGCGGCTCAAGGCCTGCACCCAGCGCGTGGGCGGCAGGTTCTGCTCGGCCCGCGTGGTTTTCTTTCCCTCGATTAGGCCAAAATTGATCAGAACATTTCGCAAGCCGTGCTGCGTGATGCGGTGGACCTCGGCCGAGACCGGCTCTCCGCCCCCCATCTCGGTCGTGATCACGGTCTTGCCCTGCCGCTCGGCTTCGACCGGCAACAGGCCCGTGCCGGCGATGTCGGCATAGAGAAAAGCAAAATCGGTGTTCCAGGCCAGCGTGCCCTCGACCATTCGCCGTCGCTGTTGGCGGTCGTCGACCAGGTGCATGTGAGCGCAGGGATAGAAGTCGACGCTCCGCCCGCCGGTGTGAATGTCGACCACGATATCTGCCAGCGGAAACAAGACCGTGGTCAGGTAGTCGGCAATCATCTCGGTGGGCGTGCCGTCGGCCTTGCCCGGAAAGCTGCGGTTCAGATTCTTGCCGTCCAGGGGGGACAGCCGCGTGGCGGCTTTGGCGGCCGGCATATTGAGCGCCGGAATCAGGATCACGCGTCCGCGAACCAGACCCGGATTGCGATCCAGCTCGCGCATCAGCCGCAGGATCGCGACCTGGCCGGGATACTCGTCGCCATGATTGCCCGCCAACACCAGCGCCGTCGGTCCCGCGCTGTTGCCGATGACGGAGATAGGCAGCAGCAGATTGGCCCAGCCGCCCAAGTTGTATGAATAGGGCACGCACAGATGCCCTTGCTGATTGCCCGCTCGGGCGAAGTCGACGGTCGAATGGATTTGCGTGGCGGGCATGGCGAATAACTCGAACTGCGAAAGCGCTCGGCACATCCACGGCCGATGCGGCAAAGCGGTTCTACCACACCGCTTTGGCGAGTTCCAGCGGGTGCGGCAACAGCGGAGTTCGACCTAAGTACTCAGGTCATAAGTTGGCCGCCAACACGCTCACCTCAATCTTGAAGTAACCTGCCAGCTTGCGAATCATCTGCCGACTGAACGGTTTTCGTCCAGCTAGAACTTCTGAGATCGATGACTTTGGCAGACTTGTGTCCCGACTCAATTGGGTTTGTGTGACGCCTTTGGCTTCCATTAGATGCCGAAGCATGTCCGCATCCGAAGCGGGTTCGATGGCGTGGTGCTCGTCCTCGTACGATGCCACAAGGTCACTAAGGGCCTCAAGATAGATTTCTTCGCCGTGGTCGAGCCGGCCATTGGCTAGGAGTCGATCCATGACTTGTTGGGCAACATCGAGGTGCTTCTCCGATTTGATCGATGCCAAAGGAAACGCCAACACAAGCTCCATATAGGAGTCGCGCGTTTTCCCCCTCAATACAAATTCGGTCTTGGTTGCCATCAATCACCGTCCTTTCATGCCCGACGCAACTGAACCGCGCGACCGCGGCCCAAGGCAGCGCAGCGGTCAGAAATCCTTGCGGTACACGTACGCACAAGACGCGGCCAAGACCACGATCAGAAACGCCAGGTTGCTCCACACAGGGCCCCACACGTCGACTTTGGCCGGCCCGTTTTGGTTGCCGTTGTCCAGCCGAATCGCGCCGGCGGGCGCGTCGCCGGAGGTCAGCATGTAGTTGACCGTTTCGTTGAGCTGGCTGGGCTTGGGAAACACCGTGTACAGCGGGTGCAGAGCGTAGCGATAGATCCGCTCGGCCAGCGGCATGCCCCCCTGCCACTGATCGGCCATCCGCATCTTTTCCAGGTCGTACTCGGTCACGCGCGTCAGCCGGTCGGCGACGAACAGCTTTTGCCCCTCGAAGGCCGCCGCCGAAACGTCTCCCTGGCCGGTCACGTCCAATTCGGCCGTGCGCGATTCGCGAATATCGTAGAGCCACAGCCTGGCATCGCGAAACACGATCGCCAGGTAACGGCCGTCCGGCGAGACGCTCATCGATTCGGCGGCGCTCTTGTTACCTGTGTCGATCGATTGGAGCGGCATCAATTGAGCGCTGTAGCGAAGGATCTCGCGCTGGCCCAGCGCGAGAAAGACCTGCCCGCCGCCGATCGCGACTTCTCCGGTCTGCTTGCGCTCGAATTTTTGCTCGTTGCCCTGGCGATAGCCTCCCTTGGCGTCGCGCTCAAACAGCACCAGCCGCATCCCGTCGAACAGCGCGATCGCGCCGGTTTGCGGATCGATTGCCGCGCTCTGCAAGGGCCGCAGCGTCACGGCGGGGCCGACGGGCGCGAAGCGTCCGCCCTGCTCTGGCAGCGGAATGTGCAGACCAAACACGTTGATGTCCGGCTGCTTGGCTTCGAGATTGCCATGCAGCCGATAGATGCCGCTCGACCCAGCGACCAGCACGTCGTCTTGCTTGCCCATGAACAGCGCGGCCGCGCCGTCGGGGATTGTCACTCCCTCGCCGCGTCGCCAGTCATCGGCCCGTTTACCCACCAGCAGCCGATTCGCCGCCCGCAATGGAAAACCGGGAAAGGCGTTTCTAAATGCCAGAATCCTCTCGCCCGGCGCGTCGTAGATCGGTCCCACCAGCCGCGAGCGAAACATGAACGGCATCTGGTTGTCGCCGCGGGCCGAAAAGACCGGTTGCCAATCGCCGCGCGTGTCGTCCCAGCGGAAGGCCTCGCCCTGGTTGACGACGATCAGGTCGCCGCCGGCCGGCACGATCGTGCTGATGCGGCGCGGATTGAGCGAGATCGACTCGACCAGCATGTTGGCGGTGCCCAGCGTCCAACACACGAACCAGAACACCACGGCGACCACGACCGACACGATCGCGTTGCGCCACACCAGACCGGCCAACGCCGAGACACTGTAGTAAATCGCGAACAGAAACAAGTACAGCGGAATCGCCCACAACAGCCGCTGGTTCCACAGTCCAATCCGCAGTCCCAGCACCAGCCACAAGCCGCCGATGAAATAGGCCGCGTTGATGGCGATGAACGCGCAGCCGCCGAAGAACTTGGCCAGGAACAGCCAACTGCGCGAGATCGGCTTGCTCAGCAGCAAATCGACCGAGCCGGCTTCGAACGTCTGCGGAATCATCGAAGCGGTAACCAGCACGGCCACGAACACGCCCGCCACGCCCAGCAACATTGTCAACGTCGTGACCAGCACCTGATTGATGGCCGGGAAAAGTTGCTCCGACTCGACCGGCAGCGGCAAACCCAACTCCCAACTGAAATAGGCCAGTTGAATCTGCTTGGGAGCAATCGGGGCAATCTCAGCCGGGTAGGCCGCTTCGAGCGCTAAGCGATTAAACCGTTTCACTTCGTCGTCGGGCAACGTGGCCAACCCCTTGGCCGCCAGCCCGCGGGCGGCAGCGCCGAGGGTCACCTGGGCCCAGTCGCTTTCGCGAAAAAAGTCGCGCCGATCCAACAGCGTTTGCAGCGACTGCACCAGGCCGGCATTGCGCTGGCGGGCCTCGAACGGATCGTCCGGCTTGGCAGTGAGCGCACGCTGGGCAGGCGCGTCGAGCAGTTCCCAAATCCGGTGGCCGGGCGACGGCTCCGGCGACTTGCCCTGGGCCACGATCCGCTCGATCAGCTTGTCGCGATTGAGAATGTCTTCGTCGAGCAAGACCGAGCCGGCCTGCTCGATGAAGCCCAGCGGTAGCAGACCCAGCAGCACGAGCGTCGATAGCACGAGCAAGATCCACAGCACACGCGAGACCAGGGCCTCGTGAAACGAATCGCGGATGACGGCCAGATAGGGTCTCATAGGCGTGCGGCGCGGGCTCGCTCCAGGATCGATAGAAACGCCTCTTCCAGGGTTTGCCGATCGCGCGCGAGCGACACCACGCTCACGCTGTGCTGTCGCAAGTGGTCGATCGCGGCATCGACGACCGCCTGCTCTCGGGTCTTGAGCCAGATTTCGAATCGATCTGGCTCAAGTGGACGGATCTCGGCCACGGGCGCGCCGGACAGCGCCGCGCGCACGGAGGATTCGCCGCCCGATGCGACCATTCGCACATCGGCGTCGGCCCGTTCGGTCAGCGCCGAGATCGGCCCCTGGTGCAGCACCTGGCCCCGATCCAGGATCGCAACGCGATCGCAAACCAACTCGACCTCTTGGAGGAGATGGCTATTGATGAAGATCGTCTTGCCGGCCGCCTTAAGTCCCAGCAAAAGCACGCGCATCTCGCTGCGACCCACCGGATCGACGCCGTCGGTCGGCTCGTCGAGTACCAGCAATTGCGGGTCGTGCAACAGGGCCTGCGCCAGTCCGAGCCGCTGCAGCATGCCCTTGGAATACTTCTTGACTGACGTGCGGCCCCACTCGCCCAGGCCCACGGCTTCCAGCAGCGGTCCGCGGCGGCGGCGAATCTCGGCCCGCGAAAGCCCGCTCAGGCTGCCGAAGAACATTAGCGCTGAATTCGCCGTATGATGCCGCGGAATGCGATGGTTCTCGGGCAGATAGCCGACCTGCTTGCGTCCTTGCCGCCGACCGGCGGGCAGTCCCAGTAGCTCGGCCCGGCCGCCCGTGGCGCGGACGATGCCCAGCAGAATCTTGATGAGCGTGGTCTTGCCGGCTCCGTTGGGACCCAGCAAGCCAAAAATTTCGCCGTGTCCCACTGCCAGGCTCACGCCGGCCAGAGCCTGGATGCGCCGTCGACCCAAGAAACCGTCGCGATACAACTTGCTCAAGTCCTCGACGTCGACGGCGGCGGATAGGCTCATGTCGGTGGTCGCTGCGGGGGCGGTTGTGGTCGTGGATCGCTCCCATCTTAGCGGAGCGTCGCCGCCGGTGCGCGTCGCCGGGCGGCGCAAGTTGACCGCCGCTCAATCGCCAGGGGCCGGGAGCAGATTCTGCCGCGGGCGCGAGTTCAAGTAGTATTCGCCGGCCGAGCCGATTACTTCGGCCAGGCCGTTAAATCTTGTGTATTCTCGATCGCCCGTGAACCGGTCGGCCAAATCGAAGCGAAAAACACGCGCCCGATGAAGCAGGCCGTAGCGTGCGATGACGGCTTCGGCCACTCCCAATTGATAGCGGTTCTGCGGATAGACGGGCGCGGCCAGCGATTCGAGCGACCAGCGGTCCAGCCGCAGGACGAGCCAGGAATCCTCGCCGCCGGGCGTGGGCTCGAGAAATGGCTGTAGCTCGCCCGGCAGTTGCTCGGCTTCGCGCCGATAGACGAGCAACTGTACGCGCTCGGCGCAAGAGGCATACAGACCCCAGGAGGGCCACATGTCGAACCACGTGGTAGGCGCGAGAAACGGCAGCAGCACCACCGCCCAGATGAGCGCCGTCAGCGGCCGAGACCTGGGCGATTCGTCTGGCGCAATAGTGTCGGCCGGCTCGCCGCGTCGGGGGACCGCGGAAAGCCAGAACAGCAATACGTCCTGGACGATGAAATAGATGTTCCACACCAGCACGCCCGGCTTGTGGTCCAAACCCCAGGGACCGAGGATCACGAGCAGCACGGCGTGCAGCAGTACCGCGGCAACCAGCGCAGCCCGACGGGTTTTTGCCCAGCATAAACCTAGCGCGATCAGTAATTCCGCGCCCGGAAGCGCGCCGGCCGCCAACAGCCGCGCCGATTCGCTCCAGGCGTCGAGCGACGCGCCGAAGATTCCGGCCAGCGCGCCCAAGAATTGCTGCCCCAGCGTGTGCAAAAACGAATAGTCGAGCTTGGTCAGGGCTGAGTGGAAGTAAAAGCTGATGACCAGCAGCCGCAACAGGACGATCGCCGTCACCGCGTCGGCCAGCGCCAGCACCACGGCGACGAGCACGAGCTGATAGGCCCAGGGCTGCAACCGATGCTGATCCACGAGCACCAAGAGCAGCGTGCCGATGCCAAAGGTCAGCAAAGCCGAGCGCGCCAGCCACCGGGGCGCGAGCATTGCGCCCGCTAGCCCCGAGAGCATCATGGCCGCGGCGAGCCATTCGAACCACGCGCCCAGGCTGTCGAGCCCCCGGATCAGCGGCACTTGCGGGTAGACTTGCTGGGGCGTCCACAATCGCCAGGTCGTGGCGACTAGCAGCAAGCCGAACAGCCCGACGGCGCGTTGGAGCAGATCGCGACATCGCTCAGCCTGAAAGACTTCGCCCAGCAAGCTCGGCAGCCATCGCATGAGGGATTGCCCGAGTGCTTTCGAGGCGCGCGGGAGAGATGAAGAACGACGGCCAAAGATGCTAGCTCGATTCCCCACGAAGGGAGAGCCAGCAGGGCCTGAGTGTAGCACGACCGCGGCGGATCGCGAAAGAAGCGCCGCTGCGTGTCGAGAATATGTCGACGTCAGTTCCAAAGTCGGAAACAAAAAGAGCGCGGCATCCGCGATGGCTTTTGCCCATCGTAGCGCTATCTGTCGCGTCAGGACGTATTGCCTAGCGGTCGAAATCGGAGGCCGAGTAACCCGGCAGCTCGGATTCGGAGAACAAGGGTGGCGTCCAGTGGACGCGCTTCTCGTTGGAGCGGCGAGCGCGCTCGCGCGGTCCCCAGGCTTTACGGATCGCTTCGCTCCGCTGCCGAATTTGCTCCGGCGTGGGATCGGTGAGCGACATCTCTAAATTGCTCTGTCGGTTTTGCGCTCTGCGGATCATGTCGATTGCCTCTCTGTGTAAGATGTGACACTAACTAGATGTGAGCTGCGCGCATGGCAGCTTGAAGGGCGACCTGAAGTCTCCGGTTCCATTGCAGACGTGCTTAATACGCAACGACGGAAAATTGGATCGATAAAATCGACCGTGATTTTCGAATCCCCGCTGCTAGACGTGCCCCTGACCGAATCGCGCCGCAGAGATGTGATTGTTGGCAGCGCGCCTCGATCGATCTTTTTATAGTCAGCGGCCGGAGAGGAATCAATCTCAGGATACCCAAAATTGGAATTTTCTTCCCCCTCGCTGCCGCCTCCGCCGTCCAGGTGGACGACAGTTGTTGCGACGAGCTTCGGCCGCCCGTGGAAAGGGGCGACGAGAGAGAAGGACGGCGGTAGAGACTTACCGACCATTCAGTCGGTAGCGGCAAGCGCAGAGCTAGCGCGGATCGTTCCTGATCAGATGCACCATGCCCCACAGGCCTAACACGGCCGACACACCGATCGCCACCAGCACCATGTTGGAGACGTTGCCGGGGATGTCGTATTTGCTGATTTGAGGGTGACTTGCCAGGAAAACAAACACCCCATGGCCGGACACCGCCGCGGCCAGAATCAAAATCGAACCCGCGATCTTATTCATGAGACTTGCCCCCTCACAAAACGATCAACTCGGCATGGTACCGCTCTAGCAGTCCAACCTACCAACCGGCCTGGCGCGGTGCAAAGAATTTAACACCGGGTCAGCCAATGGGTGTTGCCGCTCCCGGCTGGCCACGGGATGGTCAGGGCCCGCGCCGGGCGGCGAACCCCAGCGATGGAGAGGGAGGGGGCCGACGAAGGCTCGGGCAGCAACCTCAACGAAAGCGCAAAGGGGGTGTAATCACGGTCTCTACCGTGCACTCTCCGTTGCCGCCGCCGGAGCCATGGTCGGCCTGACGGGACAACAACTCGTCGTCCAGCGACTTAATGGTCATTTTCCCGACGATGTCGTCGGCCTGCTGCTGGTAAGCCTTATTGATGATCTTGCGCTTTCGCTTGTAGGCCAACACGGCGGTGGCAGTCGAAGCCCCGTAGGTCTTCGATTCGATTTCGACGTCGCTAATAGTCGACCCGTCGAGGAACATGACGACGCCTTGGATCTTGGCCACGTGGTCACCCTGGGCGCCTCGCGTCACATGGGCGCTGTCCTTCACCAGGCAAGCCTCCAAAGCCGGATCCCCCGCGAACGTCCGAGATCTTAGTGGCATGTAACTCCCCTTTCGCGGCTGCGGCCGCGCACAGGTCTGCGATTCGAATCAAGGTCCGGGAAAGGGCAACCGGCTTGGCCTGGGGCCCGTCGGTACTTTCGGCGGGTCCGGAAAGATCGGGCCGGTGTGCAGTTGCTCGATATGGCCGGCCAGCAGGCGGTTGGACGGCCGTAGCGTCGGGAACATCAGGCAATCCTCCAGGGCATGCGGCAGTCCCATGGCGTGTCCGAACTCGTGCGCCATCGTGTGAATGCGGTCGGCCGTGGAAGGAGGCTCGAGGCTCAAGTAAACGGTGTTCAGCTTCGTGAACGTCTGCAGGTTGACGCCCAGCAATTGCTTATGCTTGCCACTGACACGCCATACCACATACACGACAAAGTCCGTTTGCGAAGCCAGGTCCGGAAACACTTCCGCGACTCGCCGATCGACCTTACCATCGGCGGCAGATTCGACATCCAGCGGGTCGCCCAAGTTGGCGGCTACGTGAACCTCTCGAAAATCGATACCCGCGTCGATGTCGGTCAATTGAAGGTTCGCCTGCCGATCGAACAACTTCTTGACGGAGTCCAGGAGGAATCGCGGCTCGATCTTTCCCCTTACCGATTTCCTGACCAGGTCGGAAACGAACACGAAGCAGAACTTCCGCTCCAGCGGCGGTTTCACCGAGATGATCAAG
>JANNQN010000423.1:0-9503 GCA_031400775.1 Planctomycetia bacterium | reverse complement strand
GGCATCGCCATGCTGCGCGGCCAGGCGAGCGTCGAATTTCCGCTGACCTTCGTGCGCGTCGAGCCTTACGTGGTTCCCAAGCGCTCGTTGACCGGCGACAACAAGGAGCGCGTCGACACGCGCGTGTTGCAAGTGATCTACTCGATCGATTCGCGCGATCGGCCGCTGTATGTCGGCCAGCAGGTCGACGTCTACATCAAGTCGCAACCGGCGAAGTCGATCGAAACGATCGCCGAAGCCGAAGCGCCCAAACCCGCCCCGGCGACAGCCACATCAAGCGAGTAGTTCGTGCCGCACGCGGGGCTGCTCGGTAGGACCAATCAGGCGCTGGTTCAAGCCCTGATAGCGATAGGCCAGGCGGTGCGGGTCGAGTCCCAGCAAGTGCAGGATCGTGGCCTGTAAGTCGAAGACCGGCACTTCGTCCTTGGTGACGTAATAGCTGAAATCATCCGTTTCACCGAACACGATTCCCGGCTTCACGCCGCCGCCGGCCATCCAGATGGTGAAGCAGTGCGGATGATGGTCCCGGCCCAGAAACTTGGAACCGGCCCGTTCCTCGTTCATCGGCGTGCGGCCGAATTCGCCGCCCCACACGATCAAGGTCTCGTCGAGCAAACCACGCTGCTTGAGATCTTTCACCAATGCGGCGATCGGCTGGTCGACCTCTTTGCACTTTTTCGGTAGCGCCGTGACGATGTCGTCGCCGGCGCCGGTGCCGTGGATGTCCCAACCCCAGTCGAACAGTTGCACGTACCGCACTCCTCGCTCCACGAGCCGGCGGGCTTGCAGGCAGTTGTTGGCGAACGATCCTGCGCCCGGCTGGGCGGCATAGGCTTCGAGCACGTGCTTGGGCTCTTGCGAGATATCCATCACACTGGGCACCGAGATTTGCATCCGGTAGGCCAACTCGTATTGAGCGATGCGGGTCAAGGTTTCCGGGTCGCCGAATTCCTTGAGCTCCAGCTCATTCAACTGCGAGAGCGCGTCCAGGCTGCGCCGCCGCACGTCTCGCGACATGCCTTTGGGATCAGAAACGTACAGAATCGGCTCGCCCTCGCTGCGGCACTGCACGCCCTGAAAGACCGACGGCAAAAAGCCGCTGCCCCACACGCTCTTGCCGGCGCTGGGATCGGTTCCGCCGCTGAGCAAGACCACGAAGCCCGGCAGATCCTGATTCTCCGACCCCAAACCGTAGGTGACCCAAGAGCCGATCGAGGCCCCGCCCGAACGGGCCGAACCGGTGTGCAAGAACAGCTCGGCCGGCGCGTGGTTGAATTCGTCGGTTCGCATCGACTTGATAATGGCCATCTCGTTGCTGATGCCGGCGATGTTCGGCAGCAATTCAGAAATCCAGGCCCCACTCGCGCCGTGCTGGCTGAATTTGTAGGGCGTGCCCAGCAACTTGGGATGCCCCTTGATGAATGCAAACCGCTGATTTTTCAGCAGCTCATCCGGACAGGGCTGCATGTTGTGCTCGACCAGCTTGGGCTTCCAGTCGAAAAGCTCTTGCTGCGGCGGCGAGCCGGACATGTGCAAGTAGATGACGCTTTTGGCCCGCGGGGCGAACTGCGCCGCTCGCATCGCCAAGGGGTTCATTGAATCGCCGTCAGTCTGAGCGAGTCCCGGACGATCCAGTAACGACGAAAGTGCCATGGCGCCCAGGCCGACCTGGCAATGCTTGAGAAAATGGCGCCGCGTGTTGAGTTGGGCTTGCTCGAAATGCAGGTTCATCGTGACGTCCTCGCTGTGCTCTACCGCTTGGTGAGCACGCCGTCCAGGTTCAGAATCACGTTCGCAACGACCGTCCAGGCGGCCAACTCGCTGGCTTCGTAGCCCGCCGGCAGCGGGCCCAACGGGTCGGTGGCCAGTTGCACGGCCGACTCGGGGTTTTTCCGGTAATGCTCAAGCTCGCTTTCGTAAAGCGCCACGAGTTGAGCGACTTGCTGGGGCTGCGGCGGACGAGACAAGGCCAAACGCAACGCCAGAGCGGCACGCTCGGCCGCTCCTGGTCCCGCTTTGCCGACGATCCGCCGCGCCAGGCTCTGCGCGGCTTCGACAAACACCGGGTCGTTGAGCGTCACGAACGCCTGTAGCGGAGTATTGGTCGAAATGCGGCGCAGTGAGCAAATCTCGCGGCTGGGCGCATCGAAGACCGCCATCGACGGATACGGCACGGTCCGCCGCCAGTAGGTATACAAACCGCGGCGGTAACGATCGTCGCCAGCACTCGTGGCCCACGTGCGCTGCCCATTGAACGCGGCTCGCCACAAGTTCGGCGGCTGGGGCGGATAGACCGAGGCGCCCCCTTGCTTGCGGCTCAACAGGCCCGCGATGGCCAGTGCCTGGTCGCGGACCATTTCGGCTTCCAGGCGAAACCGTGGCCCTCGCGCCAGCAGCAGGTTGTTCGGATCCTGCACGAGCACCTCCGGCGCGGGGCTCGACGACTGCCGATAGGTGGCAGAAGTGACGATCTGTCGCAGCAGATCTTTGATATCCCAGCCGCCTTCCATGAACTCAACCGCCAGCCAATCCAACAGCTCCGGATGCGTCGGCGCGACTCCTTGCGTGCCAAAATCCTCCTGCGTGGCGACCAGGCCCATGCCAAACAGTTGGGCCCACAGCCGATTGACCATCACGCGGGCGGTCAGCGGGTTGTCTCGATCCACGAGCCAGCGAGCCAGGCCCAGGCGATTCAAATCCGCGCCCCGTGGCAGCGGATGGAACGCGGCGGGTAGCGCCGGCGTCACCGGCTCGCCCGGTACGCGGAAATTGCCTTTGATCATGGTGTGCGTGACGCGGCGCTTGTCGGCCGCCAGCTCGCGCATGATCGGGGTCATGGGGATTTGCTTCTCGATTTCCTTGATCTCGGCGTTCAACAGCGCCATTCGCGCTCTCAGGGCGTCGGTGGCCGGCGCTTGCGACCAGAAGTACCGTGCCAGCTCGGAGCGGTGATCGGACGAACGGGCATTCGGCTCAACGAGCAGGATTTCGTGAACGCGCGACGGCACCGCCGCAAGTGGCGAAGCCGTATCGGTCACCGAAACGCGGAAGCGGCCCAGCGTGTGTTGCCCGCCATACGATTGCACGAGCGACAGTTTGAGCTTCGCTCCGCCTTCGAATTCTAGCGGGCGGCGCAACCGGAACACGGCATCATGCGGCTTGCCCACCTGCGGGCTGATGGCCCAGCCCGAGTCGGCCGCGACGTTGCCATCGATGGCGCGCTGGATTGGCCAATCGGCTTGCGAGAAGTCGGCCGACGCATCGGCCAGTTCCACCCGCGTTGGTTCAGCCAGAGCGAATTGGGCGTCGGTCTGAGGCGGTTCCGAGACGGCTCGCTGCCAAGCGGGTTCTCGCGACTCGCTCAACACGACTATGCGGAAGTCCTTCAGTCGCGATTGCAAATTGCTGTCGGTGCGATTCCAAACCACGATGCGGTCGAGTTGCACGCTGCGTCCCAGGTCGACTTCCCACCAGGGGTCGTCGCCGTCGGCCGTATGCGTGACCGATTGCTTCTCGTAGTCGCCGTCGGTGTTATTGTCGATCGCCCGCCCGGCGATCGCTTCGCCATACAGGCTCGATTGGGTCGCCTTGCCCGCCAGGGCGACGTTCTCGGCGCCGGCGAACACCTGCACCTCGGCCAGGGACAACAACTTCTCGCGGCCCGGTATCTCGATGCGTACGAACCGGCCCGCGACGGGTTTGGGAACCAGCGGAGCAGCAGCGACGTGCAGTTCGTTTAGGACGAAGTTGCCCGCCGCGCGGCCGGGTCCCGATTGCGGCAAGCCCTCATCCGGCAGCGCATCGAGCCGGATCGCCGTGATCTTCGAGGCCGAGGTGTTCGCTTCCAAGTGATACGTCGAGCGGTCCGGATTGGCGCCGTCGGCCCGCAGTGAACGATCCGGCAGCGCCTCGAACGTCACTCCGTCACTTGCCGTGGCCGTGAGCTCTAACGGCGTCCAGCCGGCCGATTGCTGGCGAACGGCTTGCTCCCAGGCGGCCAGTTCCACATCGACGTTGGGCGGCGGAGTTTCGAGTTGGGCCTGAATCATTGCGATTTGGGCGTGACGATTAGCCAACTGTTGCCGATCCCGCGCGGTGGGAGTCGGCACTTGAGGCGATTCGTCGCCGCGGTCGGCATCTTCGGTCTGATCGAAAAGTGCGTAAGCCTGATAGTACTCTCGCTGGGTAATCGGATCGAATTTGTGGCTGTGGCACTTCGCGCAGCCCATCGTCAGGCCCATCCAGACTTGCATCGTGGTCTCGATGCGGTCCTTGACGGCCGCGACACGAAATTCCTCGTCGTCGGTGCCGCCTTCGTCGTTGGCCATCGTGTTGCGATGAAAGGCCGTGGCCAGAATCTGATCCGGGGTCGGATGGGGCAGCAGATCGCCGGCCAATTGCTCGATCGTGAACTGGTCGTAGGGCAGGTTGCGATTGAAGGCCTCGATCACCCAATCGCGATACCGCCAGATGTTGCGCAAAGGATCCGATCCGTATCCTTTCGAATCGGCATAGCGGGCCAGGTCGAGCCACACGCGGGCCCAGCGCTCGCCGTAAGCCGGATCGGCCAGCACGTGATCGACCATCCGCTCGTATGCCCCCTCGGCCTGGTCGTTCACGAAGGCATCGACCTCGGCCGCAGTGGGCGGCAGACCAACCAGATCCAAATAGACCCGGCGGACGAGCATATAGCGGTTCGCCTCAGGCGCGGGCGCCAGTCGGGCTTGCTCCAAACGCCCCAGCACAAAGTGGTCGAGCGCATGCCGCGGCCAATCGGCGCGTTGCACGCTGGGGAGCGGCGATTTTTTCGGTTTGCGCCAGGCCCAATGTTCGGCGCGGTCGGACTTCGCGTCGGCAGTTTCCGGCCAATTGGCTCCCTCGCTGATCCAGCGCGAGATCAACGCCACCTGCTCGGCGCTGAGCGGCTCGCCTTCGCCCTCGGGTGGCATGCGAAATTCGGGATCGGAGCCGTCGATCGCCCGCACCAGGCGGCTGGCTTTTGGATCGGATGGCACGATTGCCTTTTGACCGGAGTCGCCTCCGGCCAACGCGGTTTCGCTCGCGTTGAGCCGTAGTCCGCCCTCTTGACGCTTGCCGCCATGGCACTCGTGGCAATGCACGACCAAAATCGGTTGAATGTCGCGAACGAAGTCGACAGGCGTTTGCCTGGCGACGGGTTCGTCTGCAAGGACGACCTGCCCCGATAGCCAGCCGAGCGCCAGCAGACCTAGCGCGATTTCGCTCAACAGTCGCCGCACGCCTGGCATGGTGGGTTTGGCCGGTTAAGAGGCAGGGAAACGGGCGGGTTCGTACGATCGCAGGAACAGACCACTAGTATAGTCGCCGCCCGGGCGATGTCCTACCGGGCCAGCGGCTTGAGCTTGATGTTCTTGTACCAGCACTCGCCGCCGTGGTCTTGCAGGCCGATATATCCGTGGCGTGGGTGATCTTTGAACGCCACGTCGAATTTGTGGCTGGTGCCGTCGGGTCGCTTGTTTTTTTCCGCCCATTGATCGAGGTCCATCTCCGACACTCGCGCGCCGTTCAACTCCACCGACAGGCGGTTCTTGTCGCAAGTGATTTGCAGGTGATTCCACTCGCCCGCCGGGCGGTTGGCTGCGGTGCCCGGCTTGACCAGGTCGTAGATTGCACCGGTGTCCTGAAACCCAGCGGTGGTCGTGTCGTCGATCGCCACTTCCAGGCCGTTATAGCCCACGTCTTTGCCGGGGCGCGGCGTGAGCGGAAAGGTTCGCACGAAGACGCCGCTATTGCAGCCGCGAGCGATCTTGAAATCGAGCGCCAGGATGAAGTCGGACCAGGGCCGCTCGTGAATCATCATGTAGCCGCCGCACTTGTGCGGGTTGATGGCATTCTCTTCGACCGGTCGTTGACTCGGGCGCTCGCCGCTGGTCGTCCAGCCGGCCAGCGTGTTCCCGTCAAACAATAACAGCCAGCCGTCTTTCTTTTCTTGTTCGGTCAATTGGTTGTCGGCGCTTTGGGCTAGTCCGGCAAGGCACAGCAACCAGCAAAGTGCGAGCGTACGTATCACGTCAGATGCCTCCCGCCGGTTCTTGTTGCACGAATAAAATCCATCTTGCGGCTGACCATTGACCAGGCAATCTGGACCTGGCGCTTTGGGGGCCACTCGCATCAATTTAGCCAGTGAGCGCAAGCAAGGCAAAGCATTGGAGCGGCGAGCCTAAGGTTTTTCCCGTCCAATAGTTGTGAACACATGGAGAGATGCGAAAAAATGCACCCAGAAGGGGCGCCGCCATCTGGCCGCGGGCCGACGCGTGGCCTAGAATAACGCCGACCGGGCCGCGCCGCAGCGCCGTTGCGAGTCGTCGCGAGCGGGGGCCGTAGCCTGACACGACTTTTTCCGCGATTGGGCCATGCCGCGAGTGAACCAACCGCCCGGTCGTTACGTACAACCGAGCGACCGTGGATTATTCGGAATTTGATCTACCACGTACCTAGCAGGAGTTTGCACGATGAAAGCTTCAGTCATTTTGGGTTTCGCCGCCATGCTGTTGGCCGGCATTACGGTCGTCCGAGCCGCCGAATTGAAGAGCGGTTTGCAGCCCGGCGATCTGGTCGGAGCGTTTGACGTCGAGAAGTGCGGCGGTGCGGTCAACGATGGCCAGGAAGTCGGCGCCAACTTCTGCTATCGCTGCATGCTGGGCAAGAAGCCGGTCGTGATGGTTTTCGCCCGCAAAGCCGACAATTCGCTGGCGATGCTCGTCAAGGAATTGGACAAGCACGTGGCCAAGAACGCCGACCAGAAGCTGTCGTCGTTCGTCAACCTGCTGGGCAAGGACCAGGCCGAGCTGAAGAGCGTGGCCAAGGAATTTGCCGCCAAGAACCAGGTTGAAAACGTGGCGTTGGTCGTTCCGCAGGACAACGAAAACGGTCCCTCGGAGTTCAACATCAATCCCGATGCCGAAGTCACGGTGACGATTTACCGCGACGGCAAGGTCGCTGCCAGTCATGCGGTCGGCCCCGGCGGATTGAGCGAGAGCGAAATCAAGAGCATTCTTGCCGACACCGGCAAGATCTTGAAGTAACGAGATTTTGGTGAACGATGGCGGCCCAATCCGGTCGCCCGATGTGAAAACCTCGAGGGACGCGATCTCGCCGCCGTGGCCGGATCGCGTCCCTTCTTTTGTGTCATCGCGGCAACGGCCAAGCGTCGACGAGCCGAGCCGAAGTTCCCAGCCGCAATCCGCAACCTTCCCGATTAACCTTTACGCCGAAAGCGGCCTGAACTATTTTTCTCGCTACGCGGCCCCTTGTGCCGTTCGACTCTACTTTGCCAGGAACGTGGACGATGGCCGTGCTGTTGCAACTTCTCGACGCCCATAAGAGCTACGGGCACCAGGCACTGCTGGACGGCGCCGAAATGACGCTGACCGATGCCCACAAGGTCGGCTTCATCGGTCGCAATGGCGCCGGCAAGTCGACGCTCTTTCGCGTTTTGCTTGGAGACGAGGAGTTGGACAAAGGCGAAGTAGTCCGGCACCCGAAGTTGCGGCTTGGCTATCTGCGGCAGCACGATCCGTTTCTGCCGGGCGAGACCGTGCTCGAATTTTTGATGCGCGACAGCGGTCAGCCCGACTGGCGGTGCGGCGAAGTGGCCGGGCGGTTCGAGCTCAAGGGTAGCTACCTCGAAGGTCCCCTGCAAAAGCTCTCCGGCGGATGGCAGACCCGCGTCAAGCTGGCCGCTTTGCTGCTGCACGATCCCAATCTGTTGCTGTTGGACGAGCCGACGAACTTTCTCGATTTGCGAACACAGATCTTGCTCGAGCATTTCCTGCGAGATTTTCGCCAGGCCTGCTTGATCGTATCGCACGACCGGGCATTCCTGGGCGTGACGTGCAGCCAGACCTTGGAGTTGTCGCGGGGTAAGCTCACTTTATTTCCCGGGCCGGTGGACGCGTTCTTGGAATATCAGCGCGAACGCCGCGAGCACGAGGAACGAGCCAGCGCCGCCATCCTCACCAAGCGTCGCCACCTGGAGACCTTCATCGACAAAAACCGCGCGCGGGCCAGCACGGCCTCCCGCGCGCGCAGCAAGGGCAAGCAACTGGAAAAGCTCGAAGAGATCGAGTTGGCGACCCCCGAGCCGCTGGTGCGTATTCGTGCCCCAATGGTCGAGCCGCGAAAAGGGCCCGCGCTGCGCTGCCTGGAGCTGGCGATTGGATATCCGGACTATGAGGTGGCCCGAGGCATCGACGTCGAGATCGAGCACGGCGCGCGCGTTGCGCTGGTGGGCGACAACGGGCAAGGCAAAACGACGTTCCTGCGGACTGTGGTCTCGTCCTTGTCTCCTTTGGCCGGTCAAATGCGCTGGGGATACGGATGCGAGATCGGCGTCTACGCCCAGCACGTCTATACCAGCCTGCCCGAAAAGCGGACCGTGCTTGAGCACTTGGAGTATTCGGCCGCGCCGGGCACTAAGACGCAAGCCATCCTGGACCTGGCCGGCAGCTTCCTGTTTCGTGGCGAGCACGTGAACAAATCGATCTCGGTGCTCAGCGGTGGCGAACGCGCGCGGCTGTGCCTGGCGGCGCTACTGCTCAGCCAATACAACGTGCTGGTGCTCGACGAGCCCGGCAATCATCTGGACGTCGACACGGTCGACGCCCTGGCCGAAGCGCTCAACGCCTACAAGGGAACAGTGCTGTTCACCAGCCACGACCGGCACTTCATGAAGCGCGTGGCGACCGCGGTCATCGAAGTGCGGGCTGGGCGAGTCGTCAACTATCGCGGCGACTACGACGCCTATCTGTACTATGTCAACAAGGAAATCGACGACGGCGAACGCGAACAGTCGGCGAAGCAAACCCCCGGCAAGACTCGGCCGCCGGCTCCGCGATTGGATCGCAAGCAGCGGGCTCAACAGCAGCGCGAGCTGCGCAAGGAAGTGACGGCGCTCGAGCGAAACATCGCGCGGCTCGATCAGCAAAAGCGAGAACTCAGCGCTCAACTCCTGGAAGCTACCGATCCGGCCGAAGCCGTGCGGCTACACGCCGAAGTCACGGCGATCGCCAAGGAATTGACGCCCATCGAAGAACGCTGGTGCAAACTGCAAGAGTTGGTCGAAGCCGACGAGGCGTGATCGCTATTCCGTTTTTACGCTCTCCGCACGGAACTCGGAGTCGATTGACCGAGCGGGTGATTGACCGGGTAGCAGTACCTGGCGGCAAAAGCGATCAGCGCCTCGACGCTGGCCAAACCCACCTTTTCCCGCGACCGGCGCATGTGCGTATGCACCGTGCTTACGCTCAGATCGAGTTGATTCGCGATTGTCCGGGTCTCGACCCCTGATCCGAGCAGCTCAAGCACTTCTCTCTCTCGTTTGGTTAGCAGCCTGTTGAAATTCGGCTTTTTTAGGCGGCGGGCGCGAGCCGGAGCGGCCGCCGGTGATTTGTGAGCGCGAGGATCGCGCGGCTTCGCAAAGCGCTCGACGCGCGCCATAACGTCGCCCACAGCGTCGCTAATAA
>JANNQN010000422.1:0-1568 GCA_031400775.1 Planctomycetia bacterium | reverse complement strand
CTCGACCTCGTCCCCCTTGAGCTCCGCGCGACGGCTCTCGGTTATTCCGGTCTTCAGATAAATTTCAGCCTGACGGCGCGAGCTGAGCGCCGTTTGCAGATAGGTCAGTGCCAGGGCGTCAAGCGCGTCGGCTTCCGACTTGTCCATTTCACGCGCGGGCACGTCCGTGGGCGACCAGTCTTGCCGCGAGGCCAGCAGGAACGCCGCGATATCGGCCGCCGGATCGGTCAATTGGCCGTCGCTGCCCTTGATCGGGTCGAGCAACATGTTGGGCATCAACGTGCGCGGATGGTACAAGTTCGGATTCTTTAGCCAGGTGTACAGCCATTTGGGGCCGTCGGGATCGCCGGGGCGATCGAGCTTCGCCCCGATCCGCGACAGGTCGGGACCCTGCGTCATCTTGCCGGCCGGAAAATCGCTGTGTTGATGGCAGGCCAGGCAGCGCACTTCGAAGGCCATCTTGCCGCGCTCGGCCGAGGCCTTTGCCGAGACACTCTTGGGCGGCTCGGTGAACTCGAACGGCTGACTCTTGCCCAGCAGATATTCGGCAGCGCCGCGAATCTCGACCGGCTCGAATCGCAACGAATCCTTCAGGCTATCACCACCCAAGTGATCCATAAGACCGAAAAATTGCGGCATCTTGGTCGTGGGGCGGAAATCGCTCGGCTTGCGAATCCAGGAGTAGAGAAAATCGAAGTCGACCTTGCTGGCGACGTGCCGCAAGCTGGGACCGACCTTGCGCAACTGCCCCGGCGATTCGACGTCGTCCAATAGCGAAACCAGCTTCTTGGAAACGCTGGGCTCGCCCGGCAGTTTGTCGGCGTTCTTGAGCGACTCGGCCAATTGGCGGCGCACCGTGGCGTTCGACGGATCGGAAACCAGGTCGTGGGCCTTGACGGTCTGCTCTTCCGTCAATCCACCGCCGGCGACCAGGGCCTGGGCCGCGGCCGAGTAGTTCGGCTCGGTGCGCAGATCGGGTCCAATGCGGCGATTCGGTCCGTCGAAACCGTTGATCTCGTGGCAGCCGTAGCAGCCCATGTCCTTGATCAGCTCGAAGCCCGCCATCAGCTTGGGCGCGGGAGGTTCCGGAAATTTCTCGCTGGGCTTCAGCTCCGTCACGTCGTGGTGGCACTTCAGGCACAGGCTCTCGCTGAAGCGATTCGGCGACATCGGAAAGATCCAATGGTGGTTGTCGAACCAACCCAGCTCGCGCTTCCACCTGTCGGCCTGAAACGGATCGTTCGGCGAGTGCGAAGCCCACTTGAAGGCCGTCGCGCTGCCCTGCCCGTCGTGGCAAATCGTGCAGCCAATGTCGGCCAGCTTGTGCGGGCTGACCGAGCCGACGAACAAGTCGAGCCGCGGATGGCTCGCATAGGGGCTGGGCAAGCCGCGGCGAACCGTGACCTTGACGGGCTTGCCCCACGCGATGCTCTCGAGCAGGTAGTTGTAGACCATCTGCTTGCTCAGTATTCGAGCGTTGCCCACCGATTCGATCACATCGCCGACCTCCAGCCGCGCCTTGGCGGCCAGGCCCTGCGGACGCACGACGCTGATCACGGCGTCGCTGG
>JANNQN010000421.1:0-18330 GCA_031400775.1 Planctomycetia bacterium | reverse complement strand
ATCTCTTCCCCAAAATCATGCAAGGGTGGTCAGCACCGCCGATGGATTTTAGTGTGGCCGTTTGGGTGGGCTTCATCGCTTGCTTCGGCATGGCCACGGAGACGGGCATCATCATGCTGGTCTATCTCCGCGAAGCCATCGACAAACGGGGTGGCTTGGAAAACATCAAGTCACTGGAAGAGCTTCGCCAGGCAGTGATCGAGGGAGCCGTGCATCGCCTGCGTCCCAAGCTGCTCACCGAGGGCGTGGCAATCCTGGCGATCTTTCCGATGGTCTTCGCCAAAGGCGTCGGCGGCGAGATCCTCGCACCGATGGCATTGCCGGTTCTCGGCGGACTGCTGATCTCGGACGAGGTCGTGGATTTGTTTCTGCCGGTTCGATTCTATTGGGTTCGCCGCGCCCGCTGGCTCAAGCTACACCGGAATGATCTTGCGAAAAATCCAGTCGCGGCCGACTCGGCTCTCACGGTTCATCAACAACCGGCGCTTGCTGAGAATGCCGGAGTTTGATTACCAAGGAAACCTTCGGCGTACCGCGAGCTATCCTTTGGGGGACTCGCAAGCGGTCGTGTCCCAATCGACGACGATCCCTTCACGATCGAATGCTACCGGCAAAAGCGGTATTTTCATTCAGCCCGCGTTGACCGCGGACCGATAAGTGGCGATGATTGAATGCCGAACTAGGCGCATTTTTGGATTCCATGAACCGTCCCATCACCCTATCGCTGGCGATCGTCGTGCTGGCACACTCGCTTGCCGGGTGTTGCAGCCATCACGCGCATGCGTCGGTGTTGGGTGAGGCGAACGCTTGCTCGACCCACGAGCACGAGCATGGGCATTCGGATGACGGGACCAAAAGTGATTCCCCAGGCCAACCTTGCGACGAAGGCAGTTGTGTCTTCGTGCGTGGCGATGGTTCGCCGTCCGTCGAAATGACTTTGGTTCTTGCACTCGATTGCTGCGCGGCAACCGCGGACAAAGTCGCCCTGGATAGCCTGCGAATCGCTCGCGCTGCTTATCCTGATTCTCAGGAACTCGCGCCACACACGCGCATTCATCTTCTGCATCAGATTCTCTTGATCTGATTGTCTCCGCTCCCTGCTAGCTGTGCCTCGACTGCGGTGCTTTGAACAATGGCCGCAATCGACGCTGGTAGCACTTTCCTGCGCGTGTTGTTGCGCGCTCAAAAGCGGATCCGGCTTATCGCGTCCCCCGTGGCCGAAGTCAGGTAGCAATGTGGAGTGAACCATGAAGATCAGTTTCTTGAAATCAAAAGCGCTGCGAGTCGTTCTGCCGCTGGCAGCGATTGCGCTCATCGCAATCGCCGTTTACCTCGGCAAGGATCAAATGTCGGGCCTCGGGTCGCGCTCCGCGAGTGAATCCAAAACCGCGAGCCACGACGGCGGTCAACACGATGACGCCGGTCACGACCACGGCCATCCCGGACATCAAGAGGCCAACTCACTCGAATTGAGCGAGCAGGCGCGCAGCAACATCGGACTACAGTTGGCGACGATCGAGCTGCAACCTTTCGAGAAAACGATCACAGTGCCCGGAATGATCACCGAAAGGCCCGGACGAACCACGGTCGAGGTCACGGCGCCGATGACCGGTGTGATCACGCGGATCGCGGCCGTGCAAGGCGAAGCCGTTCGGGCTGGGCAGATTCTTGCGGAACTTCGGCTTACACATGAGGAGTTGGTACAGGCTCAGGGAGACTTCTTGCGAACGGCGGAATCGCTCGATGTGACCAAGCGAGAGATCGCTCGAATCGAGGTCCTTGCACGCGACGGCGCGATCTCGGGCAAGACTTTGATCGATCTGAACTACGAAAAACAGAAGGCGGAAGCCATCTTGCGCGCCCAAAGCCAGACCCTGGTATTGCACGGGCTAACTGAGGAGCAGGTAGCGGACATCCTCAAGACGCGAAAGCTGCTCCCGAGGCTGTCGGTTTCCGTGCCCGAAGCGCCCGCGACCGAGAACGCCGATTCAGCTCCACTTACCTTGCAAGTTCAGGACCTGCGAGTTGAGCAGGGCCAGCACGTTACGGCCGGAGATGTGCTATTTGTTCTCGCCGATCATCGCGAATTGTTCATTGAAGGCAAGGCGTTCGAACAGGATGTCCAGGCGGTGAGCCAGGCAGCCGCACAGGACTGGAAAGTCTCCGCGATCATCGAATCTCGATCGACGAAGCCCGCAAATATCCTGACAGGTCTCAATCTGCTCTACATGGCAAACAAGGTCGATCCCGAATCGCGGGCATTCCGCTTCTACGTGACGCTTCCGAACCGCGTATTGCGAGAGAAGCAGGCCCCAGATGGACGGCGATTTCTCGATTGGGAATTCAAGCCGGGTCAGCGCGTGCAGGTGCGCATCCCAGTCGAGCAATGGAAGGATCGCATCGTGTTGCCGATCGAAGCGATTGCCAATGAAGGGTCAGAGTCGTTCGTGTTTCAAGCCAACGGCGACCACTTTGATCGTCGCCCGGTTCACGTCGAGTACCACGACCAGCTTTGGGCGGTCATCGCCAACGACGGTTCGCTGTTTCCCGGAGACACCGTCGCTAAGTCCGGCGCTTTTCAATTGCAAACGGCCATGAAGAACAAAGCTGGTGGCGCAATCGACCCTCATGCCGGACACAATCACTAGGTTTCAAGGCGACCGCCCACCATGCTCAACGCAATTATTCGCTTGTCGCTCAGGTATCGACTGGTAACGATCGCACTGGCGCTCGTTATCACGGGATACGGCGGGTACGTGCTCTACAACTTGCCGGTGGATATTTTCCCGGACCTGGATCGGCCGCGCGTGACAATCATGACCGAAGCGCCGGGGCTGGCGCCTGAAGAAGTCGAAACACTGATTTCCTTCCCGCTCGAATCCGTCCTCAACGGAGCCACCGGCGTCCAGGCCGTGCGCAGCGCGTCCGGCGTCGGGCTGTCGGTCATCTACGTGGAATTCGCCTGGGGCACGAATATCTATATTGACCGGCAAATCGTGGCCGAGAAGTTGGCCGTTGCCGCCGACCGGCTGCCCGCCGGCATCAAGCCCCAGCTAGGCCCGATTTCGTCCATCATGGGACAAATCATGCACGTCGGGATGTGGAGCGAAGGCGGCAAGACCGCTCCGATGGAAGTCCGCACGATGGCGGACTGGGTCGTTCGTCAGCGTCTGCTGACGATTCCGGGAGTCGCCCAGGTGGTCACGATGGGCGGTGGACGCAAGCAGTTTCAGGTTTTGGTCAACCCCGACAGCTTGCGAACCTTTGGCGTGACCCTGTCGGAAGTGAAGCAGGCAGTCGCCGAGAGCAACGCGAATGCGACAGGCGGCTATCTTAACCGGGGTGGAAACGAGTTCTTGGTGCGATCGATCGGTCGCATTCAGGGCATCAAGGAGCTTGAGGATGTCGTCGTGCGGGCCAACGCCGAGCGGGCCGTCCTGCTCGGCAATGTGGCGCGCGTCGTCGAAGCTCCACAAGTGAAGCGTGGCGATTCGGCCGTGAATGGCGAGCCGGCCGTCATGCTCACGATCTCCAAGCAGCCAGGAGCGGACACCCGCCAACTGACCGACGATGTCATGGCCGCTCTCGATGATTTGAAAACATCACTCCCCCCGGATATTCGCGTTAATCCCAATGTTTATCAACAAAAGGGCTTCATCGAACTGGGCATTCACAACGTCATCGAAGCCCTGCGCGATGGCGGTATCCTGGTCGTCATTATCCTGTTTCTGTTCTTGCTGAACTTCCGCACGACCTTCATCACGCTGACCGCGATTCCCCTGTCGATTCTCGTGACGGGGCTGGTTTTCAAGTGGTTCAACATGTCCATCAACACCATGACGCTTGGCGGCCTGGCCGTGGCGATCGGTGAACTGGTGGACGACGCGATCGTCGACGTGGAGAACATTTTCCGGCGTCTCCGTGAGAACATGCAACTTGCCGTTCCCAAGCCGGCTCTGCGGGTGGTGTACGAGGCGAGCAGCGAGGTTCGCAACTCGATCGTATTCAGCACGATCCTGGTGGTGCTGGTCTTCATTCCCCTGTTTGCACTGGGCGGCATCGAAGGACGGTTGTTCACTCCCCTGGGCGTGGCGTATATCGTCTCGATTCTGGCTTCGCTGCTTGTTTCTCTGACGGTCACGCCTGTCTTGTCGTATTGGTTACTGCCGAATGCGCGCTTCATGTCCCACGAAAAAGACGGCCTGCTGTTGCGCGTCCTCAAGAGCATCGCCGGCTACGCGATTCGATTTAGCGTGCGGCATCCGTGGCCGATCCTGGGGACCGTAGCCGCCGCTGTGGTCGTGAGCTGCGTCGTGGTCACCCAATTGGGCCGAGACTTCTTGCCTCCGTTTAACGAGGGCTCCGTTCAAGTCAACGTGCTCTTGCCGCCCGGCACCTCGCTTGCCACTTCCGATCGAATTGCCGGCATGGTGGATCAGCGGCTCAAGAAGATACAAGGCGTTGTCGCCTTCGGTCGCCGAACGGGCCGCGCCGAGCTCGACGAGCACGCCGAGGGCGTGAACGTCTCGGAGATCATCGTGAGCTTTGACCCCAATTCAGGTCGCACGCGCGAAGAAATCCTCGAGGACATTCGAGAGGAGCTCACCCAGGTGCCGGGCGTCGTTATCGCCGCCGAGCAACCCTTGCAACACTTGATCTCTCACATGCTCTCGGGGGTCAAAGCGCAGATTGGCATCAAGCTCTATGGCGATGATTTGAACGTGCTGCGCGCCAAAGCCAATGAAATGAAGGCCGCGATGCAGGGTGTGCCTGGAGTCAAAGACCTGTTGGTCGAGCAGCAAATCGAGATTCCTCAATTGCGAATCGAACTCGATCGCAGCCGTCTGGCTAATTACGGTCTCAACTCGGACGACGTGAACGAAGTGATTCAAACCGCGATGAACGGCAGCGTTGTCTCGGAAATCGTGCTCGGACAGCAGAAATTCGACCTGCTCGTCCGTCTCGACGATCCCTTTCGCGAGGACCCCCAACAGTTGCGGCGGCTGACGCTGGAAGTTCCGGCGGGCGGACAGATTCCGCTGAGTGACGTTGCCAGTGTGGTCGAGGCCAGCGGCCCCAACACGATCAACAGGGAAAATGTTCGCCGCCGAATCATCATTCAGTGCAATACGGCGGGACGGGACCTCGCCAGCATCGTCGGCGATATCCAACAGCGCATCGCGCCCATTCAGGCCACGCTACCGACGGGCTACTTTGTGGAGTTCAGCGGTCAGTTCGAGAGCCAACGCAACGCCACGCGAATGATCGGGCTATTGAGTCTCGTTTCGTTGGCCTGCATGTTCCTCGCTTTGTACACGCTCTTCCGCTCCGTGAATCTCTCGTTGCAAGTGTTGGCGGCCTTGCCGATGGCCGCCATCGGCGCTGTCGGAGCGCTAGTCATTACCGGGCAATCGCTGACGGTCGCCAGCATGGTGGGTTTCATCTCGCTGGCGGGAATCGCGTCTCGCAACGGAATCTTGCTGATCGCGCATTACCTCCACCTGGTTCGCCACGAGGGCGAAAAGTTCACTCCCGAAATGATCGAGCGCGCCGGTAAGGAACGGCTCGCTCCCATGTTGATGACCGCGTTGACCGCCGGAATCGCGCTCGTTCCGCTGGTCTTGGCGGCGGGCGAGCCTGGTAAGGAGATTCTGTACCCGGTCGCCACGGTGATCTTGGGAGGACTGATTAGTTCGACCTTGCTCGACTTCCTGGTGCATCCCGCTCTTTTTTGGTGCTTCGGCAAGCGGGATGCCGAGGAGCAACTTGCCAGGGGAGAAGGTGACGAGTTGGACGACGATTTTTTTGATGACGCAAGCGTCGTCGCGCCGACCGCACGCTTACAACGGTCCGTCCCCGCAACGACCCGCGCGAGTGGGTAGGCACAATCCTCGATGCCCCTTGAAAAGGACCATTCCATGAAATCGCAGCTTGCATACAACGGCTTCTGTATCGCCATACTTGGCTCGGTGCTTTTGGTTGGCTGCAACACAAAAAGCGGCAGTAGCGCTCCGGACGCAGTTGTCGCGGACAAGCACCACGAAGGCGATGGCCACGATCACTCCGCGGGCGAGCGCTCGCACGCGGGGCCGCACGGCGGTCGTCTGATTGAATTGGGCACCGACGGAGCCTTTCATGCTGAATTGCTTCACGACGATACGACGCATCGTGTCACCGTCTACATTCTGGACGGCAAAGCGAAAGAAAGCGTACCCATCTCGGGGACTGAATTGGTGCTCAACATCGTCAGCGGAGGCAATCCGAAACAGTACAAGCTTGCCGCGGCCCCACAGGCGAACGACCCTGGCAATATGGCCTCGTGCTTCCAAGCCGAGGATGAAGAGCTTTGCACGGCATTGGATGCGACCGACTGCAAGGGGCGGTTGGCTGTAAATATCAACGGCAAGCAATATGTAGGCGAGATCGAGCATCACGACCACGACGACCACGATCACAAGCACAAATAGGTCCGTGGACCATCCAGAATTTGTCTGACGTCAAAGTGCTCTGTTGTCTCACCGAGGCAAGCCCGTTGGGTGGACGTTGCCGCGATAAACACGGACTTTTCTAGCGATTTTGCCGCCTTTGACGCGAGTTCCATTGACTTGCATTCCGATAAGCGAAATGATGACTTAAGGTCTCTTGGTCGAGCCATGCGCCAATTATTGTCAATCCTGATGGCTGGATGGCTGTTCACCGCGACAGCCCTGGGGTGGTGCTGCCATCCCGTCAGCGTTTGCGCGCCGCACCAGACCGAAGTTGCATCGGTCAACAGCGTTGAATCGCCTTGTTGCGGCGAGTGCCAGCACAAGTCATCCGGGCAGAACCATCCGACTCAACCTGGCAAGTGCAGAGTCAGTTGCCTGGGAATCTGCAAGTCGATGACGACGCCTCGAGTTCAGTTCGACATCGAGCAGAACTTACGGTACGACCTCGCACTGATCGGCTGCGAATCGTCTTGCGTGGGTGCCGCGGCGTTGCCGCATTGGAGTTCCTGCCAGAGTCCCGGCGGACTCGAGCCACCCCTGCGGCTCCATCTCTTTCATCAAATCCTGTTGATTTGATGCCTTCGCTTTAACTCTGACCCTTGTTGGTCGGGGATGCGCGCTGCGCTTGTCTGCGCGGGCGTTTCTTGAAGCAGGCAACACGCCAACGTCTCGGCGTCGTCAAAGTTCGAAGATTTTTTTCGGGACCTGACAAATGTCAACCACCATGCATCGCGACGAGGTTGCGCCCGCACCTGCGGCCGTATCGTCGCCCCCAAGTAAAACCAGCTACTGGAATTGGCTGCGGAAGTCAGCGCCGACCGCGATTGTGCTGAGCGCGCTTGCGGGACTCGCCCTGTGGGGTCACAGCACCGATTGGACGCTGCCCAAGTTTTCCAAAATGTTCGGCGGCGGCGCCGTCGAGATGGACGACTGGTGCAAGGAACACGGCGTACCTGAATCGCAGTGCATCGTGTGCAACACGAGTCTCATAGCTCGACCGACGAATTATGGCTGGTGCAAAGAGCACGGCGTCGCTCAATGTCCCTTGGAGCATCCCGACGTCGCACAACTGAATAAAGAATTCTCTTTTACGCCCGACGATTTACAGCGAGTAGATCGAGCGCTGGCATTGCGACCGAGGGCCGAGAACAACAGCCGCTGTCTGCTGCACGAGAGGCCCATTCAGTTGGCCTCACTTCAGGCAATGGAGAAGCTCGGCATGGATATCGCCGTGGTCGTGCGGCGTCCCGTGATCGAGGCGGTGGTTGCCAATGGCGAGGTCACGTATGACCAGACCCAATCCGCGCGGCTAGCCAGTCGAGTAACCGGCACTGTATGGCGGGTGGAGAAGCAGGTCGGAGATCGCGTGGAGAAAGACGAGATTCTGGCCCTCATCGACTCAGCCGAAGTGGGTCGCGCAAAAGGCGAGTTCATGCAAGCCATCTCGCAGCAGCGGCTCAAGAACAAAACCGCTGATCGTTTGAAGCTGTTAGCCAGCGATGGCACCATACCCGGGCGAACCTATCAAGAGGCCGAGGCGGCATTGCAAGAAGCCGACATCCGCCTGTTAGGCGCTCAGCAGGTCCTCGTTAACCTGGGATTTGTCGCGAAGGCCAGTGACTATGCCGCGATGTCCACTGACGAAATCGACAAACGACTTCGCTTCTTGGGCTTGCCGGCCGAGCAGGTTGCAGCCCTCGACGGAGAGTCCACGACGTCAAATCTTTTCCCCCTTCGCGCGCCGTTGCGCGGAGTCGTGGTGG
Source organism: Planctomycetia bacterium (assembly GCA_031400775.1). Lineage (GTDB taxonomy): Bacteria > Planctomycetota > Planctomycetia > Pirellulales > PALSA-1355 > PALSA-1355. The sequence goes on along the minus strand of JANNQN010000421.1, from coordinate 10,079 downwards.
CTCGCGACGCCGTCGCCGGCGAGGTCGTGGATACAACCTCGACACTTTTTGGCGTCGCGAATGTCGATCGAATGTGGTTGACGCTCGATGTGCGGCAAGACGATGCCAAGTACCTGCAATTGGGGCAAACAGTCTTGTTCCAAGCAAGCCGAGGTTACGAAGAGTCGGAAATCAAGGGATCGTTGGTTTGGATCAGCACCGAGGCCGACGATCAGACGCGAACCATCAAGGTGCGAGCGAATCTTCCAAATCCTGACGGACGGTTGCGGGCGAACACGTTTGGCACGGGCCGAGTCGTTCTCCGCGAGGACTCGCAAGCTGTCGTTGTCCCCACCGAAGCGGTGCACTCGGATGGTTGCTGCAATATTGTATTTGTCCGCGACAAGCATTTTCTGAAAGAGGGCGCTCCCCGATTCTTTCATGTCCGAAAGGTGCGAGTCGGAGTCACGGACGGCGACGTCACCGAGATCATTGCCGGACTGCTGCCAGGAGAGGTGATCGCCAGCAAAAACAGCGTCGTGCTCGAGGCGGAACTGATGAAGAGCAATCTCGGTGCGGGCTGCTGCGAAGTTCACATGACCAAGAAATAGCTTCGGACATTTTCCGGAACGTCGCGATGTTGAATTGGATAATTGACATTTCTTTGCGTCACCGCTTTGTCGTGATCGCCTGCGCCATCGCGCTCGCGGTGGTCGGCGGCCTTTCGCTGCGCCATCTGGACGTCGACGCCTTTCCCGATACGACTCCGGTACAAGTTCAGATCAATACCGTGGCTCCATCGCTCGGCCCGGAAGAGGTGGAACAACGCATCACGTTTCCGATCGAGCAAGCTATCGGCGGGTTGCCCGGTTTGCAGAGCATGCGATCCGTATCGAAATTCGGGTTCTCGCAAGTCGTGGTGACGTTCGAAGACGGGACGAACATTTACTTCGCGCGACAACTGATCAATGAACGCCTGTCGACTGTCGAATTGGCGGCTGAGATTGAACGCCCGAAGATGGGCCCCGTGGCCACCGGCTTGGGAGAAGTATTTCACTATGTCGTCACGGGGGCCGGCAATGACGTCACGGAGCTGCGCACCATTCACGATTGGGTGATCAAACCCAAGATGCGCTCTGTCAAGGGCGTCGCGGAGATCAACAGTTGGGGCGGGTATGAAAAGCAATATCAGATACGAATCGACCCCACCCTGCTCATCAAATACGGCCTCACTTTCGACCTCGTCGTGCGGGCCGTCGAAGACAACAACCGGAATGTCGGAGCCGGCAACGTTCGCGAGGGAACCCAGTCGGTGCTGGTTCAAGGCTTGGGACGAACCACAAGCACCGATCAGATCAAGGGAATTGTCATTACCGCCAAGGACGGTGTGCCGATTCGTGTCGGCGACATTGCCGATGTCATGATCGGCTCCGAAATCCGGCGGGGCGCCGTCACGGCGGATGGCAAGGGCGAGGTCGTGATGGGGCTGGGCTTCATGCTCATGGGTGAAAACACCCATGAAGTCACCTGGGCGATGAAGCACCGGCTCGATGACATCAAATCGACGCTACCGCCAAGCGCTCAAGTTCAGACCGTTTACGATCGGACCGAGCTCGTCGATCACGTCATTACCACGGTAAAGAACAATCTGTTCGAGGGCGGTCTATTGGTGATTGCCGTGCTGTTCGCCTTCTTAGGCAACATCCGCGCCGCGCTGATCGTGGCTGTAGCGATTCCCTTGTCGATGCTTTTTGCTTTTTCCGGAATGTTGCGATTCGGCATCTCGGCGAGCTTGCTGAGCTTAGGGGCCATCGACTTTGGAATGATCGTCGATAGCTCGGTGGTCATGATCGAGAACTGCGTCCGGCACATCGCCCATGGCGACACACGCCAACGAAGCACGATCGAAGTGGTTCGCGACGCTGCTGTCGAGGTTCGCAAGCCGACCATGTTCGGTGAGCTCATCATCATGATCGTTTACTTGCCGATCCTTACTCTGGAAGGCATTGAAGGCAAGCTCTTCCGGCCAATGGCATTGACCGTGATTTTCGCTCTGATTGGATCCATGATTCTTTCGTTGACCCTGATGCCGGTGCTGGCCAGTCTGTTCCTTCCCCGACGGATCAGCGAGCGTGAGCCGCTTCTGATGCGAATCGCCCACCGGATTCATGCTCCGATCCTGCGGTTTTCGATGTACCACAAGACGCTCGTGATTGGATTCGCCGCGTGCGTGCTGTTCATCGCCTTTGGCATGATTGCGCCGAATCTTGGCTCCGAATTCGTACCACGACTCTCGGAAGGCGCGATCGCGATCAACGTAATTCGGCTGACCGGAACCGACCTCGAGGACTCGATCAAATACAACACGCAAATGGAGAAGGCGGTGTTAGCCGCTTTTCCCGACGAAGTTCAGCACGTATGGAGCCGCATCGGAACGGCGGAAATCGCCACCGATCCGATGGGAATCGAGTTGACGGATATGTTCATCACCTTAAAGCCGCGAAAAGCCTGGACTCGGGCGCGTACGCAGGCAGAGCTCACGGAATTGATCGAGAAGCAATTACGAGATATGCCGGGGCAGCGGCTGGCCTTCCTGCAACCCATCGAAATGCGAATGAATGAGATGGTTTCGGGCGTGCGCGCAGACCTCGGGGTTAAGTTGTTCGGAGATGATTTGGATTTGCTTGCGACAAAAGGCAAGGAGATCGAAGCCATCTTGCGCCGTATTCCCGGCAGCGCCGACGTAAGCACCGAGCAATTAACCGGTCAGCCGGTCCTGCAAATCAAGCTCAACCAGGCCGAATTGGCCCGCCATGGCGTGCCTGCAAGAGCAGTGACGGACATCATCGAGTCCATCGGCAGCAAGCCGCTCGGAGAAGTCATCGAAGGTCAGCTCCGTTTTCCCCTGGTCGTCAGATTGCCCGAAACAATGCGCGCGGGAACGGCAGGCATCGGTTCAATCCTGGTCCCCACGGCATCTGGCGAGCGGTTGCCGCTTTCGCAGTTGGCGGATATCCGTGTCGTCAAAGGTCCGTCGACCATCACGCGAGAATCGGGGCAGCGTCGAATCACCGTCTCGGCAAATGTCCGTGGGCGAGATATCGGATCCTTCGTGGCCGAGGCAAGGCAACTCCTGAAGGAACAGTTCACGCTGCCGCCCGGCCGTTATTCCTATGAATTTGGCGGACAGTTCGAGCACCTGCAGCGGGCGCAGACACGGTTGATGATCGTAGTCCCGGTCGCGGCCGTTCTCATTTTCACCCTGCTCTATCTGACCTACCAGAACGTTGTGGACGCCCTGCGAGTGTTCACTGGCGTGCCCTTCGGCTGGGTCGGCGGTATTTTCGCCCTTTGGTTGCGCGACATGCCCTTCTCGATTTCCGCGGCCATCGGATTCATCGCGCTGTCGGGAGTCGCGGTGCTAGATGACATGATCCTCGTGTCCTATGTGCGCCAGCTTCGCCAAAAGGGCCTGCCGCTCGACGAGGCCGTGATGCAAGCTGCGATCACGCGATTGCGCCCGGTGTTGATGACCACGCTGGTTGCCAGCCTGGGCTTTTTGCCGATGGCCTTCAGCACGGGAATGGGGGCCGAAGTGCAACGTCCGCTAGCAACGGTCGTCATCGGAGGAGTTATTGGTGCGATGGTGATGTCGTTGTTGGTTCTGCGGGTTTTGTACCTGCTGTTTCAGTCTCCATTCAAAGCAAAAACTCGCAAGCCTGACGACAAGGTAATTTCACTGACTACGGAAGTTGTCGCAACACCGTGAAAGGAGCACATCGATGAATGTAATGAGCACACTGAAAGTTAGTTCCATGGCTTGTGCGGTATTTTCCCTGGCAGTTGCCGGCTGCAACCGGTCGTCGGAGAAATCCAACCCCGAGGCCCCGGCAACCACCCAGACATCGAGCGCCGGCCACGAGCACGGCGGATGGTGGTGCGACGAACATGGGGTTCCGGAAGAGGTTTGCGCACTGTGCAAGACGGAGCTCGTAGCGGATTTCAAGGCCAAAAAGGACTGGTGCAAGGAGCACGACCGCCCGGATTCGCAATGTTTCATTTGCCATCCGGAAAGGGAGATCGAATTTGCCGCGCAGTATGAGGCGAAGTATGGCAAGAAGCCGCCGAAGCCTACCGCTGCCGAGGGCGAAGCCGATCACAAGCACAGCGACGCGAAGTCGTAGTCGGTTCTAATCGTTGATTTCACGGATGAAACTCGTCTAAGAAAGGATTCGCTATGAAGCGATTATTGGTAGCCAATATTGTCGCTGCGCTGACGATTGCCAGCTACTCGGCTATTCACACGCACGCTGCCAATCCGGCAAGCGGCCAGGCCCAGCAGGCTCTCGATCAGAGTGCCGAAGACCAGAAGTACACGTTTCTGCTTTTCTATAAGGCGGACGACCAGGCCACTCGCGCAATGGCCCAAGCCCTGCGAACGAGCATTGCTCAGCGAAGCGACCAGGCGACCGTGTGCTATGTCGCGGTGACCGACCCGGCCGAGCAGGCGATCGTGAAGCGGTTCGGAGTGGCCAGGGCGCCGCTTCCCTTTACCCTGGCAGTGGCCCCCAACGGAGCCGTCACCGGGCTCATTTCCAAGAAAATTACCGACTCCCAGATCGCCGCCGCGTTCGTGACCGCCGGCATGGCCGACTGCATGAAAGCCATGCAGGACCGAAAGATGGTTTTGGTGTGCGTGCATACTTCCGCGCGCAGTCAAACACCAGCCGCCGTACTCGACTTCCAGTCCGATCCCGAGTTCAAGGATCGGCTCAGCGTCATCTCGATTCAGTCGAACGATACGTCCGAGGCGCCCTTCCTCAAGCAGATGGAGATCGTGCCCGCGTCGCTCAAGGGATCGACGGTCGTGTTTCTCGCTCCGCCCGCGGTGCTTGTCGGCAAGTTCGCTGCGTCGGCCACGAAAGCGGAGATGGCCGCCGCGCTTCACGAGGCCGGCAAATGCTGCGACGACCCGAACTGCAAGCACGGTCATAGTCCGCAAGCCACCAAGGCCCCCAGCGCGAAAAGGAAGTAGCGATGACTCTACGCACCATAGTCTGGAAGGAAATCTGGCAACGGCCATCGGCGGTGGTCACTTGCGTCTTGGCAATTCTCCTGGGAGTCGCCGCATTGGTCGCCATTCGCCACATCACGGTCTTCTCCGAGCAAGAAGTCGGCCGCCAATTGCAATCGCTCGGGGCAAACATCCTGGTGCTTCCCCAGGGTGCTTCGTTGCAGGATTATTACTCGGCAGACCAGAATGGACTGACGCTGCCCGAGGAAAGGGCGACCCAGATTCTGCTGGCCGGCTTGACGGGAGTCGAGCGACTCTCGCCTCGGCTGTGCGTTCCAATTCGCCTGGAAGGCCAGCCCCTGACGCTCGTTGGCATTCTGCCCCAGGCTGAGTTCCAAGCGAAGGCCGCCTGGGAAACCGTGACGCTCTTCCAGAAAAAAGCACACGTCGGCTGCAAGAAAACAACTTGTGGTCCCAAGCCGGAGGACATGAAACCCGAGGCGCTAGCCACGCAGCGAACGATTGAGGAGCTGGGCGATCGTGAAGCGATTGTCGGCGCGGATGTTGCAAACAAGTTGTTGCTCAAGCCTGGCGTTTCCGTCGAATTGCTCGGCGAGAAGTTCCAGGTGCTGGCGGTACTGCCTTCGACGGGCACTATTGACGACAGCCGCGTGTTCGCACATCTGCACGCGGTTCAACAGCTTGCCAAGACGGGCGAAGTCGTCAGCGCCATTGAAGTGATGGGCTGCTGCGATGACGCCGCGGGGCAACTCGTGCCGCAGCTCAGCCAACTTCTGCCCGATAGCCGAGTGGTCACCATCTCGCAAGTCGTGCAGACCCAGGTGGGCGTGAACCGACTTATGGCCCGCTCATCGCTGTTTGTCCTGGCGGTGCTGGTGCTGGTCGGTGGAATTAGTGTCGCCAGCGCTACCTCGTCCAATGTGCGAGAGCGTCGCCGCGAGATCGGCACGCTGATGGCGTTGGGCGCGACTCCGCGGTTTATTTCCGGCCTGTTCCTGCTCAAGGCCACCTGGCTCGGTCTGGCCGGTGGCATCGGTGGCTGCGCGCTTGGCCTGGGGCTAGCGATGGCACTCGGCCCGCAATGGGCGGGGGTTACCGTATCGCCGCTATTGGACACGGTCGCGATTGCGACGGTCGTGGCACTTCTGGTCACGCTAGTCGCCGCGTACTGGCCAGCGCGCCAGGCAGCCCAACTCGATCCATGCACTTGCTTTCAGGAGGTTTAGTCTGATGTTTCGCTTGCAGAATGTAACGAAAACATATTCGCGGCGAGGCGCTGAGCTGACGGCGATTCGCGCGGAGACCTTGAATATTGTGGCAGGATCCTATGTGGCGGTCGTCGGCCCCAGTGGCAGCGGCAAGACCACGCTGTTGTCGATGCTCGGGGGAATGCTCTCTCCAACAAATGGCTACGTGCTGTTGGATGACGTGTCGCTCTACGACCTGCCAATAGCAGCGCGGGCACGAATTCGTCGCGACAAGATTGGTTTTGTCTTTCAGACGTTTAATCTCATTCCCTATCTGACCGCGGTCGAGAACGTGCAAGTTCCCCTCTGCCTTGGCGGCGTGCCGGCCAGCGAACAGAAGGCGAAGGCAGTCGCACTGTTGGAACGAGTTGGCCTGGCCGATCGCATTCATCATAAACCGAGCGAGCTAAGCATCGGCCAACAACAGCGAGTTGCGCTAGCCCGAACCTTGGCGAATTCGCCAGCGGTGATCCTGGCCGATGAGCCCACCGGCAATCTCGATCCCGAGAGCCGTCGTGTCGTGCTCGATTTCTTCGACGAGCTTCATCGCGACGGCTGCACGATCGTGATGGTGACGCACGATCCCGTAGCTGCCGATCGAGCACAGACATGGCTTCATCTTGAGAATGGCATGATCAGCCCGTCACCGCGGGTCAGGGCAGCCTGAGACGACTTCATGGCGATCGCGGTTTTCAAAGTGCTGGGCATGGACTGCGTCGAAGAGGTGGCAACGCTCCGCGGCGCGCTTGCGCCATTCGCAGGAGTTCGCGACCTGTCGTTTGATGTGCTCAACGGCAAGATGACGGTCGAGTATTCCGACGCGGACGTCAACGTACCCGAATTGATCGCAGCCGTGGGCAAGGCCGGTCTCAAGGCAGTGCCTTGGCAAGAGTTCCAGCAGTCTGCGCAGGTAACCGGTTGGACTCGCTGGGGTCGAACGGCAATGACCACGGCGAGCGGCCTGCTCCTCTCGGCGGGAGTGCTCACACACGTCGTCCTAAGTGGCTGGCGCGCCGTGATTGCCGGGCAAGAATCCCAACCAACCCCAATAGTTGCCCGACTGTTCTACTTCGGCGCAATTGTCTGCGGCGCGTGGTATGTCGCTCCCAAAGCATGGGGCGCGCTCGTGCGGCTGAGACCAGACATGAACCTGCTGATGACGCTAGCAGTCGCCGGTGCGATCGTGATTGGCGAGTTTCTGGAAGCAGCCACGGTCGCGTTCCTATTTGCCCTATCCATCACGCTTGAAGCTTGGAGCGTTGGCCGGGCGCGGCGTGCGATTGCCGCGCTATTAGCGCTAACTCCCACCAAGGCACACGTCTTGAAGATCGCGACCCCACCTGGCGAACGCAGTTCACCAGCTCGGTCGGAAGACATTGCTTCGGATCAGGCACGCGAAATGGAGGTTGCCGATGTGCCCCTCGGGTCCACGGTCCTCGTAAAACCTGGGCAGAAGTTCCCGCTGGATGGAAAGATCACCAAGGGTGAAACAACCGTGAACCAGGCCCCCATCACGGGCGAGTCCATGCCGGTGCCCAAGACCGTGGGCAGCGACGTGTTCGCGGGAACCGTCAATGAAGATGGCACGGTCGAGTTCCTGACGACCAGGCGAGCCAGCGAGACGACAGTCGCGCGCATCGTGCAGATGGTGGGCGAAGCACAGAGCAAGCGATCGCCCAGCGAGCAATGGGTCGAAAAGTTCGCCCGGTACTACACGCCCGCCGTCATGGCGCTCGCACTGGCGGTCATGGTGTTCCCGCCACTGGTGTGGGACGGCGCCTGGTCCAAGTGGTTCTATGAGGGATTGGTGCTATTGGTGATCGCCTGTCCTTGCGCGCTCGTCATTTCCACGCCGGTGAGCATCGTCGCCGCTTTGGCTTCGGCCGCTCGCGAGGGCGTTCTGATCAAAGGCGGCCTATATGTCGAAGCGCCTGCCCACCTGCGGGCAATCGCGCTGGACAAAACAGGCACGCTGACCGAGGGGCGGCCGACCGTGAGCGAAGTCGTCCCGCTTGCGGGGCATGACCAAAATGAGCTAGTCCAGATCGCTGCCGCGATCGAAATGCGGTCCGAACATCCGCTGGCGCGGGCAGTCGTGACCTATGCCAACTCCTTGGGAGCGCGTTACCAGTCCGTGGATGACTTTAAGGCGATCAAAGGCAAAGGCGCCACCGCCGTGCTGAACGGCACGCCCGTCTGGATCGGCTCGCATCGCTACCTGGAGGAACGCGGACAAGACACGCCGGAGATGCACGATAAGCTCGAGTCGTGGTCGTCGGCCGGTTCCAGTGCCATAGTGATTGGCAACGACGAGCATGTCTGCGGACTCATCGCCGTCGCCGATCGAGTGCGAACCAACGCGCGGGAATCCGTGGCTCAAATCAAAGCCGCCGGCATCGAGCACGTTGTCATGCTGACGGGCGATAACCGGGGCACCGCAGAGGCAGTGGGTCGCGCGACCGGCGTCGACGAGATCAGGTCAGAGTTGCTGCCGGAAGAGAAGGTCAAAGCTGTCGAACAGTTGGTTAACCGGTACCAACGCGTCGCGATGGTCGGCGACGGAGTCAATGACGCGCCGGCAATGGCGCGCGCGACGCTTGGAATAGCGATGGGGGTGGCCGGCACCGACGTGGCGATCGAGACCGCCGATATCGCACTAATGAGCGATGACCTTTCGCGGATCGCGTGGCTAATCAGACATTCGAGACGAACCTTGGCGATCATCCGTCAGAACATTGTCGCCTCGTTAGGCGTGAAGTTGGTATTTGTCATTTTGACGTTGCTCGGACATGGATCGCTCTGGGCCGCGATCGCAGCCGACACCGGAATGTCGCTGCTCGTCGTATTCAACGCCCTGCGGCTTCTGCGGCCGGCGCGAGCGAGTTGACGCATTTACTTCCGCGGACAGGGAAGGTCAAATGCTCTTCCGCCGAATTCAATGGGCTCGGCCGCGGACGTATTGCACCCGGGCGACTCGGGTTGCTGGGTCATCGCGATCGCTCAGAGGCTTCTGTTCGAGCGGCCCCACAGCAAGATGGATTCGATCTCCGAGCTGAGCCCTTCCAAGGCTTGTCCCAGGGCGTGGTCCCACCATTTCTGCACCGACAGGTGGCGGTGTTTCGTGGCGACGCCGATATCCATCGTCGGCACTTTCTCGCCGCGCGTGAGATCGACTTCGGTCGCATAGTAGGAGGTTTGTCGCATGGTGTCTGGCAACGACACGCGCACGCGATAGACCCCCAAGTCCAACCCCTCGAACAAATACTTGCCGTAGCTCGTTGTCGTCGTGGAGGCAATCACGTTGCCGTCGAGGTCCTGCAACGTAACGACGATGCCGTCGAGTTGGCGTTCGCCCCGATTCAAGCGGCCGTTTTCGTTGGCATCCAGGAAGACTTTTCCCGCGATCGAATTATGGAAGAAGAAGACATTGTCTTGCAGATTCGTGGTCGTCGTGTTGCGCCGGATAACGTCGGCCAAAGTGGTGGCACTGACCTGCCGTAAGTCACGCCCTGTCAAATCTCGCTGATACCAAAAACGGTCGCCGTCGCGCAATCGCTCGAATTGATCGACCAGGATGCGGCGGAACAATGGGCCCACGCTTCCGCCGCCCACGTGATCTTCGGCCAGCCCGCCTACCCATAGATCGATGTTGTTCACGTCTCCATAGGCATCACGGAGCGACAGCTGCACGGATACGTCGGAGCTGATGTCCGCGAAACTCAGGGCGGGAGGCAGTCCGTATGCCGCGCGGAACGTATTGTAGTCGGCTAGCCCATGATCGCGGCCGCGCTGAATGTTGAGCGAGGCCAGATCGAAAC
>JANNQN010000420.1:0-24662 GCA_031400775.1 Planctomycetia bacterium | reverse complement strand
CTTTCGTTGCGACTGGAAGGCTATGGAGGACCCTCCAATCCAGTGCTCATCGTTTACGGCTAGGACTACCGGGGTATCTAATCCCGTTCGCTACCCTAGCTTTCGTGCCTCAGCGTCAGAAGAGATCCAGTGAGCCGCTTTCGCCACCGGTGTTCCTTAGGATATCAACGCATTTCACCGCTCCACCCTAAGTTCCGCTCACCTCTATCTCCCTCAAGCACGGTAGTATTGGGCGCAGTTCCTCGGTTGAGCCGAGGGATTTCACACCCAACTTTCCGCGCCGCCTACGCACCCTTTAAGCCCAGTAATTCCGAATAACGTTTGGACGGTTCGTCTTACCGCGGCTGCTGGCACGAACTTAGCCCGTCCTTCCTCTGAGGCTATGTCAAACAGATGGGAGAACCCACCTGCATTTCATCCCCTCTGACAGTGGTTTACAACCCGAAGGCCTTCATCCCACACGCGGCGTCGCTCGGTCAGGCTTGCGCCCATTGCCGAAGATTCTCGACTGCAGCCACCCGTAGGTGTCTGGGCAGTGTCTCAGTCCCAATGACGCGGGTCGTGCTCTCACACCCGCTACCCATCAATGCCTTGGTAGGCCGTTACCCTGCCAACTAGCTAATAGGATGCAGACTCATCCTCAGGCGGAATCACACCTTTGATCCGGAGATGTTATCCGGTATTACCTGCAGTTTCCCGCAGCTATCCCGGGCCTGAGGGCAGATGATCTACACATTACTGTCCCTTGCGCCGCTGTCCCCCCTTGCGGGGTTCTCGCTCGACTTGCATGCCTAATCCACGCCGCCAACGTTCATTCTGAGCCAGGATCAAACCCTTCAATTTTTGTAAGCATTTCCGCTCGCCCAGCCTCGGGCATTGCTGCCCTCGGTCAAACTCGCGGGTTGATAGCCATCAAAAGTCCAGGTTTGGTTTGCCGGATTCATCGGGCCCTTCGTGAAAAGAACCCGATCCCAGCTTAGCACAGTCTTGTGCTGGCAAAAAAATTTCAGAGGTCACTACCGAATTGTCAAAGATCGAAAAAATATCCCCGGCTGCGTTCCTGCCATAAGGCAGTGCCTTCCAGGGAAGTTGCTATTCTAGGGATTGGCTGCTGTCTGTCAACAGCCCCCTCGAATATTTCCAAGCGGTCTCGAAAAGCCGCCAGAAAGCCGCTAGCGAACCCGATTCGAATCGGTTGCCCGATTCAAAAGTTCGGCTTTCGCAGCGTCCTATTTGATACGGGACGCCTCGCCGATCGGTTCACTCATTCTCCGATTTTATTTCAGCCTGTCAATCCGATTGCACGAAGCCCGCTTCTTCGGCCCCACAAATCGCGAGGGTTACTTCGCCTCGGCAATCGAGAAATCGACGATCAATGGTCGATGATCCGAGCCCACCGCCGCGCCGATTCTGCGGCCTTTAATGGCTACATCAGGCGTCGTCAGGCAATGGTCGATCGGTATCCGCATCGGCAACGGCAATGCCGGCCAACTCCCCTCCACGCCAAAGCCGCGCCGCGAGTCTACCAAGCCCGAGACCGTCAGCATGTCCTGAAAATAGGGCGACCAGCTCGTGCAGTTCATATCACCCAAGAGCATTACCGCGCCGGCCCGCGAGCTAGCCATTTCCCCCAGTTCCAGCATTTCCTGGTTGCGGACTGCGAAGGTCTCGGGCGTCTTGGGCGACGAAGTATGCGCCCCGACCAGGGTCAGCGTGCCGCTGGGGAAAACCAGTCGAGCCAGGATCGTCGAGGGGCCATTTTTTGCCAGGCGGCGGACTTCGAGGTCCTCGATCGGCACGCGGCTGAATAGCGCCATCCCGCCCGAGTCTTTGCGCGGCTCGAGATGTCCGTGCGGATACGTGGTGTCCAGGGCGCGCATCGCCTCGGCCCAGTCGGGTGTGACCTCCAACAGCAACACGAAGTCAGGATCTTCGCGGCGAATCAATTCCAGCGTGCGGTTGTAGTCGCGATTGTGAAAGTAAACGTTCAGCGACATCCCGCGAGACACGGGCCGATCGGCCACGGTCGCCGGGCCGAAATAAAGCGGCACGATCAGCACCAGGTTCACAAATGCCAATGCCACGCCGATCAATGCCGGCCTCGGCCGCCGGGCAAACGCCAACAGAACGGCGGCCAACGCCAGCATCCAGAAATACTGGGCGCGAAAATGAGACATCAACTCCAACCGCCAATGGCCGCGGGCCGCGAACGCCAGCAGCGTGCATGCGCCGACCACCAGAATCGTCGCCAACGCGAGCCATTGAAGCGTTCGCCAAAGCCAGCCCGCCGGGGCGCCTGTTTGCGGCATGAATGGGTGTTCCTGAGAGTTAGTGCAATTTCGAGCATGGCGCGCGCGATGTGCCGCATGCGACCACCTGCCCCCTTTTGTTGGCCGCGCGGTTCACCTATTCTTGAAAACCATGTCCGCCACCGCTAGCCCCCTGGCTGCCCACGAGCGCCGCCGCGCGCTGGGACTGGGCCATGTCAACGCGGCATTTTGGGCCGCCGGCAATGCGCTGACGACCGGCTCGCTCGTCAGCTACCTGGCTCGCGACCTGGGGGCTCAAGGCTTGGCGCTCTCCCTGGTGCTGGCCGCTCCGAATCTGGCCGGTTTACTGCGGCTCTTCGCTCCAGGCATTATTTATCGCGCGGGCACCGCGCGGCGGGCCTGCTTGTGGCTCTCGTCGCTTAGTTACGCGTTGATCGTCGGCCTGCCTGCCATCGCGCTGGTGGCGCCCCAGATTTCGCGATCCGCGGCGGTCTCGGCCATGGTCGCGCTCTTGTTCGCTCACCAGTTGCTCGAGTACCTGGGCACGGTCGCGCTGTGGAGTTGGTGGGGCGATCTGGTGCCGTCGGCCATCCGCGGCCGGTATTTCGCGCGGCGACAGATGGTGCAATTGGCCGTCGCCATTCCCACGTTATTGGCCAGCGGCACCTTCGCCGACCGTTGGCGCGAGCAATTCAAAGACCAGCCCGAGCGGTTGCTGTTGGCCTATGCGATTCCCACCGCCATTGGCGCCCTGCTATTGTTGGCGTCGCTGGTGCCGCTCGTGCTAATGCCGGCCACGCGGCGCTATCCCAAGCCCAGTGCTTCGCTGGTCTGGTCGGCGATGCGGGCGCCGTTCGTCGATCGTCGATTCTGGCGCGTGCTCGTGTTTCGCAGTTGGTTCTCGCTGGCCAATGGCGTTTCGCAGACCGTGCAGAACGTGATTTTTCCCAAGGATGTGCTGGGGTTGGGTGTGGCGCCGATGGCGGCCATGCGGGTTTCGATGCAATTGGGCCAACTGGGCGCCAGTCGCTGGGTGGGCCGGGCCAGCGATCGAATTGGAAATCGGCCCGTGCTGATGGTGGCGCAAGCTTGCGTTTCGTTGAGCCTGGTGTTCTACATCGTTGCCCGGCCGCAGACGAGTTGGCTGTTGCTGGGCGCGTGGCTATTGTTTTCGGCCTACGTGGCGCACAACATCTGTCTGCCCAACTTGGTACTGAAGCTCGCGCCCCCGCTGCAAACGCCGGCCTACGTGGCCAGCAACGAGGCCTTGGGCAGCGTGTTTCACGCCGCCGCGACGATTGCCGGCGGCGTGGCATTCGATTGGCTTCGCACGCATTCCACCGATTCGGCGGCCGAGCCCTACCGCAGTTGCATGATCATTCTCGCGGTCGGCCTGGCGATGCGCAGCTTCGCCATCGTGCTGTTGGCGGCGATCGACGAGCCGGGCGCCTGGACTTGGCGCGAGATCATTACCGGCCGGCTCGGAGAGGTCCCGTTGCCAGTTCCGCCGGTCTCCTCCGAGACACCCGGTACACGACAGTGAAACAATTGGCCTTCGCCTTGACCGACTATTCTCAAAGTATCTCGATAATTTGGTTGATTGAGCGAAATCGCGATGCCAATATATCGATAACGTCTGCTATTCCCGGTACTACGCCAATTCCTATGAGTTAGCCTTCAATCAAGGCAAGCTGCGTCCAACGTTTGCGTCGGAACTCCACGCTTTGGGTGAGGAGGAGCGTTGGTGCAACGAAAATTCTTCGTGTGGTGTCTGGCGGCTGCCCTGTCTATCGCGAATTTCTCCGGCACGAGATCCGCATGGGGAGCCTCGCTTAGTTTCATGGGCTTGAGTGACTTGCCCGGCGGACCGTTCGGAAGCGCGGCGACCGGCGTCTCGGACGATGGAACGGTCGTTGTGGGTACGGGTCGAAACGCGTTGGTGCTCGCGGAGGCCTTTCGCTGGACAAGTACCGGCGGCATGGTCGGCTTGGGATCACTTGGCTGGAGCTTTGATAGTTTCGCTACGGGCGTCTCGGCGGATGGTGGCGTTGTCGTCGGGTACGGCGGAAGCACTTCGGGGCGTGCGGAGGCCTTTCGTTGGACGAGTGGTGGCGGCATGGTCGGCTTGGGTGACTTGCCTGGCGGAGGTTTCGAGAGCGTCGCGCATGATGTCTCGGCCGACGGCAGTGTTGTCGTAGGTTACGGCAAGAGCACTGCCGCAACTTTTTCCGAGGGGTTTCGTTGGACGAGTGGCGGCATGGTTGGCTTGGGTGACTTGCCTGGCGGGGCGTTTTCTAGCGTAGCCAGTGGCGTTTCGGCCGATGGCATCACGATCGTCGGGTCATCCTCGGGTGAAGCAATTCGCTGGACGAGCGCTGGCGGCATGGTCGGGTTGGGGGAGTTGCCTTTCGGAGGGTTTAACGACGGCGCCAGAGCCGCTTCGGCGGACGGCAGCGTAATCGTCGGAACCGCCTTCAATCTCTTTGATTACCAGGCCTTTCGCTGGACAAGCGGCAGCGGCATGGTCGGCTTGGGGTTCTTATCCGGAGGTACCAGCGAGGCCCAAGATGTGTCGGCTGATGGCAGCGTGATTGTTGGGAATAGCGGCACGCCGTTAAATACTCAAGCATTCCTCTGGCATGCAACCCTGGGCATGGTCAACCTACAGAATTACTTGACAACTCTCGGCGTCACCGGACTAACCGGTTGGACGCTCACCGACGCAACGGGCGTCTCGGCCGACGGCCGGACATTCGTCGGGAGTGGAACGAATCCACAGGGACAGAACGAAGCCTGGATCGCCACGGTTCCCGAGCCGTCGAGCTTCGCATTGGCGCTACTTGCCCTGAGCATATTGTGGTGGTCGCGAACGCGGACCGCGCGGTAGCGAATCGGACTGCAAGTCACACTCGCGTCCAGCCCGCTTGCGGCGTCGAGAACACCTGCGGTTTGGTGCTGCCCTGGATTTTCGCGATTGCCTTCTCCGCGCTCGCAACGGCTTTCGCATCGCCGAGTACGTCGAGCTCGACTTCGAATTTCACCGTCTCGCCCGGCTTCAGTTTGACGACCCGGTTTTGCTCGCCTTCGAACGAACGAGTGTTGGGAAAGTTCGTGCCCGGCTCCAGCCCCGTGACATAGCCGTCGGCCGCCAGGGGCGTGTTCTTCCAGAGCGTGAAATACGGAAGTTGCTTCGTGCTGTAACGCAAGGCGACGCCCTGCGTGCCGTGTGCGTTCTTGAGCACCACTTGCGTCTTGCCGTCGCTGTCGGCCAATAATTCGAAGAAGTAGACTTGCTCGGAGAAGCCGGCCTGCTCGTTCGGATAGCTGTCCCAATCGCTGATGCCTTCGGCGGCCCGGGCGTCGCGCGGCACGAGGGCCTTGATCGGCGCCAACACCTTGGCGCCGGGATCCAAAACCGGCGGACCGAAATTGATGTGATACAAGAGTTGCAGTTCAGCCGGGTTGCCAGACAAGTTCGTGACCTCGTCGACGACCGTCAGGCCGCTCTGGCCAACCTTGGTCTTATATGTTGACTTGAGCCGCAGCTTCTGGAACAGGAACCGCGTCTCGTCGACCAGGCCAGTCAGGCTCAACTCGCCCGTGGCGTCGTCAATCGTCAGTTCAACGTGATGGGCCGGCCGGTTGGCGATCCGCCCGTGCAACGGATACTTATAGGCCCCGCCCGGCCCAGCTTCAGGCGCGCCGTTGCTCTCCAGCCCGCAGCGACATAGCAGTTCGTCGAATCCTTCCAGCCAGCCCAGGCCGCTGGGTTCGGTGAGCGGCACGAACTGCGGATGCACGGGCCCTTTGACCGGCGATTGCCAGCCAATCTCGGTCTTGCCGAGCCAGCCCTTCCATAGGCCCATGCCGCGAGTCGGCAAGACGACAAAGCGGAATTTGCCGTTGTCGACTTCGATCGTATCGACGCCCTCGCGCACGCCTCCCTGCAAGGTGCGGCGCTTGACCGAACAGGCGTGCTCGCCGCGGGTTTGCGTCTTCTCGAAATCGGCCTCGTGAATGCCGTGCTCGGCATCGGTCAGGACCCAACTCTCGCGCGCCATGCACTGCCTCACTCGTGAAAACCTTGCCGTTGCCCGCCGCGGTGCGTCCGCCGAGGGCATTGCAGAATGTAAGGCATTGGAATACGGAGTGCCAGTTGGGGATTGGGGGATGGGGGTTGGGGATTGGGACGACGCGGCCGGAGGAAAGAAGGGATTTCGGCATCACAGGCGCTCACTTGCCAGTCGCGCGCACAGCGAATAAAACAGGGCTTTGCCCCGCCGCACCATCGATTTCGGAGCCCTCGACCAACCATGTCTTCTGCCACCACGCTCAAGACCGACAACGTTGAAAAATCGCTTTCCTCGGCCCTCGACGCCGGCGGCGGGTTGTTGCGGCTGACGCCCACTTGGGTGCCGCGCAGCTTTTTGCACCCGGGAAAACGAATCAAGCTCGCGCCGGGCGACTGGTATGCCTATGGCGCCCATCGGGGCGGAATCGACGAGCGCTGGTTTGCCAGCACCACCGAAGCGGCCAACGACAACCGCACGCCCGACGAGGGCTTGAGCTATGTCAGCTTCGAGGGCAAGCGATTCACGCTCTTGGAGGCCGTGGCCGAGGCCGGCGAGCGGCTGATCGGCAAGGCGATGTACGAAAAATACAATCGCTGGCCGATCTATTCGAAATTTTTCGACAACATGGGCCCGATCCCGCATCACATGCATCAGGGCTTCAAGCACGCGGCGCTGACCGGCCAGCAGGGCAAGCCCGAGAGCTATTACTTTCCGCCGCAATACAACAACGTCGACAACAATTTTGCCTACACGTTCATGGGGCTGGAGCCCGGCACGACCAAGGCCCAGTTGCGCAAGTGCCTCGAAGATTGGAAGAAGGGCGATAACGGGATTTTGGATTTGTCGAAGGCCTATCGGCTGAAGCGCGGCACCGGCTGGTTGATTCCGCCCGGCGTGCTGCACGCCCCCGGTTCGCTCTGCACCTACGAACCGCAGTGGGGATCCGATGTGTTCGGCATGTTCCAGTCGCTGGTCGAGGGCCGAGAAGTCCCCTGGGCCCTGCTGGTCAAGGACGTGCCCAAGGACAAGCATCAAGACCTGGACTTCATCATCGAGCAACTCGATTGGGAAAAGAACGTCGACACCCATTTCAAGGAGCACAATTATCTGGAGCCAATCGTCGACTCGGCCCGCAGCGGAACCGGTTTCACCGATCGCTGGATCGTGTACGGAACGGTCGACGGCGCGCAGTTGTTCAGCGCCAAGGAGTTGACCGTCGAGCCCGGCCAGAAGTGCAAACTGCAAGATCCCGGCGCGAGCGGTTGGATCACGGTGCAGGGGTGCGGTCGCATGGGCAAGCTCGCCCTGCAAACGCCAGCCATGATCCATTTCGGCCAGGAGACCGCCGACGAGGTGTTCATCTCGCACGAAGCGGCGGCGGCCGGCGTGGAAATCGAAAACACCGGCAACGAGCCCTTGGTCGGGTTGCGCTACTTCGGCCCCGACGTGCATAATAACTTGCCAAAGGTCGGCGCGTATCCGCGGTAGTCAGTGCCGCTTGAGGCTTAGCCGGCATTTCGTTCGCGAAAGAAAAACGTTCAACCAACCGTCAATTCACCCCGAACTTCATCATGCCCAATACATTCCCAAAGCTTCACAATGCCGCCTGGCCGGGCGTCGTCGGCAAAGGCCCTGATTCCGAGCCGCCAATCGACTTGGATACGATGCTCGATCTGACGGCCGCGGCCGAAGTGGACGGCGTCAAGTTCGACGGTTTCGATTTGTTTCTGTTCGATCCGCACGTCAGCATCGATGCCTCGGACGACGAACTGAAGCGATTGGCCGACAAGGCGCGCCAGCGGAACCTGGTGATCGGCTCGGTCGTCGCGCCCGTGTGGCCGCCCACCGGCGGCGGCTCGGCGATGGGCAACGAGGAAGATCGCAAGAAGTTCTTGGACGCCGTGCGCAAGGGGTGCAGCATCGCCCGGCGGCTGAGCGAGCTAGGAATTCGCCCTTATGGCGTGGTGCGCATCGATTCGGCCACGGGAGTGAGCGAATGGGCGGCCGGCGATCCCACGGCCAATAGCCGCCGCATCGCCGAGACGTTCAAGCAAGCCTGCTCGATCGCCGACGACGCCGGCCAGCGGCTGGCCGCCGAGGGCGAGATCTGCTGGGGAGGCATGCACAGTTGGCGGCGGATGCTGGAGCTGTTGGAAATGGTCGACCGTCCGCAGACGCTGGGATTTCAGGCTGACATGGCCCATACGCTGCTCTACGTGATGGGTCACAACGCGCCGGAGGACGCGATCTTGCCGGCGGACTTCGACTGGAAGGACACGGCCCGGCTGGACGCGGCGCTCAAGCAGTTGACCGCGGCGCTGCGTCCCTGGACGATCGACTTTCACGTCGCCCAGAACGACGCCACGGTCCACGGCACTGGCAGCCACGACAAGACCGGGCGGCACTGCCTGCCCAACGATCCCAACGCCAAGCTCGACATCGTCAAGGTGGCCGGCTTCTGGCTGCGGGACGAGAAAGGCCAACTGACCAAAAAGCTCTCGCACATCTGCTGGGACGGCTGCATGTTCCCCAACAAGACGATGATGGACCCGAAGACTTGGCGCGACATTCTCAAGGCGATGATTGCCGTGCGAAATGCGCACGGGTGGGGGTAGGGGGCTGGGGGTTGGGTGTTGGGTGTTGGGACGAAGAGGACGAAGAGGACGATCATGGCGGACGTGGAAAATAGCGTCGTGCGATCGTATCGCGATCTGGTCGTGTGGCAACGCTCGATGACGCTCGCTGAGCGGGTTTATGCCGTCACTAAGAGTTTTCCCAAGGAAGAAATTTACGGACTAACGAGTCAGATGCGCCGCGCCGCGGTGTCGATTGCCAGCAACATCGCGGAAGGGCATGGGCGTCAGTCGTGGGGCGAGTTCCTACAGTCGCTCGGTCATGCTCGCGGCTCGTTGGCCGAACTACATACTCAAGTCACTCTGGCCGCACGACTCAAACTCTTGTCGCCGGCCGACGAAGAATCCCTGTCAGAGTCAATCGCCTCCGTCGGCCGCCCGCTAAATGGGCTGCGAAAATCGTTGAAGTCACCAACCAAGAACCCCAAAACCTGAGTCCCAACCCCCAACCCCCAACCCCCAACCCCCAACCCCATGTCCAAACCCCTCAACATCGGCATGATCGGCTACGGCTTCATGGGCCGGGCCCACTCGAACGCGTATCGCCAGGTCAGTCAGTTTTTCGAGCGCGAATATCGGCCCGTGCTGAAGGCCTGCTGCGCTCGCAAGGACGACAAGATCAAGGCCTTTGCCCAGAACTGGGGCTATGAATCGTACGAGACCGACTGGCGAAAGCTGATCGAGCGCAAGGACATCGATCTGATCGATATTGGCTCGCCCAACAACACGCACAAAGAGATCGTGCTGGCGGCGGCTAAGGCCGGCAAGATGATCCTCTGCGAGAAACCGCTGGCGATGAACGTGGCCGAAGCGGAGGAGATGTGCGCCGCGGTCGAAAAAGCCGGCGTAGCCAACATGGTTTGGTTCAACTATCGCCGCGTGCCGGCTATTTCGCTGGCCCGGCAGGTCGTCGACGAGGGCCGCATCGGCCGCCCGTTCCACTACCGCGCCTCGTATTTGCAAGATTGGACGATCGCCACCGACGTGCCGCAGGGCGGGGCCGCGCTCTGGCGCCTGGATGTCGACGTGGCCGGCTCGGGCGTCACCGGCGATCTGCTGGCTCACTCGATCGACACGGCTATCTGGCTCAACGGACCGATCCAACGGGTCACGGCCGCCACCGAGACGTTCGTCAAGGAACGCATGCACGCCGAGACGGGCAAGATGCAAAAGGTCGGCATCGACGACGCCTGCATGTTCCTGGCCGTGTTCAAGAACGGCTCGATGGGCACGTTCGAGAGCACTCGTTACGCCCGCGGCCGCAAGAACTTCAACACGTTCGAGCTCAACGGCGAGGCCGGCAGCGTCTACTTCGACCTGGAAGATCCGCAGTATTTGCAGTATTTCAAATACGCCGACCCCAAGACAGGCACTAAGATCGAAAGCCACCTGACCGGCTGGCAGAAGATTCACGTCACCAATCCCGAGCATCCCTACATGAAGCACTGGTGGGTGCCGGGCTGCACGATTGGCTACGAGCACACGTTTACCAACGCCCTGGCCGACTTTCTCTCCGGCCTGGAAAGCGGCAAGCCCACGCAGCCCGACTTTCGCGCGGCGCTTGAGACGCAGAAAGTTTGCGACGCCGTTCTGGTCAGCGCAAAAAGCGGCAAGTGGGTCGAGATCGCTTAGGCTTGTTCAGCGGCTAGCCGCGACGTCGGCGGGCGCCGATTGCCACCAGCGCAATTGCGCCTAAGCCCATTAGCACAATGCTGCCCGGCTCGGGCACGGCGGTGGGATTGAAGTTGTTGAACGCCAGGCCGATGCTGTTGATCTTCGTGCCTTGGAACGTGATTCGCAGCTTGTCGACACCCAAGGGCAGCCCGCTAAAGGAGAAGACCCAAGGCCGCGCGTCGAGTGCGAAGGAATTGCCTAGCGGTGAGAACTGCGACGCCAGGACGACGTTGGCGCCGTCGAGGACTTCGACCTTCCACAATTCCGTGGCCTGGCTGGCGCCGTCAATATCCCAAATCTCGCCCGACAGCGCGGTGATGGTGGCACTGGTGTTGTAGTCGACGATGAATGGCGCTGGGGCCGGACCGGGTGACACTTGTCGCAAAAAGAAGTTACCCAGTTGCGGTGCGAAGGGTGAATTGGCGATATCCGACAGCGACAAGAAGTTGTTCGTGAAGGCATCGTTGCCGTCGGCACCGATCTGCTCAATGATAGGGTCTCCGTCGACGCCGGAGTCGTAAGTCAGATTTGCATTCGCGTCGAAATAGAACTGCACGCTGCCGCCGCCGATTGGATAAGGCGTCGCCAGCACATAGTCGTCCACCGAGGGCGCGGCGGCGGGATCGGTTTCGAAGTCGATCACCGCGGCGCTGGCGGGTGACAGAATCGAAAGGGTTGCGGCCGCCAGCGCGATCGAGAGAATGTGAGTGAGACGCATGAGCTACTCCTTCGACGTGAAAATACAGGTGTGACGTGAGTTCGTCTGCCCATCGTAGTCGTGAACTGGCGGATGTTCAACTTTTCTGTTTGGCGCTGGCGCGGATCGCGCCGTTGGCCGGTCTGACGCACATCCGACGGCAAATCCCATGAATTACTTCGCTCACGGCCGGCGGTTTGTTGCTGACCCCTATTTCCTGGCCGGCACGGCGGTGCCGGACTGGCTGGGGGTGGTCGATCGCCGCGTACGGGTCCGCTCGAGACAGGCCCTGTTGCACGTCGATGCGGCCGATCCGCGGGCTGCCAGCATCGCCCGCGGGATACTGCAACACCTTCGCGACGACGACTGGTTTCACCAGACCCGGGCCTTTGCCGAGCTGTCGCTGGAGCTGTGCGGGATGCTTCGCGGGGCCCTGCCGGCCGACGAGGGTTTTCGCCCGCATTTCTTGGGGCACATCCTGGTCGAGATCCTGCTCGACGGGGCGTTGATCGCCGACGATCCGGCGAGCCTCGACGCGTACTACGCGGCCATGGAAAGCATCGACGGCCGGTGCGTGCAGGAGGTCGTCAATCAGATGGCCGCCCGGCCGACGCACAACCTGGGAACTTTTATCCCGTTGTTTTCCCGAGAGCGCTTCTTGTCGGACTATGCCGACGATGGCAAACTGTTGTTTCGCTTGAACCAGGTGATGCGCCGCGTGCGGCTGCCGCTGTTGCCGGCTGAAATATCCGACCTGCTGGCCGACTGCCGCCCGCTCGTAACCGCGCGTAAGGACGAGCTACTGCTCGCCCCCGCTCCGTCGACTATGTCCTGATTGCACCGTCCTCGTAACCAACCCCCAACCTCCAACCCCCAGTCCCCACTCATGAAATTCGGCATGAACCTGTTGTTGTGGTCGGGCGACTTGACCGACGCGATGTTGCCCGTATTGGAAGAGCTCAAACGGATGGGCTACGACGGTGTGGAGTTGCCGATTTTCGATCCCGATGCGAAGAAGTTCGCCCAATGGGGAAAGCGACTGGATGAGATCGGTTTGGCGCGGACCGCCGTCACGATTCGCGGTCCGGCCGACAATCCGATCAGCCCGGATGCGAAAATTCGCTCAGCGGGCGTCGAAGCCATGAAGCGCACGCTCGAGTGCTGCCGCGTGTCGGGCGCGGAGACACTGTGCGGCCCCTATCACTCGGCCATCGGCGAATTCACCGGTCAAGGTCCGACGGCCGACGAATGGAAGTGGGGCGTGGAAAGCATGCGCAAGCACGCCGAGATCGCCGCCGCGGCCGGCGTGATGCTGGGCGTCGAGTATCTGAATCGATTCGAGTGCTATTTTCTGAATACGGCGGCCGACACGGTGCGCTTCGTGAAGGATGTGGACCACCCGAGTTGCCGGATGATGTACGACAGCTTTCATGCGAACATCGAGGAAAAGGGGGTCGCCGAGGCGATTCACACCTGTGCTCCCTACACGGTACACGTGCATATTTCCGAGAACGACCGCAGCACGCCGGGCCAGGGCCACATTGCCTGGTCCGAAACGTTCGCCGCGCTCAAGCAAACCGGCTACGACGGGTGGATGGTGATCGAGGCCTTTGGCCTGGCCCTGCCCGAGTTGGCCGCCGCCACCAAGATTTGGCGCCGCATGTATCAGAGCGAGCTGCAACTGGCCCGCGACGGACTGGCGTTCATGAAAAAGCACACGGGCGCCTGACGCGAAAGCGGCGAGCAGAACATCTTGGCGCGGCTCCAGGATGCGCTTGCCGCGATCCTCGCCCCAGCCGTATAGTTGGCATATGGCAGACGAGCGCCGAAAGACGGATGAGCGGGCCGACGCGTTAGGGTTGGACGCGTTTCGCCAGCCGCCCGAGGAAGCCGGGCTGGCGCTTGAGCAGCTTAGCGCGGCGCTAGCCGGCATGCTCGACACGGGGGACGATCCCTATGCCGCGGCCAGCGCTAAAGCGATTGCTCCGGCCGACGATTCACTGCCCATCGAGTCGTCGCACGCCGCCGACGCGGATGACGCCTGCGAAGTCACGCCGCGGAGCATTCTGGAAGCCATGCTGTTCGTCGGCAGTCCGGGAAATGAGCCGCTATCGGCCAAGCAAGTGGCCGGTTTGATGCGCGGGGTGCGTCCGGCCGAGATCGATGCGCTGGTGTGTCAACTCAACGAGACCTATCGTCGCCGCAACTGTCCGTATGCGATCGTGGCCGAAGGGGTGGGGTACCGGCTGCAGCTCAACGAAAGTCATCGCCGACTGGGCGACAAGTTCTACGGCAAAGCTCGCCAGGCCCGGCTCTCGCAAGCCGCGATCGAGGTCCTGGCCACGGTCGCCTATCGGGCGCCGATCACGACCGAGGAAATCAGTCGCCTGCGGGGCACGCCGAGCGGGCACATCGTGACTCAATTGGTGCGGCGGCAATTGTTGCAACTAGAGCGGATCGAGTCGAAGCCCCGTCGCGTTCAATACACCACGACGCCGCGATTTTTGCAGCTCTTTGGCTTGAACAGTCTGGCCGATCTGCCGCAGAGTCCGGACTTCGAAGGCGCGTGACCGTTTCGAGAATGCGTGCCAGTTCTCCTCGAAAGGGGGGCGATGTGGTGTCGTGCCAACGCCGCCCTAATCGATTGCCCATCAAGGGTTTAGCGTTCGCTCGAGAATTGCGCAGACGCGAAGTGAGCGCATTGTTAGAATAGCGGTCGGCCTTTTCATGCTGTCATATGCGTTGCCGGCAATTGTGGGGCGTCGTAAACGCCACGCTTAAATGGAATACCAGCACGCTGGCGGTCTCCAACAGATTGATTCTTCGGATGCGTCCCCGCTCGTGGTAGACACGCCTCCAGCCTCAGCCCGCCGACAGCGTTTTGCGCGCCTGCAATTGGAAGCTCCCGTCGTGGCGCCGTCTCTTCTGCTTTGCGACTTCGGGCACCTGGCCGACGAGGTGCACCGCTTAGAAGCCGCCGGGGTGAAGGCTTTACACCTGGACGTGATGGATGGCCACTTCGTTTCGAACATCAGCTATGGTCTCCCGATTGTCGAAGCGGTGCGCCGCGTCACCCAATTGCCGATCGAAGCCCATCTGATGATCTCCGATCCGGCCCGGTACGCAGGGCAGTTTTTCGCCGCCGGGGCCGATGCCATTACGTTTCATGTCGAGGCAATTGCCGATCCCAGGCCGCTATTGGACGAATTGCATGCCCTGGGAGCGGCCGCCGGACTGGCCTATAACCCGGACACCCCGCTGTCGGCCATTCGAAAATACGTGAACGACTGCGACATGATCCTCACGATGAGCGTGGAGCCGGGGTTCGGTGGGCAGGCATTCCGCCGTGAGGCACTAGAGAATCTTCGCCAACTCAGGGCCGTGGCGGGGCCCGAGGTGCTGTTGGAGATCGACGGCGGAGTCAACGCCGAGACGATCGGCGAGTGCGCGGCGGCCGGCGCCCGACTGTTTGTCGTGGGCTCGGCAATTTTCAAGACATCCGATTACAAACAGGCGGTTGATACACTTACCCGTTCTGCCAAGACCCATTCGAGGGCGCAATAAGACCATGGTCCAAATCGTACTGATCCGTCCCGGTTCAACCGACTACGACGAACAGGGGCGCATTCAGGGCACGCTCGATATTCCGCTCAGCGAGCAAGGCACCCGAGAAGTCGAGCGAGTCATCGAAGAGATTCGCAATCTGGGAATCGAAGCCATCTACTGCTGCCCGTGCCAATCGGCTTGTCAATCGGCGACGACAATTGCCGAGGCTTTAGGGTTGAAAGTGAAGAAACTGGATACTTTGCGCAATATTGACCACGGATTGTGGCAAGGTATGCTGATTGACGACGTCAAGCGCAAGCAGCCCAAGGTTTTCAGGCAATGGCAGGAGCAGCCCGGCATCATCTGCCCGCCCGAGGGCGAGATGCTCATCGAAGCCCAGGAAAGGGTCCAGACCGCACTTCTCAAAGTGCTCAAGAAACATAAGCAAGGCACGATTTCCCTGGTGGTTCCAGAGCCCCTTGCGGGTCTGGTTCACGGTTTCCTGGCCCAAAGCGAAATTGGGGATCTTTGGACGACTTCTGCCGTCTGCGGAAAATGGGACGTGATTACGCTCGAGCCGCAGGCCTTCGCACACACGCAGTCGTAAAAAATTGACCAAAAAACCGCCGTCGGCGTCTAATCCTTGCCGATGGTTCTAGGTTAGACGACGGTAGCTGACTTTTGTGAATACTCCGATTGAACGAGCTTCGGTTGCCCTGATGTCGACAAGCCAGACTCCGATCACAACGCCGAGCCCTCCGAGCAAGCGCCCCAAGCGCGGCGTGCCCGAGGGACTTTGGCTGCGATGTCCCGGCTGTCAGCAAATGATTTTCCGCCGCCAGGCGGAGCGCGCCCTGGGCGTCTGTCCGGAGTGCGATTATCACTGGTACGTGTCGGCTCACGATCGTATCCGGCAGGTTCTCGACGAAGGCACCTTCGAAGAGTGGGATGCCGAGTTGGAACCGGCCGATCCGCTCTCGTTTGCCGACAAGATTCCGTACCGCGACCGGCTCAAGAACGAACAGGCCCGAACCGGCCTTCGAGACGCCGCCATCGTCGGCACGGGCATGATCCGCGCCCGCCGCGTGGCGTTTGGCGTGACCGATTCCGCGTTCATCATGGGCAGCATGGGCGCCGTGGTGGGCGAGAAACTGACCCGGCTGGTGGAACGCGCCACCGAGGGTCGTTTGCCGCTGATCATCATCAGCGCCTCCGGCGGCGGTGCTCGCATGCACGAGGGCATCTTGTCGCTCATGCAAATGGCCAAGGTCTCGGCCGCTTTGTCGCGCTACGACCAGGCCGGCGGCTTGTTCTTGTCGGTGCTGACCAATCCCACCATGGGCGGCGTGGCGGCCAGCTTCGCCTCGCTGGGAGACATCATCATCGCCGAGCCCAAGGCGCTCATCGGATTCGCCGGCCCGCGGACGATCCAGGCCACGATTCGCATCGAACTGCCCAAGGGATTTCAAACCAGCGAGTTCTTGCTCGAGCACGGTTACATCGATCGCATCGTCAGGCGCTGCGATTTGAAGAGCGAAATTGCCCGCGCGATCGACTATTGCGGCAAGATGTCGCGCGACGCCAAGAGCGCCCACTCGGCCCCGTAGTCGGCGCGGCTCCTCGGCATTCGCTCTCGCTTGCCTGATCGCCAACCGCCGTTTAGAGTTAGCGCTAGGGGCAATGCTGTCGTGGAACCTGGCCCGTGAGCGGATCCCAGGATCCCGCGCCAGAGGAACGAGAGTCGATTCGCATGGGCTTTTTGGGAAATCTCTTCAAGGGCAGCGCCAAAGTCAACGTTCGCTCTCGGTTTGAATTACTGCGCGAAGCGATTTCGGGCACGATGTCCACGTTCCACATGGCCCGCGATCGGACGACGAAGGAAATCGTCGGCCTCAAGATCCTGGATCGCGAAAAGACCGCCGCCTTGGAAGCCCGCTTCGTGGGCCTCACCAAGCCCCGCGAAGGCGAAATCGCGCTAACGCTCTCGCACCCCTACATCGTGCGAACCATCGAGCACGGCATCACCACCGAGAACGAACAGTTCATCGTCATGGAGTTTCTCGACGGGCCGGGCTTGAACTCGCTCATCGTGGGTCGCAGCGAGCTGCTCAAGGGGCGGCGGATGAACCTTATCCGGCAGGCAGCCGAAGCGCTCGCCGCGGTGCACCGCGCCGGATATATTCACCGCGACATCTGTCCGCGGAATTTCGTCACGTCCAAGGACGCCGCGTCGCTAAAGCTGATCGACTTCGGACTGACGGTGCCGGCCACGCCCCCCTTCATGCAGCCGGGCAATCGAACCGGCACGGCCAACTACATGGCGCCAGAGGTCGTGCGGCGTCGCCCGACGAGCCAGCGCTTGGATATCTTCGCCTTCGGCGTGACGGCATTCGAACTGTGCACGTTTGAGATGCCGTGGCCGCGCGGAGCCGGCTTGGCGGCCATGGCGCACGGCTCGCAAGAGCCCGTGGACATTCGCACGCTTTGCCCCAGTATCGATCCTCGCCTGGAGCGCGCGATCGTCAGTTGCCTGGACCCCGAGCCGGAAAAACGGCCGGCCAGCATGGACGATTTTTTGAAGGCGATCAAGGGAGTTGAGCGGGAAAATGTCGCTTAAGCGGCCCGAGCGTGACCTAAAGTTAAGGTAGCGTCGAAAGCGGTTCGGCGACCTGCCGGATTCGGCGACGGGTCGCGAGAGCGGGCTGGCGCCGGGTTGGAGCCCGGACGGTTTGTGATAAAGAGGACGCCATGAAGACGACGATTCGTTGCTCGCTCGGCATCCTGGCTGCGATCGCCCTAGCGCTGGCCGGATGCGGACAGTCCGGCGAGCAGCAGGCCATCGGAGTGATCGGGCAACTCGGCGGTAAAATCAAGACCGACGCTGAAGACCGCGTCGTGGAAGTGGATTTGAGCCATTCCAAAGTCAACGACGCGGTGCTGGGCGCGCTTGTGTTTCTGCCGCACGTGCGGACTTTGAATTTGAGCAACACGAAAGTAACCAGCGAAGGGATTGCGCCGCTGGCCGGTCTGCACGATTTGCAGACATTGTATCTGGTTGCCACCGAGGTCAACGACACCGGATTGCAGCACCTCCGCAATCTGCCATCGCTCCGCACCCTGCACCTGGGCCGCACGCAAATCACCGACTCGGGCTTGTCGATCTTCAAGGGCATGAGCGAATTGCGCACGCTTTCGCTCGGCAACACGGCCGTGACCGACGCCGGGCTGGCCAATTTTCGCGATCTGAAAAACCTGTCCACGCTGATCCTGAAACACACCAAAGTCACTCCGGCCGGAGTTCAGGAGCTGCGCCACAGTCTTCCCAATACGCACATCGACCGCTAGCCGGGTCGATACTCTCCCTGACCGCGAGGAGCCAGCCCTCTCCTCGTAAGGTGATCAATTTCTCCGCGGCCGGCCCCCTTTCCCTCGGCCTTTGGCATACAATGGCGGTTGGGGCACAGGCTTGTTACCGAGGCGCGATCATGTCGCGATCTGCCGCCACAGCGCGCGGTTTCACGCTGGTCGAACTGCTGGTTGTGATCTCGATCATCGGAATGTTGGTGGCGCTGTTGTTGCCGGCGGTCCAGGCCGCCCGCGAAAGTGCCCGCCGCTCGCAATGCTTGAACAACCTCAAGCAGATCGGGCTGGCCGTGAACGGCTACTGCGACACCTTCCGCCGCTTGCCCTCGGCCAGCACCAGTCCGGTCGACGTGGGGGTTTGGAACTATGAGTTCGACTCGCGGGTCCATATTCACAGTTGGGCGAGCCTGATCCTGCCGTTTCTGGAAGATTCCTCGCTGCACTCGATCGTCGACTATCGCGTCTCGGCGTTGGACCCCGCCAATCGGTCCGCGGCGATAACGATCCTGCCCGTGTATCGCTGTCCTTCGTTTATCGGCACCGACTTTTCGGCAGAGCCCAAGTACAAGGCGATTTCCGAGTCGCTGGCGATTCGCAATTACGTGGCCATGGGCGCGACGAGCGTGGGCAGCCTGTGGAGCCCTGGCGCCGACGGGCTGCGCCACCCGGACGGCGCGATCTACTACCAGTCCAACACGCGATTCAAGGACATCACCGATGGCCTGTCGCACACCGTGTTCGTTTGTGAAACGCGCGAGCAAAACGCGGCGGTTTGGATCGACGGCACCGCCGCAGCCGCGGTGGCCCGGCCGTTCGACGTCGACAATGTGCCCAGCTATGCCAAAGCGGTCGTATCGCTCAATTACGAGCCGTATTATTTATGGGGTGATACGAACGACTCGATCGATAGCTTGCACGGTCCTTCGAGCATGCACAGCGGCCAGGTTGGCCACCTGCTGGGGGACGGCTCGGCCCGATTTATCGACGACACGATCGAGCCGGCCCTGTACGACGCCCTGGTAACCCGGGCCGGCGGCGAGCCGCTGGACCCGTTTTGAGTGCTCCGAGAGCCGCGAACTAGCGCTTGATGATCGCAAAGCCAGGGCCTATACTGGGCTGCTTCGGCACCCTTGCGGCCCCGGGCGGCAGCGGCCGTCGCGACGCGGGCCCAAACCGCGCAGTGCGGCTCCGAGACGCGCGACGCAGCCCCAAGCCGCGCGAGTGGGTGACCGGTGGCTTCCGACCGTTTTTTTTGCGGTCGAGATCAATTAAGAGGATGATTTGCGATGACAATGGACAAGAGCCTCAGGATTCGCCGCGGACTGGTTCGTAGCCGCAGCGTGCTCTCGCGCGCCGAACGGCTGACCCGTCTGAAAGAGGCGGATCGCTGGAAAGAAGGCGACAGCCCGCTGGGGCTCCCCAAGGTGCGGGTCTTCAAACTGGCGATGAAGAAGAAAAAGAAGAAGAAGGAAGAGGAAGGCGCCGAGGGCGCAGCGGCCACGGGCGCGGCTGCACCGGCGGGCGACGCCAAGAAGGGCGAGGCCAAGAAGGGCGAGGCCAAGAAGGCCGAAACGAAGAAGAAGTAGAGCTCGCCCACCCAGCGTCGAGACTTTTCCCATGCGCGTGCGGCTCGAATACGCTCGGACCGGCCTCGAAGTGGAATTGCCAGGCGAGCGCGTGGTGCGGCAACTGGCCTACAAAGACGTCGTGCCGTTGGCCGATCCTCATGCAGTTCTGACCGGCGTGCTGACGCATCCCACCGGCACGCCTCCCTTGTCGGAGCTGGCTCGCGGACGCAAAGATGCCTGCGTCGTCATCTGCGACATCACGCGTCCCGTGCCCAACCAGATGATCCTGACGCCGATCCTGGCCACGCTCGAGGCGGCCGGCATCCCGCGCGATAAGATCACGATCCTCATCGCCACGGGCCTGCACCGGCCAAACGAAGGCGACGAGCTGATCGAACTGGTCGGCGCGGAAATCGCGGCCCGCTATCGCATCGAGAACCATCGCGGACAAGAAATCAACGAGCACACGTTCCTGGGCACGAGTCCCCGCGGCGTTCCGATGTGGATCGACTCAAGATACGTGCGAGCCGATTTGAAGATCACGACCGGGCTGATCGAGCCTCATCTGATGGCCGGTTTTTCGGGCGGCCGCAAGCTCATCTGTCCGGGCATCGCTGCCTTGGAAACCGTCAAGGTCTGGCACGGCCCCGATTTTCTGGAACATCCCAATGCCGATTGCGGAATTCTGGATGGCAATCCGGTGCACGAGGAAAACACCTGGATCGGCCGGCACGCGGGCTGCGACTTTATCGTCAACGTCGTCATCGATTCCGAGCGGCGGCCGCTGGCCTTCGTAGCCGGCGATATGGAGCAGGCGTTTCTCGAAGGCGTGGATTTCGTGCGACAGGTGGTCGTCGACACGGTGCGCGAGCCGGTCGACATTGTCGTCACAAGCTCGGCCGGGTACCCGCTGGACACGACGTTCTACCAGGCTGTGAAGGGGCTCACCGGAGCGTTGCCGATCGTGAAGCAAGGCGGCACGATCATTCTGGCCGCCGGATTGACCGAGGGCATCGGCAGTCCGGAGTTCGAGCGGCTGTTTTCCGAGAATACGAGCCTCGAATCGTTCGTCGAGCGGATCCTGGGCAAGGAATACTTCGTGCTCGATCAGTGGCAACTCGAAGAGTTGGCCAAGGTGCGGCGCAAGGCCAAGGTGAAAGTGGTCAGCCACGGGCTGCCCGCCGCCACGATCGACAAGTTGTTCGTGGAGAGCGCGCCAAGCGTGGAACAGGCAGTCGCGGATTCCTTGGCTGAGTACGGCGCGGATGCCAAAATCGCCGTGATTGCCAAAGGGCCTTATGTGCTGGCCCAAGTCGGCGCCTGATCGCCTATCCCGCAAACAGCGTCAGATGTCGACGATGATCTCGGCCAACCAACCTTCGCCCACTCTTTCGACCTTCAAACCGTGATACGTAATGGCCTTGACCTCGTGTTCGAGCGAGTGGCGGCCCGCGTCGACCGGTTCGCCATAGGCCACGCCCGATAGCCAATTGTCGGCCACCTCTACGTCGAATCGAGACAGCAACAAGCGGCGTGATTCGTACGTGTATAGCAACTCGTTGAGCCAATCGAACAGCAACAGATCGATTGCACTGGCGGCGAGTTGGAAACGCACCATATCGGCCGCTCGCGCGGGATCGAGGCCGGTGGCGATTATCGAAAACAGACCGCGGGCGGCGTCGGCGAACAGCGCGTTCAGGTCGGCGGCCCGCACCCGCAATCCGAGATCGGCCGTGTGGTCGAAAGTCTCATAGGTCATGGCGAAGGTATCCGTGTCCTTCGCTTGTCTGTGGCGGCGGACGAGGATGCCAATATACCGCCGGAGTGAAGCCAGCGGCTCTGGACAGGCCCCGGGGGGTGTCTATAATTTGGGCTCGCAGCCAATCCCGTCAGGCTGGCCACCCTCGGCCGATCAAACCCCTTACGAGTCGTGCCGTCGCTAGAGTTCACGGCAGGAGAGATATCATGGCCAACGTCGCTGAATTTACCGACTCGAACTTCGAGCAGGAAGTTTTGCAATCTCAGGAGCCGGTGCTGGTGGACTTTTGGGCCCCCTGGTGCGGTCCCTGCCGCATGATTGCCCCGGTGATCGCCGAGTTGGCCTCGGAGTACACCGGCTCGGTCAAAGTGGGCAAAGTCAACATCGACGATAATCCGGGCCCGGCGCAGAGCTACAACGTGATGAATATTCCCACGTTGCTGCTCTTCAAAGGGGGCGAAGTCGTGGACCGCTTCGTGGGCGTGCAGCCCAAGGCGCGGCTCCAGCAAGCCCTGGACGCAGCCAAGGGCTAGTTCGCCACGCACGCTTCGCTTATGGCCGCCTTGAGCGTCCCGGATTAGACGGGACGCTTGCATCGCCACGTCTCGCCGCTGGCCGGTTGCCGGCGTTGCCTCTCCTCTCGGCCCGATCTCGCCGGAATCGTTGCTCGCGCTGCTAGCAACCGCCGCGACGAACAATTGCTCCGGCGTCAGAACTGCTCAACTTAGCATCGCCCAACGGCCGAAAATAGGAGTTGGGTAAACCTTGCCGATTGCGTGACGTTTGACGTCGGCGAAGCGAACAACCAGACGAGCAAGCCGCGAGGGTTCAGCCTGCCTCGCGCGAGAATATCATGTCGCAACGTGAAGTACCGCACGACTCGACAGCCGACGCCACGGCCTTTCCGCGCGTGTCGCCGGCCACGCGCGTCGACACCGCGCATGTGGGCCCGCGCGTGGCGATGGCGGCCGAGCCATTGCCGGCCGCCGAAGTTGCCGACGTGGCCGCGCAGCCCCTGAACACCGAGGCAGCGGCACTGGCGACGATTCGCCAGGTGCGCGCCCAGGCCACTCAGTTAGCCGCGCATCTGCAACGCAAGCAGGCCACGGTCGATCACCGCGAAGCCGAGCTGAACGCCCGGCTGGCGGCCATGGAAAAGGAAATCCGCGGTGCGCGGCTTTGGCTCAACGAGAGACACGCCGAGCTCGCTCAGCAGAAAGCCGAATTGGATCGCCGCGAACGCGAGACGAGCGGTGGCGAGGAAATCGTGGGCCAGGCTCCAGCTGCGGATCGGCCCGCTGCCCAGGTGTCCGGCCTCGACGCGCGCGCGGCCGAGTTGGATCGCCGCCA
Organism: Planctomycetia bacterium; assembly: GCA_031400775.1. GTDB lineage: Bacteria > Planctomycetota > Planctomycetia > Pirellulales > PALSA-1355 > PALSA-1355. The sequence goes on along the minus strand of JANNQN010000420.1, from coordinate 1,729 downwards.
GGCGGAGCTCGATGCGATGGCCGCACGGCTCTCCGAGCGGTTCGCGGATTCCGCGCGGGTTCAAGACTTCCAGCGCGAGGCGAGCGCTATCGAAATGCGTCGCGAGAATCTGGATCGCATCGAAAAACTGCTGGCCAGCGAGCAGTCGGACACAGAGCGGGGCCGGCAATTGCTCGAGGAAGAGCGAGCCAGCTTCGCGCAATTCGTGCAGGCCGAACGCCAGCGATTGACCGAAGACGAACAGCTCGCGGCCGCCGATCAGGACAAGACTCGCCGCGAGCTCAAGCGACGTTCGGACGAGTTGACCGCCCGGCACAGGGCGCTCGAACGAATGCGCAGCGACATTGCCCGGGCTCAAAGCGAGGGGCTGGAGATGCGGCTGGCGACCGAGGAGCTCTGGGCCCGGCTGTGCGGAACCATGGCACCGGCCGCGCTCACTCAATCGTTGGCCCAGATTCGCGTGCAACTTGCCGACGAGCAGCGGCTGGCTCGCAAGGAGCTCGCGGAGCAAAAGGGCGAAGTCCAAGCGCTCAGCGCCCGGCTCGCGGAGCAGCACGACAAGCTGGCCCAGGAGAGAGAGGAGTTGCAGAGCTGGGCCGCCCTGCGGCAGAAGGAGCTCGTGAAGCAAGCCGCCCTGCTTGTGGCGGGCAATGAACGGATCGAGCAGCAGCGCGCGGAATTCAAGGATCAGCAGGCGAAATGGACCAGCGAGCGATTCCAATTACAGACGGAACTTCGCCGTCTGCTGGGCCAATTGAATCGTGCGACAAACCTGGCCGCATGACGCGTGGCGCTCGAAATCGCTAGTCGTTGCTGCTGGCCGATCGATCCGAAGCGCGGACCGTTTTAGCGCTTCGCTGGGGATTTCGCTCGCTCTGAGCAACGGCCGTCTGGGCAATCAGCATCGCCGAGCGGATTTCGTCGGGGCTGAACCAGGCTTCGTTGCCGCCGACCAAGTGCTCGATCTGCTTATTGGCAAGCTCGTCCCACGAGAGTCCACTGGCCAGGTGCCAGGCCGCGGCCTGGGCCACGCGTTGGTTCATACCGCGCTTGCCGAACGTCGTGAGCAGCTCGCGAACCGCTTCGTTGGTCGTGACTTCGTCGAGCGGCTTGATCTCGTAGGGAATCGCCGCGCGGGGTTCCGGCTTGCCGTGCTCCAGGCAAACGGTGGGAACTTTGAATTGCAGGGTCTTGTCGGCCGGCACGCTCATCATTCCCATGCCGCCACCCCCCATACCTCCGCCCATTCCACCTCCACCTCCACCCATGCCGCCGCCGACACTCTGCTGCGCGCCGCCACCGCCGGCACCACCGCCGCGGCCTCCTGCGCCGCCGCCCAAACCGCCGCCGCCGCGCCCTTGAGCCAGCACGGGCACGCCCGCAAAGGCGTCGGGCAGCTTGACGCTCAAACGTCGAGCCGTGTTGTTCTTGATAATGACGCGCGACTCGGTCTCGTCCTTGGGAATCAGGCGGACCTCGATGTCCTTGGAGTTCATAGCGGCGAACATCTCGACGGTTTCGTCGGCGCCGCGGGCCGCTTCGCGAGCGCTGCTGGCTCGCCGTTCGGCCGAGAGCAACACGGTCGGCAACACCAGAAGGGCGGCTGCCATGAGACCGTGTACATAAACTCGAGGGGTTGAGGTCATCGTCGAGGTCCTCTGTCTGAATTCTGTCCCGGATCGCGCTTTTGGCGGTCGCAACGTCAATAATCGCCCTTGGCGAGCGACGC
>JANNQN010000419.1:0-1976 GCA_031400775.1 Planctomycetia bacterium | reverse complement strand
CGAGATCCTTTCGATCGCGTTCTCCTCGGCCGGCCAGCATCAAGACGCCGGCGCCAAGGTCGTACACTGCGCTCCGAACACGTCGAGCCGCATCATCTCGAAGTCGATTTCCAAGAACGGCGGCCGTTCGAGCTATCGCGGATTGGTGAAGATCGAAAGCGGCGCGAAGAAGTCGAAGTCCAGCGTGGTCTGCGACGCCCTGATTCTCGACTCGGCCAGCCGTAGCGACACCTATCCCTACATCGAGATCGACGAGCAGGATGTGACCGTCGGCCACGAGGCCAGCGTTTCGCGGATCGGCGAAGAGCAGTTGTTCTATTTGACCAGCCGCGGACTTTCCGAAGCCGAAGCCAGCACGATGATCGTCAATGGCTTTATCGAGCCGCTGATCAAAGAGCTGCCGATGGAATACGCCGTCGAGATGAACCGCTTGATCGAGCTGCAAATGGAAGGCTCGGTCGGGTAGCCACCCGCTTGCGGCTTGGCAGGTAATTCCGATCGCTTCGCGCCGTCAGCGGCGCTATTGCGATCAACGATTTTTCGCCGCTGCGAACTGAAACGGGAATGAACCAGTATCGATGACTGAAACGATCACACGCTTGGGATTCAATCGCGAGGCATTCGATGCATTCGTGCAATCGCGCGGCGAGCCCGCCTGGCTGCGGGAGTTGCGCGAAGAGGCCTGGGCGAAGTTTGAATCGCTGCCGGCGCCAGGGCAGCGCGATGAAGAATGGATGCGGACCGATATCCGGCTGTTTCGCTGGGATAAATTCGGTTTTCCCGCGGAACCCGTTGCGACGCCCTCGGCCAACGCTTTGCTCACGCGCGGCGTCCAACTGGGCGGCCAGGTGACGGCCGTCGACAGCCGCCCGCACGCGGCCAGCGTGGACGAAAAATGGCGCAAGCGGGGCGTGCTCTTCGGCAGCCTCGACGAACTGGTCAAGGATCACGGCGATTTGATTCGCCCGCACTTGTTTCGCGCGTTCAATTTTTCCTACGACAAATTCGCGGCATTGCACGCCGCCGCCTGGTCGGGCGGGGCGCTGTTGTACGTTCCCCGCGGCGTGACGATCGACGAGCCGATGCACATGCTCTCAGTTCTGTCGCCCGGCGCGAGTGATTTCGGACACACCTTGGTCATCCTGGAAGAAGGGGCCGAGGCGACCCTGCTGGCCGAAACCGCCAGCACTGCCGAAGGAACCGCCGGCTTGCACTGCGGCGCGGTCGAGCTGCTCTTGGGCCCAGGCTCGCGACTGCGCTATGTGAACCTGCAAAACTGGGCCAACGGAGTTTGGCACTTTGCGCACCAGAAGGCCCTGGTCGATCGCGATGCCTCGCTGCAGTGGACGATCGCGGCGCTCGGCAGCCGGCTGGCCAAGGTCAACCAGCACGTGGGCCTGGTCGGCCGCGGTGCTCATGCACAAGTCAACGGCGTCATGTTCACCGAGGGCAAGCAGCACCTGTCCTATCACACGCTACAGCACCACGAAGCGCCGTCGTGTCGAAGCGACCTGCTCTACAAGACCGCGCTGCAAGACACCTCGCGCACCGTGTGGCGCGGCATGATCAAGGTCGATCCGGCGGCCCAGAAGACCGATGGCAATCAGCGGAACGACAACCTGATGCTGTCGGATCACGCCCGCAGCGATTCGATTCCCGGCCTCGAGATTCTGGCCGACGACGTCCGCTGCACGCACGGCTCGACTACCGGTCGCGTCGACGACGAACAGATTTTTTACGCCCGTTGCCGCGGCCTGACGCGAAAAGAAGCGGTCCGCATGGTCGTGGCCGGGTTTTTCCAGCAGGTTTTCGACCGCATCACGATCGAGAGCGTGCGCGAGGCCTTGGGCGAGGCGATCGGCCGGCGGATTCGGGAGTACGATTAGTAGGGGTTGGGGATTGGGGGTTGGTATTAAGATAGTAGACATTGTTTGGCACTCTTCGCGGACATTGATTTCAAGACAGAGGTTGTTTGT